>DATMMH010000028.1:0-34772 GCA_035569855.1 Candidatus Dormiibacterota bacterium
GCGCCAGTGTAGGGCCAGCGACCGGCGCGCCATCTCCGGGAAGTCGAATAGCCGGTCCGCGATCCGCTGCACTTCCACGCGCCGCCGCTCCGGCGCGGCCGCGGCGACATCGGAATCCTGAACGACCTGCAAGACCTGTTCGGTGGCCGATTGCACCACCTGGGTCGGACTCGCTTCCGGCTGCCCGCCGCCTGCCGCGAGCAGGAGCCACATCGCCAACGCCTTCTGCATGCTTCCCTCCGGCGACCACGCCAGATCTGCGGGGAGGCGTGGCCCCTAGTTGTCGTCGGCCTTAGCTGAGCATGGCCCATGCCACCCGGCTCCGTCGCCTAACCTGGTGAATGTCCTCGATTCCTCAGGGTCGCTGGCCGGCCGCGGATCGTCAGGGCCGGGACGGCGTCAGGAGCCCGACGGGCTCCGGGATCAAAGGCCGCTCAGCATCTCCCGGGCGACGCGCTGCAGGTCGGCCATGTCGAACGGCTTCGTGAGCACGGGCGCCTTCAGCTCATCGATGAATCCGTGGTAGTCCGCGTGCTCGGAGGTGCCGGTGATGAACACGAAGCGCCGCAGCAGATGCGGCCGGCGCTGCTGCAGCTCGTGGTAGAGCCCGAGCCCGTCGAGCTCGGGCATCCGGAGGTCGCTCAGGATCAGGTCGTAGGTGCGGCGCTCCAGGCATTCGAGCGCGGCCAGCCCGTGCGGAGCGATGTCGACGTCGTAGCCCTCGCCGCTCAGCACGTCGACGATGAGCTGCGCGATGATGCTCTCGTCGTCGACCACGAGAACTTGTGGGCGCTCCCGGAAGTCGGACATGCGGACGTCCAGCAGCAAGAGGCGGGCCAGCGGAACGCGAACGACAAATCAGCCGGTTCGGTCACGGGCTCCCGCCCGCTCCGCACAAATCGTCAGTGCGGGCCGTCCGAAATCAGCACCGCTACGCCGGCAGCAGCCGCCGGCCCGCGATGCTCTTGATCTCGAGCCAGAGCTGGCCCAGGTAGTAGAGCGCGACCACGAGCACCGCGTTCGCGAGCCAGTACTGCCACCAGCGATTGAACATCAGCCCGAGCCACTCGTGGGCGAGCGTGAGCACGAGCAGGTGGTGGACGAAGTAGATCATGAGCGAGGTGCGTCCGAGGATCACGAGCCAACCGACCGGCAGGTGCCGGATCTCGATCGCGTAGTAGGAGAGCCCGAGCAGGGAGAACACCGCGCCCATGCACAGGAGATTCGTGACCCCGCGCGGGGTCCAGTGGTTGTTCAGGATGAAGTCGCGCGGGAAGGCCAGCGAGTGGTGCAGGGAGGTGCCGTGGGCCCGTTCCCACAGGACGAAGAGCACCAGGCAGAGCACGCCCGCGCCGCTCATGAGGGCCAGGTACCGCGCGCGCCGGGCCGGGGTGTCCCGCAGCGTCCACACCCATCCGAAGGCGAGCCCGATCCACACCAGGCTGATCCACGGCCACGGAGCGAACTCGAAGAACCAGATTCTGCCCGCCACCGGATGGGCGGGCAGCCACGCCTCGATGCGATCGTAGGAGACGGAGAAGAGCGCGTAGAGCAGCACCGCGACGGCCACGAGCAGATAGCGGGCCGCGCGCCGATGGAGTAGCAGCATGGGCGGTAGCGCGAAGATGATGCCGATGCCGATCGTCTGGAGTACCCCGCCCTCCCAGAACGGTTCGTCCCGGAAGACGAGGAAGTTGAGCAGCCAGCTGGCGAGGATCAGCCGGGCGCCCCGCTGGAGGAACTTGCCGGCGACGGCAAGTTCCGGGCTCCCTCCGGTGCCGCGGCGCCGGGCGAACGACAGCGGCAGGCAGAAGCCCACCAGGAAGAGGAAGAGCGGTGCCCCCACCGCCATGCTCGTGTAGATCAGGTTGTAGCGGGGCCAGCCCATGGTGCCGTCCTGCCACCAGCGGCCGGTGTGGTTCACGATCATCAGCAACAGGGCGAAGCCGCGTATCGCGTCGAGGAACTGCAGCCGCCCCGTCGGGCTGCGCACGATCGCCGCCGGCGCCGCCATTGGCCTGCTCCTTCGTCCGCGCGGTGGCTAGCGCGGGTGCTTGGCCGGGGTCCGCCGGGCCCCGAAGAACGCCGGGCGCCCCATCCGGCCCACCGGGACTTCCACCAGCGCGGGGCGATCCCGCTCGATCGCCTCGCGCACGAGCCGGCCGACCTCGGTCGGCTCCTTGGCTCGCAGGCCGAGCACCCCGAAGGCGTCGGCCAGCTTCATGAAATCGGGGTTCTTCAACTCGGCACCGTACTGGCCGCCCCACGACTCGTCGAGATCGCGCGCCACGTTGCCGTACGAGCTGTCGTTGAAGACCACCGCGACCACGTTGATGCCGAAGCGCGCGGCGGTGGAGAGCTCCTGGGCGTTGAACAGGAAGCCGCCGTCGCCGGAGACCGAGACCACCGGCCGATCCGGCCGGGCCACCTTGGCCCCGAGCGCGACCGGGTAGGCGTAGCCGAGGTTGCCCGAGTAAGACGACGACAGGTACGTGCGCGGCTCGTACACCGGCCAGAAGGGTCGCGAGTAGTAGCCGATCTGGGTCATGCCCGCCACCAGGATGGTGTTCTCGGGCGTGTCCGCGCGCAGCGCCTTGAGGATCGAGGCGTTGGGCTCCTGGGTGTTCTCCGCCGCGAGCCTCGCCCGCAGGGCCTCGTGCTCGGCCTTGCGCGAGGGGCGGGGTCCCGACGCGGCGCGGAGCCGTTCCAGGAGAGCTTCCAGGGTGGCGCGCGCGTCGCCGACCAGGCCGAGCGTGTCCCGGTGGCTCCGCCCGATCTCTCGCTCGTCGGCGTCGATCTGGATGATGCGGGTGCCGGGCTTGAACGAGACGAGGGCGAGCCGACTCCCCACCGCCAGCACCACGTCGGCCTCATGGATGTGGGCCCGCAGCGGCGAGTCGCGCCAGAAGGCGGCCCCGAGCGACAGCACGTTGTGGTCGCTCACCGCGCCCTTGCCCTCGGGGGACTGGGCGACCCCGGCCTGCAGGTATTCGGCCACCGCGGCCAGCGCATCGTGTGCGCCCGAGAGGTGCACGCCGCCGCCCGCGTAGATGAGCGGGGCACGCGCGGCCAGCAGCAGCTCGGCGGCGCGATCGATCTCGCGCGCGGGCGCGGCGGTCGGCCGGACATCCGCGGGCGGGAGCAGCTCGACCAGCCCCTCGTCCTCCATCGTCTCGGGAGGCATCTCGATCTCGACCGGGCGCGGCCGGCCCGACTTGAGCTGGGTGACCGCTTCGCGCACCCCGGCGGGGACGTCGGCGATCTGCAATACGCGCCGGCGCCACTTGGTCACCGGGGTGATGCAGTCGAGCTGGTCGTTGACCTCGTGGAGCAGGCCGATGTCCTTCCCGATGCTGTCGCGGGGAATCTGGCCGGAGATCATCAGGACCGGCGATGACGCCGAGTACGCGGTCGAGAGCCCCGACATCGCGTTGAGCAGGCCCGGGCCCGGTACCACCAGCGCGGTGCCGAAGCTGCCGCCCGCCCGCGCGTAACCGTCGGCCATGAAGCTCGTGGCCTGTTCGTGGCGCGTGGTGATGAAGCGAATGCGCGGCTCGTCGCGCAGCGCGGCCATCACGCCGTAGAGCTGCACGCCGGGCAACCCGAAGATCGCCCGGACGCCTTCGAGGTAGAGGGACCGCACCAGCGCTTCGCCGCCCGTCATCGGTGTCGCCGCCATGATCTCGTCTCTCCTGGGTCCCGCCTCAGGGCGCTCCGATGGCGCCGGCCTGGGCGAGATCGTTGATGTCGCGCTCCTTGTAGCCGAGCAGCCCGGTGAGCACCGCCCGGGTGTGCTCGCCGACCCGATAGGGCGCGGGTCCCGCCGGCGTCACCGCCTGTCCGTCGAGCTGGAAGGGCGCCGCGGTGACCCGTACCTGACCGCGGGCCGGGTGGGTCACGGTCGGGAAGGCGCCGCGCGCCTGCAGGTGCGGATGCTCGGCCACTTCCTCGGGTTTGAGCACCGCAGCGGCGGGGATGCGCGCGCGGAGGAGCGCGGCGAGCGCCTGGTCCACGGTGGCGAAGCGGGCGACCCACTCGCCGATGATGTCGCGCAGGGCCGCCCAGTTGCGGCGGCGCTGGTCCGGCGTCTCGAACCGCGGATCGGTGGCCAGGTCGCGCCGCCCGAGCATGGCTTGAAGCCGCGGCCACAGCGCGGCGGCGCCGCCGGTCTGGAGCGCGAGGTGCCGGCCACCCACCGCGAAGACACCCATCGCCGGGCGCGGGGAGCCCTGGGACTCGCCGCCGTTCAGCACCGCGGCGTAGGAGACGTCGTCGGCCGCGATCAGCGCCTCGAGCATCGAGACGTCGAGGAAGGCGCCCCGGCCGGTGCGATCGCGCCGCCGCAGTCCGGCCAGGATGGCGCCGAACGCGTGGGTGCCCGCGAGCACGTCGGCGGCCTGCAGGTTCGAGGCGCGCGGAGCCGATTGCTCACCCTGATCGAGATGCATCATCCCCGAGGCCGCGTTGATGATGTGCGCGAAGGCGGGCCGCTCCCGCCACGGGCCGCTCTGGCCGAAGCCGGAGATCGAGCAATAGACCAGGTCGGGCTTGATCGCGGCCATCGCCGGGTAGCCGAGGCCGAGCTTGTCCACCACGCCGGGGGCGAAGTTCTCGACGAACACGTCCGCGACGCGGCACAGATCCTCGATCACCCCGCGACCCTGCGGATGGCTCAGGTCCACCGCCACGCTCTGCTTGCCCGCGTTGATGCGAATGAAGTAGGTGGACTGGTCGGCCCGCCCGGGCTCGAGCTGCAGATGGTTCTTCCGCATGTCGTCGCCGTCGCCGGGCCGCTCGATCTTGACCACGCGCGCGCCCAGGTCGGCGAGCAGGCGCGTGCAGTAGGGGCCGGCGAGCACGCGGGTGAGATCGAGGACTACTAGATCGGACAGCGGGCCGCTTCCGTCGCGCACCGGCCGAGTATAGCGCGGTGATTGACGGGGCGCACCTGCCCCCCTAGACTCGGCCCATGCGACGCAATCGACTCCGGGAATTGCTGCGGGCCGGCCGACCGTCGGTGGGCACCCACATCCACTCCGCGTGGCCGGCGGTGGTGGAGCTGGCCGGGCATTCGGGTCGGTTCGACTACGTGGAGTTCGTCGGCGAGTACGCACCCTACGATCTCTTCGCGCTCGAGAACCTCGCGCGCGCGGTGAACACGTTCGAGCACATGTCGGCGATGTTCAAGGTCGAGCAGCAGCCGCGCACCTACCTCGCGGTCCGGGCCATCGGGGCGGGGATCCAGAACCTGCTCTTCGCCGACCCGCGCACTCCCGACGACGTGCGCGAGTGCGTGCGGAGCGTGCGGGCCGAGACACCGGAGGCGGGCGGCCTGCACGGGGTGGGCATGCGGCGCGACGTGGGCTACGTGGTCGACGTCGGCTCGCCCGCGTTCGTCCAGGCGCTGGACGACGCGGTGGTCGCGATCATGATCGAGAAGGCCTCCGCGGTCGAGAACCTCGAGGCCCTGCTCTCGGTGAAGGGCGTCGACATGGTGCAGTTCGGCCCCGCCGACTACTCGATGAGCATCGGGCTCGCCGGGCAGTGGAGTCATCCCCGGGTGGTCGAGGCCGAGCGGCACGTGATCCGGACCGCGCTCTCGATGGGCATCGCCCCGCGCGCCGAGATCTCGCATCCGAGCGAGGCCAAGGCCTACCTCGACCAGGGCGTCCGCCACTTCTGCATGGGCTGGGACGTGAGCGTGCTGTTCGACTGGTTCAAGCACGAGGGCGGGGCGCTGCGCGACGCGCTGGGCGCGGGTTAGCGCGGCCGCCACGTCCGTGGCCCGCCGCCCGCCGCGCGCTACCGCCGTCCGCCTGCTCCTGCCCCTCGCCCTGCTCCTGCTCGCGGTGGGTTGCGGCGAGCGGGCGGACCGCGGCGGGCCGATCACGCTCGTCTTCAAGCACGCCAAGATCCTCGGACCCGCCGATCCGGTCCCCGACCTGCTCCGCCGCTTCGAGGCGGCCCACCCGGGAGTCCGGGTACAGAGCGAAGCGCTCACCTGGAGCTCGGACGAGCAGCACCAGTTCTACGTGATCAACCTCGAGGGCGGCAGCCCGCCCTTCGACGTGATGATGCTCGACGTGATCTGGGTCCCCGAGTTCGCACGGGCGGGTTGGATCCTGGACCTGACTGCATTCGTGTCGCCGGCGGAGCGGGACGCCCACTTCCCGACCGCCATCGAGCCCGCGGTGCAGGACGGTAAGCTCTGGGCGCTGCCATGGTTCATGAACGTGGGGCTCCTCTACTACCGTCGCGACCTGCTCGCCAAGTACGGCTTCGCTCCGCCCGAGACCTTCGAGGAGCTCATCCGTCAGGTGCGCCGGATCCGCGACGGCGAGCGCGATCCGCGGCTCGACGGCTACCTCTGGCAGGGCAAGCAGTACGAGGGCGGGATGGTGAACGTGCTGGAGGCACTCTCGGCCAACGGCACGCGGCTCCTCGACGACGCGGGCCGGCCGTTCCCGGATCCGGAGCGAGCGCGGGAGGCGCTCGCCTTCCTGCGCGGGCTCATCGAGAGCGGAGTGAGCCCGGGCTGGGTGACCGCGGGCGACGAGGAGCTGACGCGACGGCCCTTCGGCGACGGGCACGCGATCTTCCTTCGGGGCTGGCCCTACGCGCTCGATCTCTTCGAGCTGCCGGAGTCGCCGGTGCGGGGTCGCGTGGGCATCGCGCCGCTGCCGCGCCTGCCCCACGGGCGCGTCGGCGCCGCGTCGACCGGCGGCGCGCACCTGGCGGTGAGCGCCCGAACGCGCCACCCGGCGCTCGCGGTGGAGCTGGTGCGCTTCATGACCAGCGAGGCCGCCCAGCGCGCGATGACCGCGGGCGCCGCGCTCCGGCCGTCGCGCCCGAGCCTCTACCGCGACCCTGCGCTCGTGGCCCGTGACCCGACCCTGCCCGCGCTCTACGCGATGATGCGAGAGGGCAATCCGCGTCCGGTGACGCCCTACTACCTGATGCTCTCGACCACCTTTCAGCCCGAGTTCTCCGCGGTGCTGGTCGGCCTCAAGTCGCCGGAGCGCGCCATGCGCGACGCGACCGTCCAGATCGACCACCTCCGGCGCGCGACCGGCCAGCGATGAGCGAGGCCGCCGATCGGCGCCTCGGCTGGATGCTCCTGGCCCCCGCGCTCGTCGTGCTGGGCGGCCTCACCGTGTATCCCGCGCTCTGGGTGTTCTGGCTCTCGTTCCAGTACCGCATCCCGGTGTTCTCGATCGCGCGCTGGGCCGGCCTCGAGCAGTACGCGTTCCTGGCCGTGGACCCGCGCTTCTGGAGCGCGGCGCGGGTCACCGGCCTGTTCACGGTGGCCTCGGTGGCGCTCGAGTGCGCGCTGGGGCTCGCCATCGCGCTCGGCCTCCGCGGCCAGCATCGCGGGCGACGCGTGGCCCTCGCCCTCCTGTTGCTGGCGTGGGCCCTGCCATCGGTGGTGACCGCGAAGATGTTCGAGTGGCTCTACCATCCGGCCGGCGGACTCGTGAACTTCGCGCTCGGCGGCCGGACCATCAACTGGCTGGGAGACCCGGCTCTCGCCCTGCCCGCCCTGATCGTGGCCGACGTGTGGCGCGCGACCCCGTTCGTGGCCCTGCTCTGCTACGCGCGTCTGCTCACGATTCCGCCCGAGCTCTACGAGGCGGCCCAGGTCGACGGCGCGGCCGGCGTCCAGGCCTTCGCCCGCATCACGTGGCCGCTGATCCGGCCCATCCTCCTGATCGCGCTGCTCTTCCGCACCCTCGATGCCCTGCGCGCCTTCGACATCATGTTCGTGCTGACCGGCGGGGGACCGGCGGGCACCACCGAGACGCTCACCGTCTACGCGTACCGCGCCCTCTTCCAGACCCTGCAGATCGGCTTCGGCTCCGCGATCGGGGTGGTGGTCTTCGCCTTCGTGATGCTGGTGGCGGTCGCCTACCTGCGCCTGATCGGCGCGGAGGACGCCGCGGCGTGAAGGGCGGTCGGCTCCGAGACGGCCTGGTGCTGCTGGCCCTCGCCGGCTACGCGGGCCCGTTCTTCTGGCAGGCGCTCACGTCGGTGAGGCCGGACGCGGAGCTGCTGCCGCTCGCACATCTCCTCCCGAGTCACCTCACGCTCGTGCACTACGACGCGGTCTTTCACCGGAGCCTGATGCCGCGGGCCCTCGGCAACAGCCTGGGCGTCTCGCTGCTGAGCACCGTGTTCGCGGTGGCGCTCGGAGCGCTCGCGGCCTACGCGCTGGCCCGCCTGCCGGTGCCCGGGCGGCGCGTCATGCTACTCGGCATGATCGCGACCACCGCGTTTCCCCAGATCGCCACCGTGAGCCCTCTCTACCTCTTGATGCGGGCCCTCGGCCTGCGCGACACCTGGCTCGCCTTGATCCTGGCCGACGTCTCGTTCGCCCTGCCGCTCGTGATCTGGCTGCTCGCCGGCTTCATCCGCGACATTCCTCGCGCCCTCGAGGAGGCGGCGTCGGTGGACGGGGCGGGCCGGCTGGCCACGCTGCGCTGGGTGGTGCTGCCGCTGGTGGCGCCGGGGATGGCGTCGGCGGGCCTCCTGGCCTTCCTCTTCTCCTGGAACGAGTTCCTCTTTGCCTACAGCTTCACCGCCACCGAGGCGAGCCGCACCGTGCCGGTGGCGCTGGCCCTCTTTCCGGGCGTCTTCGAGGTGCCCTGGGGCGACATCGCAGCCGCGTCGCTGCTGGCGAGCCTGCCGCCGATCGTCATCGTGGTGGCCTTCCAGCGCTACCTGGTTCGCGGCCTGCTCGCGGGCGCGCTGCGCGAGTAGACGGCCGCGGGGGCGGGCGGTAATCAGCGCTTCGGCTCGACCACCTCGAACATCAGAGCGAAGTCGTCGAGCAGCCCGAAGAGCTCGCCGACCTTGGCCGCGTCGCCTTCGATGCTCAAAAGTCCCCGGTGGAGCGCGTCCGCGAGGGTCGTCTCGCGCAGGACGAGACGATCCAGGACCGTCCGCGCGAGCGTGACGGTGGCATCCGCGGGCACGCTCCGGGGCTCGGCGAGATAGGTCAAGGCGCAGTTCTCGAGATTGAGCCGGTACCGCTCGCCGAGGTCCGAGAACACCCAGTTCAGCACGATGCGCTTGCCTTCCGCCTTCTCCCCGTTGAGTCGAACGCCCAGGTAGTCGAAGAAGAGGCTGGGGCTCATGGCGCGGACCACGTCGGGACTCACGGGGGCCCGGGCGCCGGAGTCACCCACTCCGCCGCGAAGCTCGAGGGCGCCGAGGAGGTAGGCGTTGCGCCAGGTGGCCGACTCCGCCGCGTAGCCGAGCTGCTCGAGCGCCGCGGCGCCGAGCCGACGCGCCTCCGCGTTCGAAGGATCGGCGAACACCACGTGGCTCATGGCCTCGGCGACGAAGCGGTACTCGCCTCGAGTGAAGTCCTCGCGGGCCCGCCCGATGGCCGCCTCCGCGCCGCCCATGTACTCGACATACTTCCGGCCGCGCTCGACCGGGGGTAGCGGGTTGAGGTTCGCCGGGTTGGCGTCGTACCAGCCGATGTACCGCTGATACACCGACTTGGCGTTGTGACTGAGCGTGCCGTAGTAGCCGCGCACGTGCCACGTCGAGGAGAGGCTTCTGGGTAGAGTGAGCCGCTCGGCGATCTCGGCCGGCTTGTAGCCGTGGTTCATGAGGCGCACCGTCTGGTCGTGCAGGTACTTGTAGAGGTCGCGCTGCTTGCCGAGGTAGTCGAGCAGGCGGGCGTTGCCCCACACCGGCCAGTGGTGCTGAGCGAAGGCCACGTCGGCCTCCCGCCCGAAGCGATCCATCGCCTCGTCGAGGTATTTCGCCCACGCGTTGGCGTCGCGGGCCTGGGCGCCGCGGATCGGATAGATGTTGTGCAGATTGTGGGTGGCGTTCTCGGCGAGGTTCAAGGCCTTCATCTGCGGATAGAACATGTGCATCTCGGCGGGCGCCTCCGTCTCGGGCGCGAGCTGGAAGACGACCTCGATGCCGTCGATCCGGTGGGTCTCGATCGGTTGCGTGATGATCCGGGTGGGCGGGATCAGCGTCACGGTCCCGCGCGACGTCACCTTGCCGAGGCCGGCGTCGACCTGGCCGCGCGGCCCCTTGGGCAGGGTGGCGCCGAACTGGAACTGTCCGCGCCGGACCATCGCGGTTCCCGCGAGCACCGCCTCGGTGGCGATCTCCTCGAGGAATTGGTCCGGAGCGACGATCTGAACGTCGCCCGCCCGGACCTGAGCCTCGTCGACGACGCCGCGCACGCCGCCGTAGTGGTCGGTGTGGCTGTGGGTGTAGATGACCGTGGTGACCGGTCGCGGCCCGCGCTGCGCCCGGTACAACTCGAGGCCCGCCCGCGCTACCTCGGTCGAGATCAACGGGTCGATAACGATGACGCCGCGGTCGCCCTCGAGGAGGGTCATGTTGGAGAGGTCGAACCCGCGGATCTGGTAGATGCCCTCGGTGACCTGGAAGAGGCCGTTGTGCATGTTCAGCCGAGCCTGGCGCCACAGGCTCGGATTCACGGTGGGCGGCGCCTCCACGTCCTCGAGGAACGCGTAGTCCCGGAGGCTCCAGACCACCCGCCCCTGCGCGTTCCGGATCTCGACCTCGGGCAGCGTGGCCAGGAAGCCGCGGCGGGCGTCCTCGAAGTCCTGCGTGTCCGCGAACGGCAGCGCGTCGAGCACCGCGCGGTTGAGCGCGCGGGTGACCGGCGTCGCGTCGTCTGGGCCGTCCGCGGCCGGGCTCATGGGGTCACCAGATCGGGGGTGACCGCCGCGTTCGGCAGCGAGCGAAAGACCTCGGGGGAGATCTTCACCTTGAGCGAGCGGCTGCCGCCTCCCAGGATGATCCACGGCATCGTCATCAGTCCCTCGTCCACGTAGATCGGCAGGTCGGGCGGCAGCGCGAACACGGTCACCCCGCCCAGCATCATGCCGGTGAGCGCGCGCGTCTCCTCGGGATCCGCGAAGGAGAGACGCGAGACCCCGAGCAGCTTGCGCACGGTGTGGTTGACATCCACGCGCCGGGTGGCCCGGACCACGCACGCGCAGTAGCGCTTCGGCTCCTTCTTCGATCCCACGATGATGGTGTTGGCCGACTGCTCCATGGGGTAGCCATACTGGGCGCAGAAGGCCGCGGTGTCGGCGTACTGGGGGTCGATCTCGACCATTTCGTAGGGCAGCCCGAAGCCACCCAGGACTTGGCGCACCCGCTGCTCGATCTCGTTGGTGGCGATGACGATGACCTCCCGATGGCGATGGAGTTGGCCGCGGCCAGGCGAGCATACCGCCCGGTGCCGCGATCCGCTAGAATCGAAGGCAGGGGAGGTCCCCATGCCCACACCCGAGACCCGGATGCCGAGCGAGGAAGAGTCCCGGCGAATCGCCGAGCAGGCGCGCCAGGAGATCTGGGAAGGCCGCGGGTTCCTGCGCGATCTCTTCCTGGGCCATCTGGCCCTCGATCTGATCCATCCGTTCCCGCAGCGCGGGAAGGAGCGCCCCGAGTTCGCGCTCTTCGTCCACGATCTCCGCCGCTTTCTTCGCGAGGAGGTCGACCCGGTCGCCATCGATCAGAGCGGCGAATACCCGCCCGCGGTGCTGGCCGGGCTGCGGCGCCTGGGCGCTTTCGGCATGAAGATCCCCAAGGAGTACGGGGGGCTCGGCTTCACCGTCTCCGAGTATTGCCGGGCCATGGAGCTGGTGGGCAGCTACGACGGCAACATCGCGGCGGTGCTCTCCGCGCATCAATCCATCGGGGTCCCGCAGCCGCTCAAGCTCTTCGGCACCGCCGAGCAGAAGAAAGCCTATCTGCCGCGCTGCGCCGCGGGGGCCATCTCCGCCTTCGCGCTCACCGAGCCCGGGGTGGGCTCCGATCCCGCGAGCCTGTCCACCGTCGCGGAGCGCCGCGGCGACTACTACGTGCTGAACGGGGAGAAGCTCTGGTGCACCAACGGCACCATCGCCGAGCTGCTGGTGGTGATGGCGCGCGATCCCGAGAGCGGCCGGATCAGCGCGTTCATCGTGGAGACCGGCTGGGAGGGCGTGCGGGTCGAGTACCGCTGTCGCTTCATGGGGCTCAAGGCGCTCGCCAACGGCGTCATCACGTTCCGGAACGTGCGGGTGCCGCGCGAGAACCTGATCGGTCGCGAAGGGCAGGGGCTGAAGATCGCGCTGGTCACGCTCAACACCGGGCGGCTCACCCTGCCGGCGGTGTGCGCGGGGGCGGCCAAGCGCTGCCTCGAGATCTGCCGCGGCTGGGCGAGCGCGCGCGTGCAGTGGGGCGCGCCGATCTGGAAGCACGAGGCGATCGGCCACCGCATCGCGGACATGGCGGCGACCGCCTTCGCGATGGACTCGGTGGCCACGCTCACCGCCGAGATGGCCGACCGCGGCGGCTACGACATCCGCCTGGAAGCGGCCGCGGCCAAGGAGTGGAACACGGTGCGGGCGTGGGAGCTGGCCGACCAGACCCTGCAGATCCGCGGGGGGCGCGGGTACGAGACCGAGTCGTCGCTGGCCGGGCGCGGGGAGGCGCCGATCGGCGTCGAGCGTATGATGCGCGACCTGCGCATCAACCTGATCTTCGAGGGCTCGAGCGAGATCATGCACCTGTTCATGGCCCGCGAGGCAGTGGACAAGCACCTGCAGGTGGCGGGTGCGCTCGTGGATCCGCGCAGGAGCGCGGCCGAGCGGCGCGCCGCGCTGCCGAAGGCGGCCGCCTTCTACGCCGCGTGGTATCCGCCCCTGTGGCTGAAGGGCCTGCTCACTCCCGGCCGCTTCGGCGAGTTCGGGTCGCTCGCCCCGCACCTTCGGTTCGTGGAGCGGAGTGCCCGGCGTCTGGCCCGGGCCAGCTTCCACGGCATGCTGGTCTACCGCGCGGGGATGGAGCGGAAGCAGGCCTTCCTCTTCCGCAGCGTCGACATCGTCATGGAGCTGTTCGCGATGGCCGCGGCGGTCACCCACGCGGCGCGGCTCGCCGACGGGCGCTACCCGGAGGCCGACCGCGCCCGGGAGCTCGCCGATCTCTTCTGCCGGAACGCGCGGCGCAAGGTGCGCCGGCTCTTCGCCGATCTCTGGCGCAACGACGACGCGCTCAAGAAGCGAGTGGCCGCTTCCGTGATGGCCGACCGCCACGAGTGGCTCGAGCGCGGCATCCTCGAGCTGGGGCTGGCGCCGGCCGCGTTCCGGCCCCGCGCGTTCTCCGGCGGAGAGGCCGAGAAGGCGCCCGCCGCCGAGCGGGAGCCGGCGGCCCGCGCCTAGCCGGGAACGCCGATCGGATCAGGGTCCGCCGCGGCGGGGGTGGGCCTTGAAGAACTCCCAGATCAGCACGGTCGCGTCGAAGTCGTGGCAGACGCGCCCGATCAGGGTCCGCGGCAGGTACTGCGCGCCCGCCGGCCAGGTGTGGCCCCCGCCCTCGAGCCGGACCAGCACCACCTCGCTGCCGTCGCGCCCACCCGCGTAGCGCGACCGCGCGCCTCCGCAGCGGTCCTTGCCGTCGCCGGCGGGAAGGGTCTCCGTCACCGGCTCGCGCGCCGCGCCGTCGGCGGTGGCCCAGCGGCGGGCCGCCTCCTCGGTGTCGATGATCCGACCGCGCCCGAACGCGATGGGGCCGCCGTGGTACGGCACCAGCGGATCGGTGGTGCCCTGGAGCATCAGCACCGAGACCGGCCACTCGGGCCGGAACCAGGGATCGGGCGGATCGGCGACGCCGCCCACCACCGGGGCGATCGCGGCGACGCGCGCGGACAGGCGCGCGGCGAGGTAGTGGGAGAAGATCGCGCCGTTGGAGATGCCGGTGGCGTAGACGCGCCGCGGGTCGACCGGGTGGATGCGCGCGATGGCGTCGAGCATCGCGGCCACGAAGGCCACGTCGTCGATGTGCTCGCGATGGGCCTGCGAGGCGGTGAACTCGCGGCCGTCGTTCCAGTTCCGGGCGACGCCCTCCGGGTAGACGACCAGGAATCCCTCCCGATCGGCGAGCGCGCTGAAGCCGGTGAGCCGCTCGGTGCCCGGCCCGTTGCCGCCGCCCCCGTGGAAGACCAGGACCAGCGGGGCGGGGTCCGGTCCGAGACCGGGCGGCACGTGCAGGAAATAGGTGCGGGTGAGGCCGCCCGCCTCGAGGGTGCGCGGCGGGGTGGGGCGCTCCGCCGCCGCGGCGACCGACACCGCGACGAGACCGGCGAGCGGGAACGCGAGCCACCGGCGTCGCATCCGTATTCGCCAGGCTAGCGCAACCAGCGAAGCGGTACAATCGCCGCTGCTCCCGAAGGAGGGGCCCTCGATGACCACCGACCTGCTCGAGATCGTGAAAGACGGAGTGGCCGTGCTGACCCTGAACCGGCCCGACCGCCTGAACGCGATGTCCCGGCCGATGCTCGACGCCCTGCTGGAGGCCCTGCCGCGCCTGGCCGAGGATGGTGCGGTGGGCGCGATCGTGCTCACCGGCGCGGGCCGCGGCTTCTGCGCGGGCGGCGACGTCAAGGCGATGGCCGAAGGCAACGAGCTCGGGGGCCAGACCATGGAGGAGAAGGCCCACGCGCTGCGCGCGCGGATGGAAGCCTCGCGCTGGCTGCACGAGATGCCCAAGCCCACCATCGCGATGGTGCGCGGCCCCGCGGCGGGCGCCGGCCTCTCGCTGGCGATGGCGTGCGACATGCGCGTCGCGAGCGACACCGCGCGCTTCGGCACCGCGTTCGCGCGCGTGGGCTACTCGGGCGACTTCGGCGGCAGCTATTTCCTCACCCAGCTCGTCGGCACCGCGAAGGCTCGCGAGCTCTATTTCACCGCGGACCTGCTCGACGCGCCCCAGGCGCTCGCGCTGGGGCTGGTCAACCGCGTGGTGCCGGACGCCCGCCTCGAGGAGGAGACGATGGCGCTCGCGGCCCGGCTGGCGCGCGGCCCGAGCGTCGCCTACCGGTACATGAAGCGGAACATGAACGCGGCGGAGAGCGCGTCGCTCAAGGAGATGCTCGATCTGGAAGCGTGGCACCACTCGCGCACCGGCATGACCGAGGACCATCGCGAAGCGGCCCGCGCCTTCGTGGAGAAGCGCGAGCCCCACTTCAAGGGACGCTAGGAGGCGGGGAGCTAGGAGACGTTCTCCGCGCGCCGGGCTCCTACTCGCCACGCGAGGTAGAGCACCCCCGCTCCCATTCCCGCGATCACCGCGGAGGTGGCGATGGTCGAGACGTATGAGAGCCAGGCCAACGTGGTGCTCGACAGGCCCACGAACGCCAGCCCGATGACCGGAAGGACCGGCGCGCCGCAGCCCATGACGGTGCAGCCGCCGGTGGCCAGGCCGAACACGCTGCCGAGGGCGCCCAGCACGCCGCCCGGGCGCGCCACGCGCCCGCTCCATCCCGCCGCCCCCGTGAGGTCGCGGCGGCGCACCCAGAGTGCGAAGTAGGCGCCGACCAGGAGCGCCATCAGCGCGAACCGGGTCAGGTCGCCGGTCGTCACCGCGAAGCCCCAGTCGATACCGAAGATGCCGTTGGCCGAGAACCAGAACAGGGCCAGGTCCCAGGCTCGCCCGAGGCGCTCCAGCAAGGTGCCCGGTCCCGAGGCCAGGTAGCCGGGCAGGCTCGGCAGCCACGGGTTGAACGTGAAATAGTCGACGCGATTGCGGGCGAACGAGAGGACGAGAGGAGGGGCGAGGATGTCGAGCGCGAACACGGCGAGGGCCACGCCCCCGAACATGCCCCACCGCGCGCGGAGCGCTTGACCGAGACCCGCGAGGACGCGCATCAGCCCGTGCATGGCCCGCCAGGGCCGATTATAGAGGCCCCCGCGCCCGCCGGGGAACTTCTTGCGATTCCGGCGGTTGCTAGGGCAGTATTGCGGTGCATGCTGTCTGCGGTTCCCCACCAGCACCCGAGACATCCCCCAACGAGGAGGGACCACACATGACGCAAGAGGTCAGCCGTCGAGACTTCCTGTCGCGCCTGGGCATGACGGTCGGGACCGCCGCGGCCGGCGCGGCCGCCGCCGCCGGGGTTCCCCTGGCCGCGGTCCCCTTGGTCCGGTCCGCGCAGGCGCAGCCCAAGGGCAACATCCCGGACACGCCGTTCAAGATCGCTCACATGACGTTCTTCACGGGGCCCGCCGCCGTCCTGGGCGAGCCATCGTTCAAGGGCCACACGCTCGCCGCCGAGGAGATCAACGCCCAGGGCGGCCTGCTCGGCAAACGCAAGATCGAGACGCTCAAGGCCGACGAGAACGCGGGCACCGACGCCAACGTGAAGGAGATGCGGCGGCTGAAGCTCTCCGAGAAGGTCGATCTCTTCACCGGCGTCATCTCGAGCGGCAACACCCCCGCGCTCGGGCCGGTGGCGGAAGAGCTGAAGCTGCTCACGATCTTCGTCGACGGGTGCACCGACTTCCTGTTCGACAAGGCGGTGCCGAACCCCCACTACATCTTCCGCATCACCAACATCCAGTCGGCTGACGGGGTGACCTGTGCCCTCGCCATCGCGCAGACCTGGCCGAAGGCGCGCCGCATCGCCCACATCCATCCCGACTACTCCTACGGCCGCAATGCCTTCGACCACGTCAAGATCGTCATGAAGAAGCTGATGCCGACTGCCGAGGTGGTGTCGGAAGGCTGGCCGAAGCTCGGGAGCACCGACTTCACCTCCCACATCACCAAGGCGATCTCGTCCAAGCCCGATTTGTTGGTGTCGTCGGTGTGGGGCGGTGACTACGTCGCGATGTACAAGCAGGCGCTGCGCTACGACATGTTCAAGAAGATGAAGTTCGCGTCCACCATCGCCTTCGGGGTGGCCCCGCACGCGATCGGCAAGGATCATCCGGAAGGCGCCATCGCGGGGGTCCACTCCAACTACTACTTCAACTACCCGCCGAACAATCGCTGGCCGCTCAACACCGAGTTCGTGAAGAAGTACTTCGACCGCTGGAAGGAGTACCCGAACTTCCAGTCCGAAGGCGCGTACTCGACCCTCTACATGCTGAAGGAGGCCGTCGAGAAGGCCAACCGGCTGACCGGCGGCTGGCCCGACGAGGACGCCATCATCGGCCAGCTCGAGGGCGCGATGCACGCCGGCCCCGCGGGCTACGTGTACATCCGGCCGGATACGCACCAGGGCTACAAGGACGCGATGACCGGCTTCAGCGTCAACTCGCCGGACTATCCGTTCCAGATCCTGGATCCGAGCCGCATCATCACGATCCCGATCCGGAACATCACCGCGCCTCCCGGCTGGCCCAAGGGCGAGCCGACCTCGACGTACACCTGGATCGACAAGACCTGGCCCACGCTCAAGGTCTGAGGGCCGAGGCGGGCGCCTCCGCCCTTCACTCCGGCTCTCCCCCCTGGGGGGAGAGGGGACAGACAGAGCCCCTCTCCCCCGTCAGGGGGAGAGGGCAGGGTGAGGGGGCTCGGTCGATCGAGGGGGCTCGGTCGATCGAGGGGATTTGGCGGCTCGCGCTCGCCGCGCTCGTTCTCAGCACGCCTTTCGTCATGGCTTCGCCCGGGGAGGCGGGCCATGAGCTGCCCTTCTATCCCGGCTACTACCCGCAGGAGATCCGTCTCGAGACGCTGACCCCCGCCGCGGCGGTCCCGCTCTTTCGCAACAGCACGCTGCACGCCTACGTCGGCGCCGATCCCTTCGCGGGTGGCCGGCTCCCGAACAACGTCGCCGCGGTGGAGTCGTTCTCGGGTTACCTGGTCGCCGCGCTCAACGCGGGGGCGCCGGGCGCGGCGACCCCAGCCGGTCGCTGCGCGGCCGTGCCGCGTATCGCCAAGGGCCTCGGCGGCGACCGCGGTGGCTTCGTCGCCTCCCCGTACCCGATCACGCCCTATCACGCCGACTACCTCGAGCACTTCGACCTGGTCCAGGCCGCGCGCCGCGCCGTGGAGACCGTGCCGGCGGGCGCCCCGCTGCGGCTCAGCGTGCGCGGGCCCGTCGCCGAGCGTCTGCTGAAGCCCGCGAAGGAGGGCGCCGCGCCTCGGGAGGGCGACGCGGTGATCGAGGAGGTGGAGCTCCAGAGCCTGCTGGCTCCTTACGCGATCGGGGCCGGTGGATCGTTCGCGCCGCCCTGGCTCAAGGAGGGGTGGTTTCACGCCTATCTGCTCCAAGCCCCCGCCATGACCGACGCGACGGCGCGCCAGGCCGTCGATCAGCTCTACCGGCGGCTCGTCAGCGGCGCCTACGAAGGGCCGGCGGAGCGGGCCGAGCTGGCGCGGCGGCTGGTCGCCCGCCTCGGGAGCGGCTGCGAGCGGGCGGTGCTCGGCTACACGGTGCGGCGCGAGGTGTACAACTCCGAGTTCTCGCAGGGCGTCGAGAACATCGCGTGGGATTCCCAGACCGGGTTCGACTCCGAGATCTTCGTCCGCACCGCCAAGCTCAAGGACTTCCCGTGGAACGGCTGGCTACGGGTCGGCATGCCGACACGGCCGGCGGCGGCGTGGAACCCGGTGGCCGGCTTCACGGACGCGGGCGGGCGCTTCCTCTGGGCCGCGCTCGGCGACCCCGCGCTCCTGCCCGCGCCGTACGCGGCCGGCTTCATTCCCCACCGCGCGGTACCCACCGGGGTGACGATCGGCGGCGCGGCCGGGGTGGAGATTCCCGAGGACGCGGTGCTGCCCGAGCCGGGCACGGGCCTCCTGCGGGAGGTGGGCAAGGGAAAGACGGCGCGGGCCCGGGTCACCTACCGACTCTGGGGCTCGGCCGCGCACGACAACACCCGCGTGAGCCCGGCCGACGCGCTCTATCCGTACGCGTTCGCGGCGCGCTGGGGGGTGCGGCGGGCCGCGGACCCCGCGGAGTACGATCCGGCGGTGGACGCGGCCACCGCGGTGGCGCGCCAGGCCCTGGCCGGCGTGCGGGTGGTGCAGGTCGACAGCGAGGTGCGCCGCTACAGCGACATCACGTTCACCTACGTGGTCCCGGTCGTCGAGGTGTACCTCAACGCCACCTCGCCCGATCCGCAGGAGCTGGCCGCCCTGGCGCCGCCCTGGAGCGCGGTGCCGTGGCACGTGACCGTGCTGATGGAGGAGGCGGTGAAGCGCGGGGTCGGGGCATTCTCGGCGGTGGAGGCCAAGCGGCGCGGCGTGCGCTGGCTCGATCTCGTCCGCGATCCGAAGACGCGCGAGGAGCTGGGGAAGATCCTCGCCGGGCTCGCGCGCCAGAATTACGTCCCCGAGCCGCTGCGCAAGCTGGTCGCGGTCGATGAGGCCCAGACTCGCTGGGCGGCGCTCCGCCAGTTCGAGCAGCGGCGCGGGCACTACCTGGTCACCAACGGACCGTACGAGCTCGAGAAATGGAACGACGGCGCGGTAGTGCTCGGAGTCTTCCGCGACCTGAACAATCCGCTCGGGGTCGGCACCTACGACCGCTTCGCGATCCCCCGTCGGGCGTACGTGGCGCGCGTCACCGCGCGGGGCGACCGGCTCGAGATCGCCCCGGAGATCGAGCGGCTGGAGAAGTTCCTCCGCCAGTACCGGCTGGTCCGGGAGCCGCTCGGCTCCGCGCCCGACGAGGACAAGGTCGACGTGCCCGCCTGCCGCTACGTGATCCTGGCCGGCGATGGCAGCGTGGCCCTGGCCGGGGTCTCCCGCGAGGTCCAGGCCAACCGCCTCGTGGTCGATCTCAAGGGGCGGCTCAAGCCCGGGGCCTATACGGCCCTGGTGGCCCTCACCCTGGGCGAAAACGCGATGAGGCCGGAGGTCGCGACCACGCAGTTCCGGGTTGAAGCTGCCCCCTGAGTTGAGGCATCGTATCCGCCCATGGATATCCCCACCCTCGTAGTTCACCTCCTCAACGCCCTCCTCTACGCGTCGGTGATGTTCCTGATCGCTGGCGGGTTGAGCCTGATCTACGGGGTCATGCGCATCGTCAACCTCGCGCACGGCAACCTCTACGCCTTCGGCGCCTACGTGAGCGCGTGGGCGGTGGGCCGGGCACTCGGCACCGCCACCGAGGCGAGCCTCTGGATGTACGCGCTCCTGCCGACCGGCGCGGTGGCGGCGGCCCTCCTGGGCGCGGTGCTGGAGCCGACGCTGCTCCGTCCGCTCTACCGGCGCGCCGAGGAGTACCAGCTCCTCATCACCTTCGGGCTGCTCCTGATCCTGGAGGACGTCATGCGGTTCGTGTGGGGGCCGTATCCCCTGCAGGCGAGCGCGCTCTACGAGGCGCTCGGCAGCCTCACCATCGGCGACTCGATCTACCCGACCTACAACCTGGTCGTGGTCGCGGTGGGTGGTATCGCGGCGGCCGGGCTCTGGGCCTTCGTCTACCGGACCTCGTTCGGGGTGGTGCTGCGGGCGACCTCCCAGAACATGCGGATGGCCTCCGCGCTGGGCGTGAACGTCAACCGCGTCTACGTGCAGGCCTTCACCCTCGGCTGCTTCATGGCCGGCCTGGGCGGGGCGGTCATCATGCCCCAGCAGGGCGCGGTGCTCGGCATGGGGGTGGACGCGCTGATCCTGGCCTTCGTGGTGGTGGTGATCGGCGGACTCGGCAGCCTCGAGGGCGCGCTGATCGGTGCCCTCATGGTCGGCATCGTGCGCGAGGCGGGCATCACGTTCTTTCCGGAGATCGAGCTGGCCGTTCTCTACCTGATGGCGGCGGTCGTGCTCTTCATCCGGCCCGCGGGCATCCTGGGACGCGCATGAGCGCCGTCGGCGCGGCGCCACGCCGGATGCTGGCCTGGTCGGCTCCGGTGCTGGCCGCGCTCATCGTGTTGCCGTTCCTGGTGCCGCCCTGGCAGACCGTGCTGCTCTCCTACGGCCTGGTCCTCGCGATCGCGGCCCTCGGCTTCAACCTGCTCCTGGGCTACACCGGCCTGCTTTCCTTCGGCCACTCCGCCTACTTCGGGGTGGGCGCCTACGCGGTGGCGTTCATCGTGAAGTACGCCAAGCTCGAGTCCATGGAGGCCTTCCTGCTGGGCGGCATCGTGGCCTCCGGGTTCGTGGCCGCCCTCTTCGGGCTGCTCTGCGTGCGCTACACCAAGATCTTCTTCGGCATCTTGACCATGGCGCTGTCCCAGGTGCTGTGGAGCCTGGCCTTCAAGTTCTTCTGGGTCACCGGGGGCAGCGACGGCCTCCGGGTGCCGACCCCGGCCCTGCTCGGCGGTCTCGTACGGGTGGGCGGAGACAAGCAGGACTTCCTCTCCCGCGGGTACTATTTCTACGTGCTCGCGGTCTTCGTGGTCGCGGTGGCGGTGATGTGGGTGATCGTGCACTCGCCGTTCGGCAAGGCGCTCCAGGCCATCCGCGACAACGAGACCCGCGCCGAGTTCGTGGGCGTCCAGGTCTGGCACTACCGGTGGGTCGCGTTCGTCATCTCCGGCATCTTCACCGGCCTGGCCGGCGCGCTCTGGGTTCCCCTCAACGGGCTCACCACTCCCGACATCCTCCACTGGACCTTCTCCGGCAAGATGGTGTTCTTCACGGTGCTGGGAGGCTTCCAGACCTTCTTCGGTCCGGTCATCGGAGCGATCATCTTCAACTATCTCGAGAACTGGGCGGTCGGCTACACCGTGTACTGGCAGATGGTGCTCGGGGTCGTTCTGGTGGTGCTGGTGCTGGCTCTGCCCGCCGGCATCGTGGGAACCATCAAACGGATGAGAGTCAAGGCGGCCTGAGCGTGGACCTCCTCAAGACCACCCAGCTCAGTAAATCCTTCGGCGACACCCACGCGGTCGACCACGTGGACTTCGCGGTGGCCGCGGGCGAGGTGCTGGCCCTCATCGGATCCAACGGGGCGGGCAAGACCACGCTCATCAACCTGATCAGCGGGCTGATCCCGCCCGACTCGGGCCGCATCGACTTCCAGGGGGCCGACATCACGCGGGCCTCGATCCACCACAAGATCGAGCTCGGCATCGCCCGCAGCTTCCAGCTCGTCAATCTCTTCGACCAGCTCAGCGTGCAGGACAACGTGACGCTGGCGATCTTCTCGCGCGAGGGGCGGACCCGGCGGCTGTTCTCGCTGGCCGACGCCGACACCGCGGTGCGCGACGAGGCGGTGGCGGTGCTGAAGCAGTTCGGCCTGGACGGGCGGGCCGGCGCGCCCGCGGGCGGGCTCTCCCAGGGCGAGCGCAAGCTGCTCGACGTGGCGGTGGCCTACGCGCTCCGGCCCAAGCTCCTCTTCCTCGACGAGCCGACCAGCGGGGTGAGCACGCGCGAGAAGGCCCCGATCATGGACATCATCACCCAGGTGGTGCGCTCGGGCGGGATCACCGCGGTGATCGTCGAGCACGACATGGACGTCGTCTTCACCTACTGTCCTCGGATCGTGGCCATGCACCAGGGCAGCATCCTGGCCGACGGCACCCCGGACCAGATCCGGAACAACGCGCAGGTCACCGCCAACATGCTCGGCACCCAGACCGCCTGAGCCATGCTCGAGCTCGAACGGGTCAACACCTTCCGCGGTCCCGCCCACGTGCTGCACAACCTCTCCCTGACCGTGGGGGACCGGGAGTCGGTGTGCCTGGTGGGGCGGAACGGGGCCGGCAAGACCACCACCATCGACAGCATCATGGGGCTCCTCCAGGTCAAGAGCGGGCGGGTCGCCTTCGCGGGCCAGGACATCACCCGGCTGCCGACGCACAAGCGCGCCCTGGCCGGGATCGGGTATTCTCCGGAGGACGCGGGCATCTTCCCGGACCTGACCGTGGCCGAGAACTTCCTGATCAGCCAGTCGCTCGCCCGGGCCGCGGGCAAGGGGGGCGGGGCGGTGGCCGCGGATAGCGGCATCGACGAGCGGGTGCTCGGGCTGTTCCCGGAAATCCGCAACTTCACCGGGCGGCGCGGACTCTACCTCTCGGGAGGGCAGAAGAAGATGGTCGCGATCGGCCGGGCCATGACGCTGTCGCCTTCGATCCTGCTGCTGGACGAGCCCTTCGAGGGGCTCGCCCCGGTGGTGGTCAGCCGATTCATCGACGCGGTGAAGCAGATCAAGGCCATGGGCATCTCGCTCCTGATCGCGGAGTCCAACCTCATGACCGCCTCGCGGGTGGCCGACCGGCTCTTCGCGATCGACCGCGGCGAGATCATCTTCGAGGGCGAGCCGCGCCGGGCCTTCGAGAACCTCGACGTCATGAAGACGATTCGCGGGTGATGCTGACCTTCCTCACCCCGACCCCGACGCCCGGCCGCGCCGCCGCCATCCTGCGGCAGATCTTCGGCGGCCTGCCCGCCTCGTTCGCCTTCCGCCTCTGGGACGGCCAGGAGGTGCGCTTCGGCTCGGACACCCCGGCGTGCGTCGCGGTGATCAAGAGCCCGGAGACCTTCCTGCAGCTCATCCGCGATCCGTCGCCGTATAATTTCGCCGAGGCGTACGTGCAGAGCCGGATCGATCTCGACGGCGACCTGTTCTCGGCCATGGACGTGGCCAACGTGGTCGAGACCATCAAGGTGACGCCCTGGCAGAAGCTCGCGATCCTCCTCTCGCTGTGGAGGCGATGATGGACCACGACGCGATCGTGGTGGGCGGAGGTCCCGGCGGCAGCACCGCCGCGTGGCGGCTGGCCCGGACCGGGCTCCGGCCGCTCGTGCTCGACGCGGCGGTCTTCCCGCGCGTGAAGATCTGCGCGGGCTGGGTGACTCCGGAAGCCCTCGCCGATCTCGACGTGGATCCCGACAAGTACCCGCTGACCATCCAGCCCTTCGACGCCTGCGTGCTCGAGTTCGCGGGGGCACGCCACGAGACGGGCTGGCGGCGGCCCACCAGCTACGGCATCATTCGCCGCGAGTTCGATCACTACCTGCTGGAGCGCGCCGCGGCGGCCGGCGCCGACGTGCGCTGGGGCATCCGGGTGACCGGGGTGACCGTCGCGGGCGATCGGGTCCGGGTCGAGACCGATCGCGGGGTCTTCGAGGCGCCGGTGGTGATCGGAGCCGGCGGCCATCGCTGCCCGGTGGCGCGGGCCCTCGGGGAGGTGTCCGAGGCTGAGGAGGTGGTGGTGGCGCAGGAGAGCGAGACGCGTCTGCCCGCCGAATGGGTGGAACGGCTCGGCTCGTTCATGCGCGCGCCCGAGATCTACGTGGAGCCCGACCTGCGCGGCTACGGCTGGTTCTTCCCGAAGCGCGATTTCATCAACATCGGAGTGGGCTGCACCCAGGGCGGCGACGGCAGCCTGCCGCGCCGTCGCGATGCGCTGCTCGCGAGCCTCCGCGCCTCCGGCCGGGTCCCCGACGGGATGCCGCTCGAGCCCTTCAAGGGCCACGCCTACGTGGTCCGCCGTCAGGCGCCGCGGCGGTTGAGCGGCGCGCGTTTCTGCCTGGTCGGCGACGCGGCCGGGCTCGCCCGCGACATGTCCGGCGAGGGCATCGGCCCCGCCATCCGCAGCGGCCGGCTGGCCGCCGAGGCGGTGACGGCCCGGCTGCGACAGGGCACTCCGCTCGAGGGCTACGCGCGGCGAATCGTCGAGAAGTATGGTCCGGGCGAGCTGGGTTGGCTCGCCCAGCGGTTGTCGCGGTTGCCCGACGCGGTGACCCGGCTGGGGGTTCGCCTGGTCCTGGGCTCGGCGGCGGCGCGGCGACGCATCGTGTTCGACTCCGTCTTCGGCATGCGGGAGGTGACGCCATGACGCAGCGGTCCCGGCACTACGACGCTCAGGCCATCGCGCACCACTATGACGTCTCGAACGACTTCTACACGCTCTTCCTCGACCCGCTGATGGTCTACACCTGCGCCTACTATCGCGATCCCGATGGCAAGCTCGAGGAGGCGCAGGCCGACAAGCTCGACCTCGTTTGCCGCAAGCTCCGGCTCAAAGCCGGGGAGCGGATGCTCGACGTCGGGTGCGGATGGGGCGGGCTCAGCATCTGGGCCGCCCAGCACTACGGGGTCCGCGCGCACGGGGTCACCCTGTCGCGGCAGCAGGCGGAGTGGGCCGCGGCGCGGATCAAGCGCGAAGGCCTCGAGGACCGGTGCCTCGTCGAGTATCGCGACTTCCGCGATCTGCCGGATGACGCGCGCTTCGACAAGATCGCGGCGATCGGCGTCATCGAGCACGTCGGCATTCCCAATTACCCGTCCTTCTTCGGGCGGGTGAAGCAGATGCTGGTGGACGGCGGGCTCTACCTGAACCACGGCATCCACCACGAGTTCCACTGGCAGCGCACCAGCCAGACCGACTTCCTCTACCGCTACGTGTTCCCCAACGGCGATCTCTCCGGAGTGACCGAGACTCTCACCGAGATGGAGCGGGCGGGCTGGGAGCTGCTCGACGTCGAGAATCTGCGCCTGCACTACGCCCGCACCTGCAAGCACTGGGCGGAGCGGCTCCGGGCGCGCGCCGACGACGCGCGCGCGCTCGTCGGCGAGCAGATCTACCGGACCTGGCTGCTCTACCTCACGTGCTCGTCGGTGGCGTTCGCGGGCGGCTCCATCGGTCTCTACCAGGTGCTGATGCAGAAGCAGTGGGATCAGAGTCGCGGTCCCGCCCCGACGACTCGCGAGGGCATCTACGCGGGCTGGTAGCGTCCGTCCGGCGGCGCGGGCGGCCGCGCGGAGCGTTAACGCCGCGCGCGGACCCGCTCGATCTCGTCCAGATGTTCACGCCGGTGCTCGGCGCGGAGCATGCTGAGCGGGCTTCCCGCCGCCACGTTCGCGGCCAGGAGGGCGTCGGAGGCTCGAGCCACCCGCTGATCCGCGGCCTCCGCCGCCGCGACGGCCAGACGGGCCGCCACCCGGGGCGGCAGGGCCAGGCAGAGTGGCTTGCCCGCGTCGTTGATCCAATCGATGCTCGCCTCGCCGTAGGCGGGCGGCGGCGTTCCGCGCCCGTCCGCTCCCCACTGGTCGAGCAGCACGACGATCCGCTGATCCCAGAAGGCCAGGTGGGCTAGGACACCCGCGACCGTCCAGCCCGCGGGCATCGGCTCCGCCAGTTCCTGGTCGCTCAGCGTGTCCGCGAGAGTCCGCAGCCGCGTGAGCTGGGTCTGGTTCTCCGCCACGTACGATCGATCCGCCGCCATGTCGCTCCTCTCGGTAGTCGTGATGGTTCGAGCACGTATAACACCGGTCGACCCCCCGTGTGAAGCGGGCGACCGTTGCCGGGCGCGCCCCATTGTGCTACACAACGCACGCGATGGACGTCCTGGCCGCGCACGCCGCTCGGCACCCCCACCAGCCCGCCCTCATCGAAGGGGAGCGCGTCTGGAGCTGGGCCGAGTTCGTAGCCCGGCGCAACCGGCTGGGCCACGGTCTCGTCGGGCTCGGGCTCCGGCCCGGCGAGCACGTCATCGTCTACGCGGAGAACTCGATCGAGCACTACCTGGCCGGTTCGGCGGCGCGCGCGGCCGGGCTCATCCCGGCGCCGATGAATCATCGACTGGTGGAGGAAGAGGTCGCCTACATCCTCGATCACTCCGACGCGGTCGCGGTGCTCGTGAGCGATCGGTTCGTCCCGATGGCCGACGCGGTGCGCGCCCAGGCGAAGAAGGTGCGCCACTTCATCCTGATGGGCGCGGAGCGCCGGCCGTGGGCGCTGCACCTCGATGACCTGACCGCGGCCGGTCGACCCGACCCGGTCGAGCTCCCCACCGGGGTGGCCTTCGGCGCCTCCATGATCTACACCGGAGGCACCACCGGGCGGCCCAAGGGCGCCCTGCGCCGGGGCATGAACCCCCAGGACCTGATGGACACGCTCGGGGCCATGGATCTGGTCGACCCGGCCCACGTCCACCTGGTGGCCGGGCCCATGTATCACTCGGCGCCGGGCGGCTTCGCCCTCTACGCGCACCTGGTGGGCGCCACCGTGGTGATCATGCCCAAGTTCGATCCCGAGCAGGCCCTGGCCGAGATCGCCCGCCACCGCTGCACCAGCACGTTCATGGCTCCGACGCTGCTCAAGCGCATCGTCGACCTCCCCGCGCCGGTGCGGGCGCGGTACGACGTGTCGTCGATGCGCGCGATCATCATGGCGGCGGCTCCGTGCCCGATGCGCGTGAAGGAGGGCGTGGTGGCCCACTTCGGCCCGGCGCTCTACGAGTTCTACGGCTCGAGCGAGCTCGGGGTGAACACGATCCTCCGGCCGGAGGACGTGCTGCGCAAGCCGGGCTCCTGCGGTCGGGCCGCGCCGGGCAAGGCGATCGCGCTGCTCGACGACGACGGCCGGCCGGTGGCGGCGGGCGAGCCGGGCGAGCTGTACGTGCGACGCTTCCCGGGGCTGCTCGACGAGTACTACCGCGACCCGGAGGCGACCGCGAAGATGCAGCGCGGGGAGTGGTACACGGTGGGCGACGTGGCCTACGTGGACGCCGACGGCTTCTACTACATCTGCGACCGCAAGCGGGACATGATCATCTCGGCGGGGGTCAACATCTATCCCGCCGAGATCGAGGACGTGCTGCATCGGCATCCGCGGGTGCTCGACGTCGCCGTCTTCGGAGTGCCGGACGAGGAGTGGGGCGAGCGCGTGCACGCGGCGCTGCACGTCCGGCCCGGCGAGACCCTCACCCCCGAGGAGATCACCGCGTTCTGCCGCCAGCACATGGCGGGCTACAAGGTGCCGCGCGAGATCTCGTTCCACGACGTGTTCCCCCGGGACGCGGCGGGCAAGCTGCTCAAGCGTCAGCTCCGCGAGCCCTACTGGGCGGGCCGCGCCTCCCGGGTCTGACCATGGGCGCCTTCCGGGGCCGCCTCACCGTCAAGATCACGATCGTGATCGTGCTGGTGCTGATCATCGGCTTCGGCGTCTCCACCATCCTCACCATCCGGCGCGAGAGCCAGCTGCTCGTGGAGCAGAACAAGGTCGCGGCCCGCCAGCTCATCGGCACCCTGGTGGCGAGCATCGAGACCGCGATGCTGCAGGAGCGCCCCGACATCACGCGCGGGCTCGTCGAGGACCTCCGCGGCTCCAACCTGGTGCAGGGCCTCGTGATCTACCGGCGCAATGGGGTCGAGGCCTTCACCGATCTGGCCACCCTGCGCGAGGTCTCCAAGGAGGCCGAGCTGCCGAAAGGGGTCATGGCTTCCATCGAGAAGATGCGGCGCGAGCCCGGCCGGCCCATGGTGGGGCCGCTCTTCACCCGGGCGCTCGAGACCCTGCAGACCCAGGAGGCGCTCGAGTCTCGCGACGGAGCGGCGGTGTTCACCGTCTACCAGCCGATCCCGAACCGGGAGCGCTGCCAGGGCTGCCACGGGACCGACCACAAGGTCCGCGCGGTCATCCAGGTTGCCACCTCGATGGAGCCGGTGATGGTGGAGGTGCGCCGGCAGCGCAATCGCCAGATCATGATCGCGGTGCTCACCATCCTGGCCGCGGCGGTGGTGCTGGCGGTGGCGATGCGCTACGTGGTGGTGCGGCCGATCCACGCGCTGGCCGCGGTGGCCCGGCGCATCGGGGAGGGCGACTTCAGCGCGCGCGCCCCCGCCGGCTCGAGCGACGAGGTGGGAGAGCTGGGCACCGCGCTCAACGACATGACCGGCCACCTGGCGCGGGCTCAGGAAGATCTGGCCGCCCGCAACACCGAGCTGGCCACCGCGCTGGAGAACCTGCAAGCCTCCCGCCAGCGCCTCGAGGTGCTCGAGCAGCTCAAGGGGGAGCTCTCCAAGTTCGTGCCCGACGCGGTCAAGGCGCTGCTCGAGCGCGATCCGAGCGCGACCAGCCTCGAGAAGCGCAACGAGGAGGTCTCGGTGCTGTTCCTCGACATCGCGGGCTACACCCGGCTCAGCGAGCAGCTCGCGGCCAAGCGCCTCAACCAGCTCGTCCAGACCTACTTCTCGAGCTTCCTCGAGATCATCCGCGCGCAGCACGGCGACGTGAACGAGACGGCGGGCGACGGGCTCATGGTGATCTTTCAACGGCGTCACGGTGAGGGCTCCCGGGACGAGGACCACGCGCTCAACGCGACCCGCGCCGCCTTCGCGATTCGCCAGAAGACGGTGGCGCTCAACGAGGAGTACGCGGGGGTGTTCCCGGCGGTCGCGCTCCACATGGGCATCAACACCGGCCAGGCGCTGGTGGGCGCGACCAAGCTGGGCGGCGCCGGCTCGCAGCGCTGGACGTTCACCGCCACCGGCCCGACCACGAACCTGGCCGCGCGCTTTGCCGGCTCCGCCGAGGGCGGCGACATCGTGGTGGGCCCGGTCACCGCCGAGCGGATCGCGAGCGTGTTCGTGCTCGAGGCGCTCGGGGAGCGCAGCTTCAAGAACGTGTCGCAGCCACTCGCGGTCTACCGGGTGATCCCGCCCGGCGTCTACAGCAAGGTCACCTAGACGCCGGCGCCCCCGCTCTTCCAGTCGAACGCGGTGACGGACACCCGGTAGGAAGCGCCCGCGGTCTTGAGCGGCACCTCGAAGTAGGTCCGGTCGTTGAACTGCACGACTCCCCGTACGAAGCCCACGTCACGGGCGATCACGTTCCCGGATGCATCCAGCGTCTCCACCAGCAGGCGCACGTCCGCGGCCGGCCGCCCGTAGTCGTTGTAGACCCATCCCTGGATGACCGGGCGCCCGTGGTGACGGGTGCCAACCTCCCAATCCAGGCGGATCCGCGAGTCGACGCTCGAGGCCGCGCCGAGGGCCGCCGCCGGGCGGGCCGGGCTCAACATTGCTACGGGCAGGATCGCCAGGGCCGCGAGCAGCAAGGGCTTGATCGCATTCATGATCGTCGCCTCCACCGTCTATGATGCGTGGTCCGTCGATCTGGATGCGCGAGCCGGAGTCGCGGACCTCACCGCCTGCCCTCCGCCATGAGGCGGGCCTCCGGGAGGGTGCGCAGCCTGGCCATGGCGGCCACCCCCAGCGCCGGGCCCACCGCGAGCAGAGCGAACGCCCACCGCCAGCCGATCAGGCCGACCGCCGGCGGAATCAGCCAGATCGAGGCCATGGTCAGCGCGAAGCCGAGGCAGGTCTGGGTGGTCAACGCGGTGCCGACGTAGGCCGGTGGTGCCAGTTCGGTGATCGCGGTGGAAAACTGCGCCGAGTCCGCGATGACGGTCACGCCCCAGAGCAGCGCCACGAGCAGGGTGAGCCCGGGCGGCCCGCCGAACGTGGCTCCGATCACGAGGGCGCACAGCCCGGACAGCGCCATGGCCGCCATGGTGAGCGTGGTGCGACCGAGGCGGTCGGCCAGGACGCCGCCCACGTAGGCCCCGAAGCCGCCCGCCACCCCGGCGCACGCGAAGGTGGCGCCGCTCGCGTTGAGCCCGGCGTAGCTGCCGCCGCCCCGAGCCTCCAGGCTCGCGGCCAGGAACGCCCCCAGCCAGGTCCACATGGCGTAGAGCTCCCACATGTGCCCGAAGTAGCCGAAGCAGGCCAGCCGGGCCGCCCGCTCGCGGAGCACCGCGGTCGCCATGCCCAGATCGAAGCGGGCGGGCGGAAAGCGGAATGGCCCTTCGGTCACGAAGGTGACCACGACGGCGGCGGCGCCCGCGAACAGCGAGGCGGCGAGCAGCGTGTGGCGCCAGGGCAGATCGGTGAGGCCGCGGATCAGGTGCGGGGTGGCCGAGCCTACCGTGAGCGCGCCGACCAGGAGGCCGATGGCGAGTCCGCGGCCCTCGCGAAACCACGTCGCGGCGATCTTCATCGCGGGCGGATACGTGCCGGCCAGGCAGATGCCGGTGAGGAAGCGCAGGACCAGGGCGGGTGTGAGGCTCTCGACCCAGACCGCGAGCAGGCCGTTCACGACCGCGCCGGCCAGCGCGCCCGCGATCATGAGCGCGCGGGGCGACACCACGTCGGGCAGGTTGGAGAGGGCGGCCGCGAGCGTGCCGACGATGAAGCCCGCCTGCACCGCGATCGTGAGCCCGGCGCGGCCTCCGTCGCCGAGCGCCCACTCGCGCGAGAGGGCGGGGAGCACCGCGGAGGCGCTGAACCAGAGCGACAGCGCCAGCAGCTCGGCGGTGGCCAGCAGGCCGAGGGCCCGCCATCGCGTCGCGTCGTCGCTCATGACCTGTGCATCTAAGCATAGGTCGCGAGCGAAGCGCGCAAGACCTGCAGTGCGGTGGCGGTGGAGGACTCGGCGTGTTGACTGCGCACAGGTGATCGTCTAGCATCGTCGGAGGCGCTACTGCATGGCGCCGTCCGACTCGACGACGAGAGGATTCCATGGCCGATTCGCCGATGACGCTATCGGAACACCTCGCCACCCAACGTCTCTCGATCCCGGCCGCTCACGCTCCCGGCGTCGCCACGCTCGTGGGCTGCATCGGCCGCGTGGCCGCGGTGATCGCGCAGGAGCTGGCGCGCGCCGCTCTCCGCGACCGGCTGGGCTACGTGGGCGGCATCAACGTCACCGGCGACCAGGTGAAGAAGCTCGACGTGTGGGGGCACGAGACCCTGACGTCGGCGCTGCGGGCCAGCCGCGCGTGCGCGGCGCTCGTCTCCGAGGAGTCGCCGGAGCCGGTCGAGATGCCGGAGGCGGGTGGCGCGCACGCCCTCGTGGTGTGCGCGGATCCGGTCGACGGCTCCTCGAACCTCGACGTCAACGGAGCGGTGGGCACGATCTTCGCGCTGCGCCCGTCGAAGGGGCAGACGCCCGCGGGGCCGCAGGCGCTGGGGCCGGGCACCCAGCAGCTCGCGGCGGGCTACGTCATGTACGGGCCGGCCACCACGCTGGTCTACACCGTCGGGCAGGGCACGCACGGTTTCACGCTCGACCCCGACAAGGGCGACTTCATGCTGACCCATCCGGCCATCCGGATACCCCGGCGTGGCAAGGCGTACGGCGTCAACGAGGGCAACGTCCACTCGTGGCATCCGGGCCAGCGCGCCTTCGTCGAATATCTGAAGACGCCGGACAAGGCGAGCGGTCGGCCGTACTCGCTCCGCTACTCGGGCGCGATGGTCGCCGACGTGCATCGCACCCTCCTGGACGGCGGTCTGTTCATGTACCCGGCCGACTGGAGCGATCCCGCGAAGCCGAAGGCCAAGCTGCGGCTGCTCTACGAGGTCGCCCCGATGGGCATGCTCGTCGAGCAGGCGGGCGGTCGCGCGAGCACCGGCCAGGGCCGCGTGCTCGACGTGGTCGCCACCGAATATCACCAGCGAGCGGCGGTCATCCTCGGCAGCCCCGAGGACGTCGCGACGGCCGACGAGTTCTATCGTCGATAACCAAGTCTGGAAAGGACGGCACGCCCATGGAATCGCGAGTGAAGGAGATCCTGAGCTGGTACAGCAGCGACAGCCCCGGCACGCGCACCAACATCGCCCGCCTGCTCAATCACGGGCGCCTGGCCGGCACCGGGAAGCTCGTCATCCTGCCGGTGGACCAGGGCTTCGAGCACGGACCGGCGCGGAGCTTCGCGGTCAACCCGCCCGCCTACGATCCGTCGTACCACTTCCGTCTCGCCATCGACGCCGGCTGTAACGCCTACGCGGCGCCGCTCGGCTTCCTGGAGGCGGGGGCGGCCGAGTTCGCGGGCGAGGTCCCGATGATCCTCAAGATGAACAACCACGACGTGCTCCACGACGAGAAGGATCCGCTCTCCGCGGTCACCGGCTCGGTCAAGGACGCGCTCCGGCTCGGCTGCGCGGCGGTGGGCTTCACGATCTACCCCGGATCGTCGCAGGCCCAGATCATGTACCAGCAGTGCCGCGAGATGATCCAGGAGGCGAAGGCGAACGGCTTGGCCGCGGTGGTGTGGTCCTACCCGCGCGGGTCGGACGTGAGCAAGGCGGGTGAGACCGGTCTGGACGTCGTGGCCTACGCGGCCCAGATCGCGGCCCAGCTCGGCGCCCACGTCATCAAGGTCAAGCCGCCCACCGAGCACATCGAGCAGGCCGAGGCCAAGAAGGCCTACGAGAAGGCGAATGTGCCGATGGCCACGCTCAGCGAGCGGGTGCGCCACGTGGTGCAATCCTCTTTCGACGGCCGGCGCATCGTGATCTTCTCGGGCGGGGCCACCAAGGAGAACGACGAGGCGATCTTCGACGAGTGCCGGGGCATCCGCGACGGCGGCGGCTTCGGCTCCATCATCGGCCGCAACTCGTTCCAGCGGCCGCGCGAGCACGCGCTCCGGTTCCTCGACACCGTGATGAAGATCTACTCCGGCGAGAAGAAGTAGCCCGGCGTGCCGGCGTCGGCCCCTTCCGAGGCGACGGTCCGCGACTATCTCAAGACGCTCTCCAACTGGGGGCGGTGGGGTGTCGAGGACGAGCTCGGCACCATCAACCTGATCACGCCCGCCAAGCGCCAGGCGGCGGCCCGGCTCGTCAGCGCCGGGCAGAGCGTGACCTGCGCACGGCCCATCACCACCGACATCACCCCCGACACCACCGTTCAGCCCATGCGCTTCATGGTGGACTCGGGCGAGGGGCGCGACACCGTCTCGCCGGAGCGTGCGCTCCAACGCCGGGGCGCCGCCGAGTTCATCGGCATGGTCTTCCACGGCTACACCATCACCCACGTGGACGCGCCCTCGCACTACTTCTGGGATGGCAAGCTCTACAACGGTCGCTCGTGCAACGCGGTGACGTCGCGTGAGGGCGCCACCGTCAACTCGGTCGAGGTGCTGCGCGACGGGGTGGTGAGCCGCGGCGTGCTGCTGGACGTGGCGCGGACCAAGAGCGTGCCCTGGCTCGAGGGTGGGGTGGGCATCATGCCGGAGGATCTGGAGGCGGCCGAGAAGGCGGCTGGCGTGCGGGTGGAGTCCGGCGACATCCTGCTGGTGCGCACCGGTTACTACGGGCGGCGGCTCGCCGAGGGGCCGGTGCACCCGCTGCAGGCCGGGACGCCGGCGCTCCACGCAGCGTGCTGCCCGTGGCTGCGTGAGCGGGGAGTGGCCATGATCGGTACCGACACCCACAACGACATCCACCCGGCCCCGTACCCATCCATGGGCAACTCGTTCCACGTGGTCTGCCTGGTGGCCATGGGCCTCTGGCTGATCGACAACGCCAATCTCGAGGACCTGGCCCAGACGGCCGCCCGCCTCGGGCGCTGGGAGTTCCTGTTGACGATCGCCCCGCTCCGGCTCAAGAACGTGACGGGCTCCCCGGTCAACCCGATCGCGGTGTTCTAGGTACCCGATCCCATGAAGGAATCCCTGACCGGATGAAAATCCCTCTGGCATATACTCGGGGCATGGAACGTCGCGCTCCCTGGTTTCAGCTCGTCGCCGTCGTCCTTGTAGTGGTGGGCCTCGTGATGCTGGCCGCGCCGACTCCCGCGCACGCGTGGAGTCCCCAGCTCGTCCTGGCGCTGGCATCCGCCGCCGGAGCCATCGCCCTCGTCACCGCGTACCTGATCGTGGCCAATAGCCGTGAGAAGCAGAAGACCGCGGCCCTGGAAGGCGTGTACGCCTGCGGGGCCAGCGAGGCCGCCGGGCCGATGGGCTGCGGGAGCTCGATGGGTCGCGAGCCGGTCGCGGTGGCGGGCGCGCCGGACCGGATTCCGGAGAGCCCCATGATGGCCGACGGCCGCGGGGTATCGCGGAACGAGGCGGTCCCCCAGGACAGCCCCATGATCGCAGACGGGCGCGGCGTGGCGCGGAGCGAGGTGTCCCAGAGCTTCCTGCCGACCTGTCCGGGAGGCCGGCCGGCCGGCCCGATGGGCTGCGACGGCCCGAGTTCTGCGCCGACCCGCGCCGCCGCCGGATCGAGCGCGCCGAGCGCCGCCCACGCGGATCTGACGGTCGCCGTCCAGCACTAGTCGCGGTCCCGGAACACGAGACCGGCGGGGGGCGACCCCCGCCGGTCTCTTTGTTTCTGGGCGCCGTCGTGGCGTCGCCTATTTGCGGACCGCCTCGATGACCTCGCCGAAGAGCGACCACTTCTCGCCGTCGAACTTGGCGAGCTGCTCCTGCTCGATCGGGGCGAAGTCGGCCGGCCCGGTGTTGACCTTGATGCCGGGCAGCAGGAGCGGTAGCTCGAAGTTCTTCACGTTGGCCGCCTGCTTCATGATGTTCTC
>DATMMH010000029.1:0-2048 GCA_035569855.1 Candidatus Dormiibacterota bacterium
CCCATAGATGATCGGGGGCTTCACGTACCGGGACCCGTACGACTGCACCCAGCCGTGCTCGGTGAACGCGAATCCGTCGAGCTGCTCCCCGAAATACTCCACCATGTCGTTGCGCTCGAACTCGCCGTGCACCAGCACGTCGAGTCCCAGGTCTTCCTGGATCTTGAGCGTCCGCGTGATCTCGCTCTCGACGAACGCGTCGTACTCCGCCGCGGTCCAGGTGCCGTCGTGGAGCTTCTTCCGCGCGCTCCGCACCTCGGCGGTCTGCGGGAACGAGCCGATGGTGGTGGTCGGGAACGCCGGCAGCTTCACTTGTCCTCCGCGACGGGCCCCGTACGAGGATGACCGCCGCTCGTCGGCGGGACGCACCGCCACCACGCGCGCCCGCACCGCCTCGCGATGAATCCGGGGCGAGGTCCGGCGGGACTCGGCGGCCACCCGGCTCTCGATCAGCGCGTGCTGCTCCGCCGCGCGCCCGCCGTTCAACGCCCGGGTCAGGGTCGCGACCTCGCCCAGTTTCTGCCGGGCGAAGGCGAGCCACTGCTTGATCTCCCCGTCCAAACGCTGTTCGAGATCGAGGTCCTGCGGCACATGGAGCAGCGAGCAGGAGGGTGCGACCCAGAGCCGGTCACCGCCCACTTTGTCCCGGACCCGCTCGAGGCTCGAGAGCGCGACCTCGAGATCGCTCCGCCAGATGTTTCGCCCGTCCACGACGCCCGCCGAGAACACCCGCTCCGCGGGCCACTTCTCCAGCACTCGATCCAGATCGCCGGCGCCGCGGACCAGATCGACGTGCACCCCGGCGACCGGCAGCGCGTGCGCCGTCTTCGCGTTCTCTCCCAGCCCCGCGAAATACGTGGCGAGGAGGATGCTGACGCCGGGCGCCTCTTTTGCGAGATAGTCGTAGGCCCGGCCGAACGCCTTGAGCTCCGCATCGGTGCGGTCGAGGGCCAGCGTGGGCTCGTCCATCTGGACCCACTCCGCCCCCGCGCTCTTGAGCTGGCGCAGGACTTCGGCGTACACGGGCAGGAGCGCGTCAAGGCGCGCCAGGCGGTCTCCGCCCCCCGTCGTCTTGGAGAGCAGAAGGAAGGTGACCGGTCCGATGAGGACTGGCTTGGCCGGGATGCCCAGCGCCTTCGCCTCACGCAGCTCGTCCACCGGTTTGGTGGACGACAGCGAAAAACGCTGGTCGGCCGCCAGCTCGGGCACCAGGTAGTGGTAGTTGGTGTCGAACCACTTCGTCATCTCCATCGCCACCACGTCGCGGCCCTTGCCCTGACTCCCCCGCGCCATCGCGAAGTAGGTGTCGAGGTCGACCAGGGACCCGGCGCGCAGGGCGTACCGCGCCGGCACCGCGCCCACCATCGCGCACGTGTCCAGCATCCTGTCGTACAGGGAAAAGTCGTTGACGGGGACCAGCTCGATTCCGGCGTCCCGCTGCATGGTCCAGTGCCGGGCACGCAGGGTCCGCGCTGTCTCGAGAAGGTCGGCGGCGGGAAGCTTGCCCGCCCAGTAGCCCTCGGTGGCGCGCTTGAGCTCACGCGCGGCGCCGAGCGATGGGAAGCCGAGGTTGTGTGCGAGAGCCATAGGGCCGGGAATCTAATCGTATATTTCGCTGGATATGGTGCCGCCGTTATTCCTCGCCCTCCAGATGCTTTGCCCCCACGACTCGTCAGCCCGCGTGGCGCTCGCTCAGGGTTGGCGTTCCTTCGGCGCCGACCAGGCTGGGGCGGCCGCCCGTTCCTTCGCTGTGGCCGACTCGCTCTGCCCCGGCATCCGCGGGGCCCGCACCGGGCTGGGCTTTGCCTGGTTGCGCCTCGGGCGGCCCGGCGAGGCGGAAAAGGAATTCCGGCAAGCCGGGGCCGCTGATTCCTCCGACGGCGACGCCTTCTACGGTCTCGGGATCGCCAGCCGCCGGCTGGGACGACGCGTCCAGGCCATTGCCGCGCTGGAGCGCGCCCTGCGCATCACCCCCGGGTACGTCGACGCCGAGAACGAGCTCCTGACCCTCGGCGTAGCGTCTCCGCTACCACCCGCCCACCGCCCCG
>DATMMH010000030.1:0-6032 GCA_035569855.1 Candidatus Dormiibacterota bacterium
GACCTGGTGATGTGGGACAACCGCCAGACCATGCATCGCTCGCGGCCGTTCCCGGAGCACGAGCCGCGCGACGTGCGCCGCACCACCCTCCAGGGCGCCGGGCCGACGACGGAGCAGGTCGCTTCGTAGTGAAGTTCGGCCTCTTCTTCCAGGCCCCGGAGGCGCCGGGGCAGAGCCACGCCGATCGCTACGGCGAGATGCTCGACCTCATCGGCCTGGCCGACACGCTGGGCTTCGACGTGGCGTGGCTGGCCGAGCTGCACTTCGGCGGCGCGTTCTCGCTGCTGTCGAACCCGCTGATGGCGGTGCCGGTGATCGCGCAGCGCACCCGGCGCATCCGCATCGGCACCGCGGTGACCCTGCTGCCGCTCCACCACCCGCTCGCCTGTGCGGAGCAGGCCGCCACCGCCGACCTGCTCTCCGGCGGGCGGCTCGAGTTCGGAGTCGGTCGCGGCTCGATCCCGAGCCAGTTCCACGGCTTCGGGGTGCCGGTGTCCGAGAACCGCGGGCGCTTCGGCGAGGCGCTCGACATCATCCGGCTCGCCTGGACGCGCGAGCGCTTCAGCTACGACGGGACGTACTACCAGGTGGAGGACGTGTCGGTGGTGCCGCGGCCGACCCAGCGGCCGCACCCGCCGATCCGGGTGGCGGTCCACTCCGGGGAGAGCTTCGCCCACATCGGCTCCACCGGGCTGCCGATCTACTCGGGCACCACCACGACCCCGCTCCCGCAGCTGCGCGAGTTCATGGCGATCTATCGCGCGCGGCTGGCCGAGGCCGGGCACGCCTGGCAGCCCGACCAGATGGCGCTGATGCTCCCGGTCCACATCGGCGACACCGGCGCGGCCGCGCGAGAGGCGATGCGTCCCGGCGTGCGCAAGTACTACGAGAACCTGCGGGCCATCTTCTCCGCGCTGCCCGACTCCTACGCGGATCACCTGCCGCGCTTGAAGATCATCGAGGAGACGCTCGCGAGCGTGCCCTACGAGAAGTTCTTCCGCGACCAGGCGGTGTTCGGCGACGTAGCGGAAGTGATCGACCGGCTGCAGGCCGCGATCGAGGAGTTCCAGCTCTCGCAGGTGATCTGCTGGTTCGATCAGGGCTCGATGCTGCCGCGCGCGGAGGCGGAGCGCGCGATGCGACGCTTCGCCGAGCAGGTCATGCCGAAGCTCTGATGGACCTCGGGCTCAACCTGGCGACGTCCGCGGACTCGTGGAAGGTCGTCAAGCGGGCGGAAGAGCTCGGCTACGCGCGGGCCTGGTTCTACGACACGCAGCTCCTCAACGCCGACATGTTCGTGGCGATGGGCGCGGCCGCGGTGCAGACGTCGCGGATCCGCCTCGCCACCGGCGTGCTGATTCCCTCCAACCGCATCGCCCCGGTCGCGGCGAGCGCGCTCGCTTCCCTCAACGCGCTCGCGCCCGGGCGCATCGACTTCGGTGTCTCCACCGGGTTCACCGCCCGCCGCACCATGGGCCTGGGCCCGGTCACGCTCGACTCGATGCGCGAGTACATCCGGATCGTGCAGGGGCTGCTGGCGGGCGACACGCTCGAGTGGACCTTCGAGGCCAAGCGGCGAAAGATCCGCTTCCTGAATCCAGAGCTGGACGTCATCAACATCCGGGATCCGATCCCGCTGCACATCTCCGCGCTCGGTCCGCGCGGCCGCCGGCTCACCGCGGAGCTGGGCGCGGGCTGGCTCTTCGCGGCCGGGCACATGGGGGCCGCGAAGGCCGCGGTCGCGGACATGCAGCGGGCCTGGCGCGCGGCCGGCGTGGATCCGGCCGGCCGGGTGGCGACCGCGTTCACCGGCGGCTGCGTGCTGCGAGACGGAGAAGCCTTCGACAGCCCGCGCGCCCGCGCACAGGCCGGGCCGCACGCCACGATCGCGCTCCACAACCTGGTCGAGGTCGCCGAGTTCGGCAACATGGGGCGCGCGGTGCCGCCGTCGCTCGCCCCGCTGCTCGAGCGCTACCGCGAGATCTACCAGGCCTACGAGCCGGCGGACGCCCGCTATCTCGCCAATCACCGCGGGCACCTCATGTTCCTCCGGCCGGAGGAACACGAGGTGTGCACCGCGGACCTGATCCGCGCCATGACCTTCACCGGCACGCGGCCGGAGCTGCGGGAGCGACTCCGGGAGCTACGCGCGGCCGGCTACAACCACTTCGCGATCAGCATCCGCCACGGGCACCCCGAGATGCTCGAGGACTGGGCGGAGGTCTTCGCGGGGGTGTAGGCGACATGCGCGGCCCGCGCGCTTGGGATAGGATAGGCAGCCGGAACCACCAGCGCGGGGGGCGTGGGGGCAGCCAGTGAGAACCGGCGGCGAGTACCGTGAGGCTCTGCACGACGGACGCCGCGTCTGGGTCATGGGCGAGGGCCTGATCGAGGACGTGACGGTCCATCCCGCCACGCGTCCCATGGTCGACGAGTACGTCGCGTGGTACGACCGCCACCACGATCCCGGGTGGCGGGACGTCGTCCTGGCGCCTCCCGACGAGCGGGGCGCGCGCGCGCCGTGGGCTTTCGCCGTTCCGAAGACCTCGGCCGATCTGCGCGCGATGGGCCGGAGCTACGCCGCGACGATCTTCCCGACCGCGGGCAACATGACCCACACGCCCGGCTACGGCAACCTCATCGCGCTCGGCATCCACGACGTGGTCCAGCAGCGCAAGGTCTCGGCGCAGCAGATCGGCGCCGCCGCGGCGTATCGCGACATGATCGCGCGCACCGGGCGCTTCCTGACCTTCTCGGCGGGCGCCGCCACCATCGGCTACCGGCTCCGCGAGGATCCCGGTGAGCGGGCGGCCCTCCGCGTCGTCCGCGAGACCGACGCCGGCCTCGTCCTCCACGGCAAGGTGGGCATGCACACGAGCCCGGTCTACGCCGAGGATGTCTACATCGGCGCCCACTCCGGGGTGGACCAGGCCGGTCACCGGGCCACGTTCATCGTGCCGGTGAGCGCCCCCGGCGTCACCGTGCTCTGCCGGAAGATTGCCGCCCGCCACGCGAACCCCTTCCTCGCGCCGCTCAGCAGCCGCTTCGACGAGCTGGACGGGCAGCTGTGGCTCGAGGACGTGCTGGTTCCGTGGGAGCGCGTGTTCCTCACCGAGGCGTCGCCCGACCCGATCGCCGCCTGGTGCTTCTGGCATCAGCTCTACGCCTGGCTGGCGAAGGCCGAGTTCACGCTGGGCCTGGCGCTCGCGTGCGCGCACGCCATGGCCCTCAAGGACCACGAGCCGACGATCGAGTACCTCATCGACCTGGTCATCGACGTCCAGACGGTCCGGAGCTGCCAGACCGCCGCCGAGCTCGACCCGGATATCTCGGAGGCTGGCTACTGCATTCCCGGGCGCGCGCACGTGGCGGCGGGCAGCATCGCCATGCAGAAGGCTCGGCAGCGCATGGCGGAGATCCTGAGGATCGTCCCCGGCTCCTCGCTCGTGGTGGCGCCGTCGGACAAGGACCTGACCTCCCCGGAAGTGGGGGCCGGGCTCGAGGAGTCGTTCGGCGGGGGCGAGTACACGGCGCTGCAGCGCGCGGCCTTGCTCCAGCTCGCCGCCGACCACGTCGCCTCGGCCCTGGACGGCCGCGAGTCCGCGTTCGAGCTGCACGCCAACGGCGGCCTCGTGGCCTGGCGCGCGCGGCTCCGGCGCGCCTTCACCGGATACAACGAGCTGGCCAACGGCGTCCTGCGCGCCCTGAGCCTCGACATGCCGGCGATCGACCTGGACAGCCTGCGGGCCGCCCCGCTGCCGCAGCGGCGACCGGTCGCTCCGCCCCCGGCCGGCCCCCCGCGCGAGCCGGACCCGCCGCGTCTGGCGTGACCCGGCGGGCGCCCGGGGGCCCGGCTATTGGGATAGGATAGGCAGCCGGCGGCGGCGCGCCGCATCGGGCTGACGATGCCGCAGTCTATCCTGGCCCGGGCCGACCGCGTGATCGACTAGCAGAAGGAGGGGCAAATGGCCGAGCGGGAGCTGACGTACGGAGAGGCGGTCAAGGAAGCCATCGCCGAGGAGATGCGGCGCGACCCGACCGTCTTCATCATCGGGGAGGACATCGCGGAGGCCGGGCATCCCTTCAAGACGCTGCTCGGGCTGGTGCAGGAGTTCGGCACCGAGCGGGTCATCGACACGCCCATCTCCGAGCCCGGCTACGCGGGGATCGGGGTGGGCGCGGCCATGACCGGGATGCGGCCGGTGGTGGACGTGATGTTCGGCGACTTCATCACGCTGACCATGGACCAGATGGTCAACCAGGCCGCCAAGGCGCACTACATGTCGGGCGGCAAGATCAAGGTGCCGATCGTCTTCCGCACCACGCTCGGCGCGACGCGCCGCTCGGCGGCCCAGCACTCGCAGTCGCTCCACGCCTGGGTGAGCCACATTCCCGGCCTCAAGGTGGCGCTGCCCTCCGGCCCCTACGAGGCCAAGGGGCTCATGAAGACCGCCATCCGCGACGACAGCCCGGTGGTCATCTTCGAGGACAAGATGATGTACCGGGTCAAGGGTGCGGTGCCCGAGGGCGACTACACGATCCCCTTCGGCGTCGCCGAGGTGAAGCGCGCCGGCAAGGACATCACGATCGTGGCCACCAGCAGCATGGTCCCGGTCTCGCTCGGCGCGGCGAAGCTTCTGGAAGACGCCGGCATCAGCGCGGAGGTGATCGATCCGCGGACCACGTGGCCGCTCGACAAGCAGGCGCTGATCGACTCGGCCAAGAAGACCTCGCGCGCGCTGGTGGTCGACGAGGGCTACGAGCGCTACGGCGTCACCGCCGAGATCTCGTCGGTCATCGCCGAGGGCGCCTTCTACTATCTGGACGCGCCGGTCAAGCGCATGGGCGCCATGGACGTCCCGGTGCCGTTCTCGCCGGTCCTCGAGGACCTCACCGTCCCCTCCGAGCAAACCGTCTTCGAAGCCGCCCGCGCCCTATGCCGCCGCTAAGGAACCCTCTCCCCGGAGGGGAGAGGGCAGGGTGAGGGGATGGCCACCAACGTCATCATGCCCGCGCTGGAGCTGGCCCAGGAGACCGGCAAGCTCCTGCGCTGGATCAAGGCGTCGGGCGACACGGTGCGCAAGGGCGAGCCCATCGCCGAGATCGAGACCGACAAGGTCACGGTGGAGATCGAGGCCCCCGCCTCCGGCGTGCTCCGCGACGTCACCGCCCAGGAAGGCGACGTGGTCCCGGTGGGCCACACCATCGCCATCATCGCCGCCGCCGGCGAAGCGGTGCCTCAGCGGCCCGGCGGTGCGGGGCCCGACGGGCGGGTGAAGGCCTCCCCGCTCGCCCGCAAGATTGCCGAGCAGCACGGCGTGGACCTCGCCCGCGTGAAGACGGCGAGCGGCAAGATCGAGAAGGCCGACGTCCTCGCGTTCGTGGAGAGCCAGAGCGTGGGGGCTCCGGCGAATGGCTCGCCGGCGCGCCTGGTCGCGGCGTCGCCGAAGGCGCGGCGCCTGGCGTCGGAGCGTGGCGTCGATCTCGGCTCGCTGAAGGGCTCGGGGCCGGGCGGGGCGGTGCTCACGATGGACCTGCCCACCGGGCCCCTCACGCTACCGTCTGCGCAGAGGGGAGAAGCGGGAGGGGTGGGGACGGTCTGGCGGATCATGGCCGAGCGGATGACGGCGTCGTGGACCACGGCGCCGCACTTCTACCTCGTGCGCGAGGTCAACGTCGCGCGCCTGGTCTCGTGGCTCGAGAAGGCCCGCCGGCAGACCGGCGCGCACATCACGTACACGGATCTGCTGGTGAAGCTGGTCGCCGCCACGCTCGTGCAGCACCCGCGCGTCAACGTCTCGTGGAAGGACGGTGCGCTCGAGCGCCACGGGGACGTCAATATCGGCCTGGCCGTCGCCCTGGAGGACGGCCTCGTGGTGCCGGTGCTCCACAAGGCCGACACGCTCGGCCTCAAAGAGCTCGCGGCGAAGCGCGAAGACCTCGTGGCCCGCGCCCAGGCCGGCAAGCTGCGCCCGGCCGACATCCAGGGCGCCGTGTTCACGATCAGCAATCTCGGCATGTACGGCATCGAC
>DATMMH010000031.1:0-21078 GCA_035569855.1 Candidatus Dormiibacterota bacterium
ATCTTGAAGGCGGAGTAGGCGCCGACCGCCATGAACCCGCCGGTCCCGAGCGACACCTGCCCCGCGTAGCCGGTGAGCAGGTTGAGGCCGAGGGCGGCCAGGGAGTAGATCAGGAACGGGATGAGCACCGCCTGGAGCCAGTACTCGCTGGCCACGAGCGGCACCGCGACGACCGCCGCCGCCAGTGCGATCAGGGCCATGACCCGATCCTGGCGGATCGGGAACACCGCCTGATCGCTGGCGTAGCTGCTCTTGAACTGCCCGGCCTCGCGGTAGATCACGCTCGCTCCGCTCGCCTAGAGCGATGAGAATGGCTCAGCTGCGAGGCGGCGCCCGACGGCCGCACGCGAGGCGTAGTCCCTCTACGTTGAGCGCGCGGCCGAGGGCGGCAACGAAGCAGATGGGCCGTTATCATCGCTCTAGACCCGCTCGATGATCCGCTCGCCGAAGAGCCCTTGCGGGCGGAAGAGGAGGAAGGCGAGCGCGAGCACCTAGGCGAACCAGTTCTCGATGGCGCCCCCCACCAGCGGCCCCCAGTAAACCTCGGCCAGCTTCTCCCCGAGCCCGATGATCAGCCCGCCCGCGACCGCCCCCGGCACCGACGTGAATCCGCCCAGGATCAGCACCGGCAGCGCCTTGAGCGCGATCAGGGAGAGGCTGAACTGCACGCCGCTCTTGGCCCCCCACATGATGCCGGCCACGATCGCCACCAGCCCCGCCACCGACCAGACCGTGATCCAGATCGTGTTGAGCGGGATGCCGATGGAGAGCGCGGCCTCGTGGTCGTCGGCCACCGCGCGGAGCGCGCGGCCGATGCGCGTGCGCTGGAAGAAGACCGCCATGATCGCCACCAGCACCGCGGCGGTGACCGCGGCGGTCAGCTCGAGCCGGTTGATCTGCACGCCCGCGACCGTGAACGAGGTGTCCGGAATGCCCACGTCGAGTCTCTTGACGTTGCTGCCCCACACCAGCTCGCCGAAGCCCTCGAGGAAGAAGTTGAGCCCGATCGTCGCCATGAACAGGATGATCTGCTCCTGGTTCACGAGCGGGCGCAGCACCACCCGCTCGATCGCGAAGGCGAGCGCGATCATCACCGCCATGGTCAGCCCGAGCGCGATGACCATCGGCACCCCGCGCTCCATCAGCCCCACCAGGGTGAGCGCGGCGAACAGCACCATGACGCCCTGGGCAAAGTTGAAGACCCCGGAGGCCTTGTAGATCAGCACGAATCCGAGCGCGACCAGGGAATACATGAGGCCGGCCGCGAGGCCGCCGATCATGACCTCCACCAGGAAGCTCGGAGCCCCGATCATGTCCTTGAAGGGCCCCACCAGCACCGCGTAGAGCACGTCAAGCATGGGCCACACCCAGGTAGGCGTCGATCACCGCCCGGTCGTCCCGGACCTCGTCGGGCCGGCCGTCGGCGATCTTCCGCCCGTAGTCGAGCGCGACCACCCGGTCCGAGATGTCCATGACCACGCTCATGTCGTGCTCGATCAACGCGATCGTGGTGCCGAACTCGTCGTTGACGCCGAGGATGAACCGGCACATGTCTTCCTTCTCCTCGACGTTCATGCCCGCCATCGGCTCGTCCAGCAGCAGCAGCTTGGGCTCGGCGGCGAGCGCCCGCGCCAGCTCCACGCGCTTCTGGAGCCCGTAGGGCAGCCGCCCCGCCGGAGTCTTGCGGATGGCCTCGATCTCCAGGAAGTCGATGATCTGCTCGACGAAGGCGCGGTGCTCGAGCTCCTGCTTCATCGCCGGGCCCCAGTAGAGCGCCTCCAGCAGGAAGCTCCCGCGCATCTTGAGCAGGCGGCCGGTCATGATGTTGTCGAGCACGCTCATGCCCTTGAAGAGGGCCACGTTCTGAAAGGTGCGGGCGACCCCGAGGGCGGCCACGTCGTAGGGTCGCAGGTGCGTCCGGTCCCGGCCCTCGAACCGGATTTGCCCCTCGGCGGGGTGGTAGAACCCGCTGATCACGTTGAGCAGGGTCGTCTTGCCCGCGCCGTTGGGGCCGATGATGGCCACGATCTCGCCGCGACGGATCTCGAGGCTCACCCGGTCCAGCGCCTGCACCGCGCCGAACCGCACGCTGATGCCATCCACCTGGAGCAGCGGGGTGGGCGCCGGGCCCGGGGTCGCGGCACTTCTCATCCCGACGCTCCCGCGCCCGCCCAGGAGAAGGTCTCGGCGTCGCAGAGGCGCAGGCCCGCGCGCACGGTGGCGGTGCGCCCGTCCTCGTACGTGACCTGGGCCTCGACGTTGACGTGATCGCCGTCGCCGTAGAGCGCCTCGATGAGCGGCGCGTACTTCTGGGCGATGAAGCCGCGGCGTACCTTGCGCGTCCGGGTGATCTCCTGATCGTCCGGATCCAGCTCCTTGTGCAGGAGCAGGAAGCGCCGGATCTGGGCGCCGCGCAGCGCCTCGTCCGGGAGGAGGCTCCGGTTGACCCGCACCACCTCCTGCCGGATCAGCTCGTAGACCTCCGGCTTCTGGGCCAGGTCGGTGTAGCTCGTATAGGCGCACCCGCGCCGTTCCGCCCAGTTGCCCACCGAGGCCAGGTCGATGTTGATCAGCGCGCTCACGAAGTCCCGGCCGTGGCCCACGCACACCGCTTCCTTCACGTAGGGCGAGAACTTGAGCTTGTTCTCGAGGTACTTGGGCGCGAAGATCGTGCCGTCCGAGAGGCGGCCCACGTCGCGGGCGCGGTCGATGATCTTCAGGTGGCCGTCTCCGTCGAAGAAGCCGGCGTCGCCCGAGTGCACCCAGCCGTCCTCGATCGTCTCCCGCGTGGCCTCCGGGTTCTTGTAATAGCCCTGGAAGACGCCCGGGCTCCGGTAGAGCACCTCCCCGCTCTCCCCGATGCGCACCTCCACGCCCGGCAGCGGCGGGCCGACCGTATCGAGCTTGACGTCGCCGTCCTGCTGGATGCAGATCAGCGCGCTCGACTCGGTCATGCCGTAGAGCTGCTTCACGTTGATGCCGAGCGAGCGGTAGAACTCGAAGAGCTCGGGGCCGATCGCCTCCCCTGCCGTATAGGCCACGCGGATGTGGCCCATGCCGAGGTTGTCGCGCAGCGGTCCGTACACGATGAGCCAGCCCAGCGGATAGAGGAGGCGGTCGCGCACCGACGCGGGCCGGTGGGAGAGCCGGGCCCGCTCCACCCGGCGCGCGACGTCCAGGAAGAAGTGCACCATGCGGCGCTTGATCCAGGAGGCGTCGTCGACCCGAATCATCACCGAGGTGAGGATGTTCTCCCAGATACGGGGCGGGGCGAAGAAGTAGGTGGGCCCGATCTCCTTGAGGTCCGCGAGCACGGTGCCCGCGCTCTCCGGACAGCTGATGGCGAAGCCGGCCACCATGGACTGGCCGAAGGAGAACATGTGGTCGCCGATCCAGGCCATCGGGAGGTAGGCCATGACCTCCTCGGACGCACCGAGCCGCTCCCGCTCGACCGCGCTGCGCGCGGTCTCGATGAGATTGCGGTGCGAGAGCATCGTGCCCTTGGGCTGACCGGTCGTCCCCGAGGTGTAGCAGATGACCGCGAGGTCGTCGGCGCGACCCTTCGCGACTTCCGCCTCGAAGTGGCCGGGATTGTCCTGGGCGAACTTTCGCCCGCGCTCCCGTAGCTCCTCGAGGCTCAGCAGGCACGGGTCCTGGTAGTGCCGGAGCCCGCGTGGGTCGTCGTAGATGATGTACTCGAGGCCGGGGTACTGCTCGCGCACGTGGAGCAGCTTGTCCACCTGCTCCTGGTCCTCGACCACCGCGAAGCGCGCCTCCGCGTGGTCGACGATGTACTGCATCTCCTTCTCGACCGAGTCCTGGTAGAGCGGCACCGGCACGCCGCCCAGCGCCTGCGTGGCCAGCATCGCCCAGTAGAGCTGGGGGCGGTTGTCGCCGACCACCGCGGTCTTGTCGCCGCGCGCGAAGCCGAGCGCGGCGAGCCCCAGCGCGATCAGCCGCGCCTGCTCGACGTACTGGCTCCAGGTGTACGACTGCCAGATCCCGAGATCCTTTTCACGGATGGCGACCTTCGTCGGAAGGCGCTGAGCGTTGCGGAGGGCCAGCTTCGGGAAGGTGTCGAGAGCCGGCTCGAGCATCACCGATGGCGCACGGTGGTGCGAGTCACGCGAGAGCGCGTGAAAGGAAGCGCACCTACACCGTTGGAGGAAGTCTCCACACTCGTCAGGCCCGAGCTCGATTCCTGGGAGGCACCCACTGGGGGAGCACCCGCGCCGGGGGTGATAAAGTGGCGAGAGTCTAGCCCACGGCTCTGGAGCTGTCAAGACTTTGCTCACCAAGACAAGGGTTTACGGGCTGTTGGCGGCCACGATCTGGTTCGGTTCCCCGGCCGGCCCGGCGGCAACCGATCCGGATCTCGACTGCGCCCGGCCGGCCGAGGCGCGCACGCTCCTCGGCCGCCTCATGCTGGCCGAGATCGAAGGGGCCGAGGACATCCGGCGTGAGGCGCTGTGGGATGCGTTCGGCGGCTGCCCGGCAGGCGGCGCCGGAGAGCCGTGCCGCGACGCGCTGCGTCGCGAGTTCGGGAGCCGGTGGGACCGGGAGAAGGCGGCGATCCAGGCGAAGTACCGCGAGATGCTCGCGGACTTCGACGTCCGCTGCCGCGGCCAGATCGGCTAGGCGGCGCTCACAGCGGCTGGCGGAGGATCCGGCCCAGCTCGCCCACCACGCCCCGGCGGAAGGTCAGCACGCAGAACACGAAGATGGCGCCTTGGACCACGGTGACCCAGGCGCCGAGCTGGGCCAGGTAGTTCTCCAGCGCGGCCACGATCAGCGCCCCCGCCACCGGGCCGAACACGGTGCCGAGCCCGCCCAGCAGCGTCATCAGCACCACCTCCCCGGACATGCTCCAGTGCACGTCGGTGAGCGAGGCGAGCTGGAAGACGAGGGCCTTGGTGGAGCCGGCCAGACCCGCCAGCGTGGCCGAGAGGACGAACGCGATGAGCTTGTACCGATCGGCCTCGTAGCCCAGCGAGAGCGCGCGCGGCTCGTTCTCGCGAATCGCCTTCAGCACCTGTCCGAACGGCGAATGGATCGTGCGATAGATCAGGAGGAATCCGGCGAGGAAAACCGCGAGCACGACGAAGTACATGGCGAGCGTGGACTGCAGATCGAGGACGCCCAGGAGCACGCCGCGCGGCACCGCCTGGATGCCGTCCTCCCCGCCGGTGAACTTGGCCTGCACGCAGAAAAAATAGATCATCTGGGCGAGGGCCAGCGTGATCATCGCGAAGTAGATGCCCTGACGCCGGATCGCGAGGGCTCCGATCACGAGCCCGAGGATCGCGGCGGTCGACGTCCCCGCCAGGATCGCCAGCTCCGGCGGCCCGCCCCACACCTTGGCGACGTGCGCGGACACGTAGCCGGCCGAGCCCAGGAAGACGGCGTGCCCGAAGGAGAGGAGGCCCACGTAGCCGATCAGGAGGTTAAAGGCGCAGGCGAAGAGCGCGAAGCAGAGGGCCTTCATCAGGAACACCGGATAGACGATGAACGGCGCGACCAGGAACACCGCCACCATGACGAAGAACGCGACGAGCTGCGCGCGGGGCCACGCCGGGGTGACCGCCGCGGGGGTATCGATCCGGCCCTCGGAGGAGACGATCTCGGGACGCTCCATCGACCGCGCCCGATTACTGCGTCCGGCCGAACAGCCCGGCCGGCTTGATCAGCAGCACCACCGCCATGATGACGAAGATCACCGTGTTCGAGGCCTCCGGATAGAAGACCTTGGTGAGACCCTCGATGACCCCGAGGCCGAAACCGGTGACGATGGAGCCCAGGATGGAGCCCATGCCGCCGATGACCACCACCGCGAAGACCACGATGATCAGATCGGCGCCCATCAGGGGGTTGACCTGATAGATCGGCGCGGCCAGCACGCCGGCCGCCGCCGCGAGGGCGACCCCGAAGCCGTAGGTCAGCGTGACCATGCGCGGGACGTTGATGCCGAAGGCCTGCACCAGCGCCGGGTTCTCGGTGGCCGCGCGGAGATAGGAGCCGAGCTTGGTGCGCTCGATCACGAACCAGGTGCCGAGGCAGACCGTGAGGGAGAACACGACGACCCAGGCGCGATAGTTGGGCAGGAACATGAAGCCCAGGTCGTGGCCGCCGGTCAGCGGCCCCGGGATCGCGTAGGGCAGGCCGGAGGAGCCGAACTCGTTGCGGAACAGCCCCTGGACGACGAGGGCCATGCCGAAGGTGAGCAGGAGCCCGTAGAGGTGATCGAGATGCGCGAGCCGCTTGAGCATCGTGCGCTCGAGCCCGATACCCAGCAGGCCCACCGCCACCGGGGCCAGCAGCAGGGCCCATCCGTAGCCGAGGCCTGCCCACTGCAGCAGGAAGTAGGCCGCGAAGGCGCCCATCATGTACTGGGCGCCGTGGGTGAAGTTGATGATGTTGAGCAGCCCGAAGATCACCGACAACCCCAGGCTGAGCATGGCGTAGAACGACCCATTGATCAGCCCGATCAGCAGCTGCCCGAAGAGAGCCTGGGGCGGGATCCCGAGGAGCACCCCTCCGCTACTTACTTTTTGACCATCGGGCAGTCGCCCTGATCCATCGGCCGAAACGCCTGATCCGCCGGGATCGTCGCGCGGACCTTGTAGTAGTCCCACGGCCCCTTCGACTCGGACGGCTTCTTCACCTCGAACAGGTACATCGGGTGGATCTTGCGGCCGTCGGGCCGGATGCTGCCCTTGCCGAAGACGGGATCGTCGGTCGGCATCTCCTTCATCTTGGCGATGACCTTCGGACCGTCGTCACTCTTGAGCGCCTCCACCGCCTTCAGATAGTGCAGCACCGAGGAGTAGACGCCCGCCTGGGCCATGGTGGGCATCGCCTGATGATGCCGCTCCGCGAACCGCTTGGACCAGCTTCGCGTCTGGTCGTTCAGATCCCAGTAGAAGGCCTCGGTGAGCAGCAGGCCCTGGGCCTTGTCCAGACCGAGCGCGTTGACGTCGGTGAGGAAGACGAGCAGGCCCGCGAACTGCTGGCCGCCCTTGACGATGCCGAACTCGGCGCCCTGCTTGATCGCGTTGGTGGTGTCGGCGCCCGCGTTGGCGAGCCCGATGATCTTGGCCTTGGAAGCCTGGGCCTGCAGCAGGAACGAGGAGAAGTCCGCGGTCGGGAACGGATGGCGGACCTTGCCCAGCACCTTGCCGCCGTTCTTCACCACCACCGCCTCGGTGTCGCGTTCGAGCGCGTGGCCGAAGGCGTAGTCGGCGGTGAGGAAGAACCAGGTGTCGCCGCCCGTCTTCACGATGGCGCTGCCGGTCCCGTTGGCGAGCGCCCAGGTGTCGTAGGTCCAGTGGATCGCGTTGGGCGAGCAAGCCTTGCCGGTGAGGTCCGAGGTCGCGCCGGTGGAGACGAGCAGGGCCTTGTTCTTCTCGCGCGCGATCTGGTTGACCGCCAGGACTACCGACGAGGTGGGCACGTCCACGATCACGTCCACCTTGTCCACGTCGAACCACTGCCGCGCGATCTGCGAGCCCACGTCGGGCTTGTTCTGATGGTCGGCGACCAGGATCTCGACCTTCATGCCCTTCTTGGCCGCCCCGAAGTCCTCGACCGCCATCCGGGCCGCCACCACCGAGCCGGGGCCGGCGAGGTCGGCGTACGTACCGGACTGGTCGTTGAGGACACCGATCTTGATGACGCCGTCCGAGATCTGGGCCGCCGCCGGCCCGGTCGCGAGCGCGAGCGCAGCCAGCGCTCCCAAGAATGCCTTGATCATGTGGACTCCCTTCCGTGTCGAACGCATGGTTGGAGACGCGCGATTATACTCCGAGATAGTCGTGCAGCTTGCCGAGGCTGGCCGCGAGCTGCGCGTTCTCGATCATGTCCACCACCCGGCCCCGCTCCATCACGTAGTGGCGGTCGGCCACCGTGGCCGCGAAGCGGAAGTTCTGCTCGACCAGCAGGATCGTGAAACCCTCTGCCTTCAGGCGACGCACGGTCGCCCCGATCTGCTGCACGATGACCGGGGCCAGACCCTCGGTCGGCTCGTCCAGCAGGAGCAGCCGGGCGCCGGTGCGAAGGATGCGGCCGATGGCCAGCATCTGCTGCTCGCCGCCCGACAGCTTGGTGCCCTGGCTCCGGAGCCGCTCCGGCAGGTTGGGGAACAGCTCGAAGATCGCTTCGCGCGAGAGCCCGCCCGGCCGCACCACCGGCGGCAGCAGCAGGTTCTCCTCGACGCTCAGGCTCGCGAAGATCCCCCGCTCCTCCGGGCAGAACGCGATGCCCAGCCTGGCGATGGCGTTGGAGGGCCGGTCGATCAGCTCACGGCCCTCGAAGCGGATCGAGCCCCGGCGGCGGCCCACCATGCCCATGATCGACTTGAGCGTGGTGGTCTTGCCCGCCCCGTTGCGTCCCAGCAAGGTGACCACTTCGCCGCCGGGCACCTCGAAGTCCACCCCGTGGAGCACGTGGGACTCACCGTACCAGGCGTGCAGCCCGCTCACCCGCAGCAGCGGCTCACTCATGGCCGGCGCCCAGGTAGGCCTGGACCACGTCGCGATTCGCGGCCACCGTCGCGTAGTCGCCTTCCGCCAGCACCTCGCCTCTCGCCAGCACCGTGATGGTGTCGGAGAGATGCTCGACCACCCGGAGGTTGTGCTCCACCATCAGCACGGTGCGGTTCCGCGCGACCTGCTTGATCAGCGCCGAGATACGGTCGACGTCATCGTGGGCCATGCCCGCGGTGGGCTCGTCGAGCAGCATCATCTGCGGGTCGAGCGCGAGGGTGGTCGCGATCTCGAGCGCCCGCTTGCGCCCGTAGGGCAGCTCGACCGCCGGGATCGCCGCGAGGCCGCCCAGGCCCACCGCGTCCAGCAGTTCGAGCGCGCGGTCCCGGAACCCGTCGAGCACGCGCTCGGAGCGCCAGAAGTCGAACGACCGGCCGCGCCGCCGCTGCAGCGCGATGCGCACGTTCTCCAGCACGCTGAGGTGGGGAAACACCGCCGAGATCTGGAACGACCGGACCAGGCCGAGCCGAGCAATCTCGGCGGGTCGGCGGCCGGTGATGTCACGGCCGTTGAACGTGATGCGGCCACGGGTGGGCGGCAGGAAGTGGGTCAGTAGGTTGAAGCAGGTGGTCTTGCCCGCCCCGTTGGGACCGATCAGGGCGTGGATCGTCCCGCGGCGGACGCGCAGGCTCACGTCGTTCACCGCGATGAAGCCGCGGAACTCCTTGGTGAGCCCGCGGGTCTCCAGGATGACGTCGTCGGGCATCAACCCGGTCAGCTCCCGGCCGGCGGCGGGTAGAACCGCGCCTCGCGCCCCTCGTCCCACGCCCGGTTGGCCTCCTCCACCTCCCACGAGGTCATGCACTCGTTCTGCGCGCGGACCACGTCCTCGATCATCTCGCGCGGATCGCGGTGGAAGGAGACGTGGAGGAGGCGCTTGGCGTGACCGGTCGCGGTGCGCGAAGCATGAAGCGCCTTCTCGATCACGCGGCCCAGCGCGGTCTCGACCTCGGCCGGCTCCACCACCCAGTTCACGAGCCCCATGCCGAGCGCGGCCGCCGGCGTGACGTCGTCGTTGAGCAGCGTCAGCTCCTTGGCGCGGCCCTGCCCGACGATGCGCGCCAACCGCAAGATCGATCCGTCCGGGATGAGCCCGTGCCGGGTGGCGCCAAGCCCGAGGACCGCGTCCGTGGTGGCCAGGCGCACGTCGCAGGCCACCGCGAGCTGCAGGCCGCCCCCGATCGAATAACCATGCAGGACCCCGATGACCAGCTTGTCCATGTCCTCGAGACAGTTCAGGGCGCGGATCCAGTTCCGGTAGAACGCCTCGCCGATGCCGCCCGCCGACAGCACGGTGCGGTCCATGCCCGAGCAGAAGGCCCGGCCCGCCCCGCGCACCGCCACCACCCAGACCTCGGGATCCCGCCCGGCGGCCTCGGCCGCGTCGGCCAGCTCCGCCGAGAGCGCCAGGTCCAGCGCGTTGAGCACGTGCGGACGGTTGAGCGTGATTGTGGCGACTCCCTTCTGCACCTCGTAGCGCACGCTGGGCTCGCCCATCACTCCCCCCGTCCCAGGATCTCCCGGGCGATGACCATGCGCTGGATCTCCGACGTCCCCTCCCCGATCTCGGTGAGCTTGGCGTCACGGAAGATGCGCTCGATCGGGAACTCGGTGATGTACCCGGCCCCGCCGTGGATCTGGAGAGCCCGCGTCGCCGCCTTCATCGCGACCTCGGAGGCGAAGACCTTGGCCATGGAGGCCGCGACCTTGGCCGGCTGGCCCGCGTCCTTGAGCGCGGCGGCCCGCAGGGTCAGCAGCCGGGCCGCCTCCACCTCGGTGCCGGTGTCGGCGATCATGCCCTGCAGGCCGTTGAACTCGGCCAGCGTCTTGCCGAAGGCCGACCGCTGCTTCATGTACTTGAGCGCCTCGTCGAGGGCTCCCTGGGCGAGCCCGACCGCCATCGCGGCCATCGCGATGCGCCCGCCTTCCAGCACCTGCATGGTGTTGACGAAGCCCATGCCGAGCTCCCCGCACCGGGCGGCCGCCGGCACGCGCACGTTGTCGAAGTGAAGCTCGGCGGTGTTCGAGGCGTGCAGGCCGAGCTTGCGGTACGGCTGGCCGGTGGTGAAGCCGGGCAGGCCCCGGTCCAGGATGAAGGCCGAGATGCCCTTGTTGCCGAGGGCCGGATCGGTCACCGCCATCACCACCGTCACCCCGGCCACGCTCGCGTTGGTGATGAAGGCCTTGCTGCCGTTGAGCACGAAATGATCGCCCTCCGCCACCGCCCGCGAGCGCATCGCCGCCGCGTCGGACCCCGAGCCGGGCTCGGTGAGGCCCCAGGCGCCGAGGACCACGCCCCGCGCCAGTCGCGGCAGGTAGGCGGCCTTCTGCTCCCGCGAGCCGAACAGCGCGATGTGGTTGGTGCAGAGCGAGTTGTGCGCCCACATCGTGATGCCGACCGAGGCGTCCACCCGGTTCAGCTCCTCGACCGCGAGAGCGTACGAAACGTAGTCGAGCCCGGCCCCGCCGTACTCTTCCGGCACCAGCGCACCCATGAGCCCGGTGCCCGCGAGTCGGGTGAGCACCTCGTGCGGGAACTCCTGGGCCTCGTCGAAGTGGCGGCTCACCGGCGCCACCTCCCGCTCCGCGAACTCGCGGGCGAGGGCGCGCACGTCTTGCTGATCGGGCGTCAGCGCGAAGTCCATTGGTGGGGGTGGGGGAACGTGGCCGGACCCAGGTCGTGCGGGCCGCCGCCTAGGCGACCGCCCGGATGTTCTCGCGCACGAAACGGATGATGTCCTGGGTCGAGGTGCCCGGGGTGAACAGCTCCTTGACGCCCAGCGACTTCAGCGCCTGGATGTCGTCCTGCGGGATGATCCCACCCCCGAACACCGCGATGTCGTCGGCCCCCTTCTCCTTGAGCAGGTCGAGCACCCGCCCGAAGAGATAGTTGTGGGCCCCCGAGAGCACCGAGAGCCCGACCGCGTCGACGTCCTCCTGGACCGCGGTGGCCACGATCTGCTCCGGCGTCTGGTGCAGACCGGTGTAGATGACCTCGAAGCCCGCGTCGCGTAGAGCCCGGGCCACGATCTTCGCGCCGCGGTCGTGCCCGTCGAGACCGGGCTTGGCCACCAGCACCCGCACCTTTCGCTCGGCCATGGTCCGTCTCCTCAGTGCAGGAGCGCCCGGAGACGCTCCCCCGCCTTCATGATCTGCTCCCGGTTGCCGGGCACGACCTTCCAGTCGAAGCCTTTCCCGTCGTTGTTCCAGCGTGGGATCAGGTGCAGGTGGAAGTGCGGCACCGACTGGAACGCGGCCGCCCCGTTGGCCTGGAGCATGTTGAGGCCGTCCGGCTTGAGCCCGTCGCGAATGGCCAGGGCGACCCGCCGGGCAGTCGCGATGGCGGCGTGCAGGTCCTCCAGCTCCGCCTCGTAGAGGGTCGGCGAGTGGGCCTTCGTGATCACGAGGCAGTGCCCGGAGTTCAGCGGGTTGATGTCCATGAACGCGAGCGTCCGGTCGTCCTCGGCGATCTTCAGAGAGGGAATCTGGCCATCGCGGATCTTGCAGAAGACGCAGTCGTTCATCGAGATCCTCTCTGCGGCGGTTCACCGCCACGCGCGACGCGGGCCACCACGTCCTCCATCCGCCACGCCCACCCGAGCAGCTCCGGGCCCACGCGGTCCACCGCGCTCCAGGTCCGGCGGCGGACGCCGTCGAAATAGCGGGCAAACTCGGCCACGGAGCCGATCATGGTCGGGCGCGCGCTCCCTCGGCGGTGATCAGATCGCGAGCGTCCAGCCGTCCGGATCCGGCGCCTTGCCGTACTGGATGGCCACGATCGCGTCGTAGAGGCGCTGGGTGAGCGGGCCGATCTGGCCTCCGTTGATCACCATGCGCTGTCCCTGGTAGGCGAGCTCGCCCACCGGGGAGATCACCGCCGCGGTCCCGGTGCCCCACACCTCCTCCAGGGCGCCGCGCCCGTGCGCGGCCACCACCTCGTCGATGCCGACCTGCCGCTCGCTCACCCGGAGCCCCCACTTGCGCAGCAGGGCCAGCGCGGAATCCCGGGTAACGCCGGGCAGGATGGTCCCGGTCAGCGGCGGAGTGATGATCTCGTCGCCGATCTTCACCATGATGTTCATGGTGCCGACCTCGTCCAGGTACTTGCGGTGCACGCCGTCGAGCCACAGCACCTGCGTGAAGCCCTCGTGCTTCGCCTCGTCGGAGGCAAAGAGGCTGGCCGCGTAGTTGCCGGAGGTCTTGGCCCCACCCACCCCGCCGTCCACCGCGCGGACGTACTTGTCCACCACCAGGATCTTCACCGGGGCCATGCCCTCGGGATAGTAGGCCCCCACCGGGGAGAGGATGACGAAGTAGACGTACGACTTCGCGGGCCGCACCCCGAGGAAGGCCTCGTTCGCGATGACGGTGGGCCGGATGTAGAGCGAGGTGCCTACCGTGCTCGGCACCCAGTCGCGATCGACGTCCACGAGCTTGACCAGCGAGGAGAGCGCCAGCTCGGGATCGATCGGCGGGATGCAGAGGCGCCGCGCGGAATTGTTCATGCGCTCGACGTGCTTGCCGGGCCGGAAGAGGCGGATCTTGCCGTCCACCCCGCGGAAGGCCTTGAGCCCGTCGAAGATGGCCTGCGCGTAGTGGAGCACCGCGGTGGCCGGGTCGAGCGACAGGGGCCCGTAGGGCTCGATGCGCGGGTCGTACCAGCCTTTCTCCTCCTGGAAGTCGGCCAGGAACATGTGGTCGGTGAAGATCTGCCCGAAGCCCAGATCGGCGTCCTTCGGCTTCGGCTTGCGGGTGGAAGAACGGTTGATCCGGATCGGCTCAGTCATGGCTCGGTCTCCTCAAAAGATGATCGGCTCTCGATAGAGTCCGAACACCTGGCGATACACGTCGGCGATCTCTCCCAATGACACGTAGTCCTTCACCGCGTCCACCAGCACCGGCATCACGTTGCCGCCCGCCCGGCAGATGTCGGCGAGCCGCTCGAGGTGCCTCTCGACCCGGGCCCCGTCACGCGAGGCCTTGACCGCGCGCACTCGCTCGACCTGCTCCCGCTCGACCGCGGGGTCGAGGCGCAGGTACTCGACCGGCTTCTCATCGGGCATCACGTACTTGTTGACGCCCACCACCACCTTCTGGCCCCGGTCGTCCATCAGCTGGTAGCGATAGGCCGCGTCCGCGATCTCCTGCTGCGGGTAGCCGAGATCGATCGCCCGGACGATGCCGCCCAGCTCGTCGATCTTGCGGATGTAGTCCATCGCCTGCGCCTCCATCTGATCGGTGAGCCGCTCCAGGAAGTAGGAGCCGCCCAGCGGATCGATGGTCAGCGGCACCCCGGTCTCCTCGGCGACGATCTGCTGGGTGCGTAGGGCCACCGTGACCGCCTCTTCGGTGGGCAGGGCCAGCACCTCGTCGTAGGAGTTGGTGTGGAGCGATTGCGCCCCGCCCAGCACCGCGGCGAGCGCCTGCAGGGCCACCCGCGCCACGTTGTTGAGCGGCTGCTGGGCGGTGGCGGAGACCCCGGCGGTCTGGGTGTGGGTACGCAGGCGCATCGACTCCGGCTTCCGGGCCCGGAAACGGTCCCGCATCACGGTGGCCCAGATCCGTCGGGCCGCCCGAAGCTTGGCGATCTCCTCGAAGAAGTCGTTGTGGATGTCGAAGAAGAACGACAGCCGCGGAGCGAACTCGTCCACGTCGAGGCCGCGCTCGACGGCGGCGCGCACGTAGCCGAAGCCGTCGGCGAGGGTGAAGGCCAGCTCCTGCACCGCGGTCGAGCCCGCCTCCCGGATGTGATAGCCGGAGATCGAGACCGGGTTGAAGCGAGGCACGTGCCGGGCGCAGAACTCGATGGTGTCCACCACCACCCGCACCGCCGACTCCGGCGGCGAGATCCACTCCTTCTGGGCGATGAACTCCTTCAGCATGTCGTTCTGCATGGTGCCGCCGAGCTGGTCCCAGCTCACCCCCTGCCTGTCGGCCAGGGCGAGATACATGGCGAGCGCCACCGACGCGGTGCAGTTGATGGTCATCGAGGTGGTCACCTGGTCCAGCGGAATATCCCGGAACAGGATCTCGAAGTCGGCGAGCGTGGAGATCGAGACGCCCTCGCGGCCCACCTCGCCCCGGGCGCGCGGGTGATCGGCGTCGTAGCCCATCAGGGCCGGCATGTCGAACGCGGTCGAGAGCCCGGTCTGACCCTGGGAGAGCAGATACTTGAAACGGACGTTGGTGTCCTCGGGGCGGCCGAAGCCCGCGAACATCCGCATGGTCCAGAGCCGGCCGCGGTACATCGAGGGATACGGCCCCCGCGTGTAGGGGAACTCTCCCGGGTAGCCGAGCTTGTCCTCGTAGCGCCACCCGACCAGATCCTCCGGCGTGTAGAGCGCCTGCACCGGGATTCCGGAGAGCGTCTCGAACAGCGCGTCGCGCTCCGGCGCGCGCTGCACGTAGGGGTCGTAGCTCTCCTCCTCCCATCGCTCCTTGCCCTCGGCCATGTCGTGGACTCTCCTCACGCCACCCGCGCGACCGCGGTGAGCAGGTGGCGGGCGATGACCAGCTTCTGGATCTGCGACGTGCCCTCGTAGATCTGGGTGATCTTGGCGTCGCGGAAGTGGCGCTCGACCTGGTACTCCTTGATGAAGCCGTAGCCGCCGTGCACCTGGATCGCGTCGGTGGTGACCCGCATCGCGGTCTCGGAGGCGAAGAGCTTGGCCATCGCGGCCTCTGGCCCGAACGAGGCCCCCGAATCCTTGAGCCAGGCCGCCCGCAGCGTCAGCAGGCGCGCCGCCTCGATCGCGGTCGCCATGTCCGCGAGCATCCACTGCACCATCTGGTGCTGGCCGATCGGCACCCCGAAGCTCTTCCGCTCGCGCGCGTAGGCGATCGCCGCCGCGGAGGCGGCCGCCGCGATGCCGACCGCCTGGGCCGCGATGCCGATGCGGCCGCCGTCGAGCGTGCCGAGCGCGATCCGGAAGCCCTGCCCCACTTCGCCGAGCCGCTGGGCGGCCGGCACGCGGCACCGCTCGAAGAGGAACTCGGCGGTGTCGGAGGCTCGGATGCCCAGCTTGTCCTCCGTCTTCACCACCGTGAAACCGGCCGTGCCCTTCTCGACGAGAAACGCGCTGATCCCGCGGTGGCCGGCCGCGCGATCCGTCTGGGCGAAGACGAGCGCGGCCGAAGCCTCGCGCCCGTTCGTCACGAAGACCTTGCGGCCGTCGAGCACGTAGGCGTCGCCGTCGCGCGTGGCGAGGGTGGACTGGTTGCTCGCGTCCGAGCCCGCCTCCGGCTCGGTCAGCGCGAAGCAACCGATCTTCCGCCCCGCCGCGAACGGGGTGAGGAACCGAACCTTCTGCGCTTCGCTGCCGTACTTGAGCACCGGATCGCAGTAGAGCGAGTTGTTCACCGACATGATGACCGCGTGAGACGCGCAGGCCCGCGCGACTTCCTCGAGGGCCAGCGCGTAGGCCACCGTGTCGCTGCCACCGCCGCCGTAGGCTTCGGGCACCGCGATCCCCATGAGACCCAGCTCGCCCATCCGCGCTACCGTCTCGCGGGGGAAGCGGGCGTCGCGATCGATCGCTTCCGCGATCGGGCGCACCTCCTTGTCCGCGAAGTCGCGGGCGAGGTCGCGGGCCATCTGCTGCTCTTCGGAAAGCTCGAGATGCAACGTCTCCCCCTCGCTCTCTACTTCTCCAGGAGATGTTTGAATTCTTGCGTGAGCAGCGGGGCGACCTCGAAGAGGTCGCCGACGATGCCGTAGTCGGCGATCTTGAAGATCGGGGCCTCCGGGTCCTTGTTGATCGCGCAGATCACCTTCGAGGTGCGCATGCCGGCCAGGTGCTGGATCGCGCCCGAGATACCGAAGCCCAGATAGAGCTTGGGGGAGATCGTGCGGCCGGTCTGGCCGATCTGGAAGCGGTGCGGCCGCCAGCCCGCGTCCACCGCGGCGCGGGAGGCGCCGACGGCGGCGCCGATCACCTTGGCCAGCTCCTCGAGGATCACGAAGTTCTCGGGGCCCTTGAGCCCGCGGCCGCCCGAGACCACGATCTCCGCCTCGGTCAGCTCCGGCAGGCCGGTCGAGGCCTCCTGCTTGCGCTCGACCAGCTTCATGGTCTCGGCCGGGATGGTGACCGCGGGTTTCTCGACCGTCGCGCTCGCGCCGGCCTGCGCCTCCGCCGGGCGGAACACGTTGGGCCGCAGCGTCGCCATCCACGGCGTCTTCGTCCACGTCATCTTCGACAGCAGCTTTCCCGCGTAGATCGGGCGCGTGGCCACCAGCTGGCCGCCCTCGGCGGTGAGCGCGGTCGAGTCGGCCGAGAGGCCCGCGCCGAGCCGCGCGGCGAGCCGCGCCATGAACTCGCGCTGCCGCGTGGTCACCGGCGCGAAGATCGCCTGCGGGGACTCCTTGCCCGCGAGCTCCGCCACCATCGGCGTCCACACCTCCGCGCGATACGGAGAGAAGGCCGCGTTCTCGAGCAGCCAGACGCGCTTGGCGCCCCACTCCCCGAGCTGCTTGAGCCCTTCCGGCGTCGCCTTGTCGGTCACCCACACCGCTTCGGCCGCCGCCCCCGCCGCGCCGGCCAAGCGCGCCGCCTCGCCCAGCACCTCGGCCATGACCTTCTTGGGGAGGCCCTGCCGATCGTCTTCCACCATGCACCAGTACGCGCCTGGCATGTCGTCCTCGCTCTCGTTGTGGGGCGTTAGATTGCTTTGGCGTCTTCGCGGAGGGCGCGGACCAGCTCCTTGACCGCCTCGGCCGGCTCACCCTGGATGATGCGGCCCGGCGGGCGCGGCGGCAGGCTTTCGAGCTTCACGACCGACAGCACTGCCGGCTCGGCCGGCAGCCCCAGGTCGGCGGCTTTCACTTCCTTGATCTCCTTCTTCTTGGCGCCCATGATCCCCTTGAGCGTGGGATAGCGCGGCTCGTTGAGCCCCTTCTGCGCCGAGACCACGGCGGGCAGCGGCAGGTCGAAGATCTCGAGCCCGCCCTCGACCTGCCGGCCCACGCGAATGGTCTTGGCGTCCGCGTCCACCGCCTCCTCCATGATCCAGGAGGCGCACGGCCAATCCAGCAGCTCGGCGACCTGAGCCGCGACCGCCCCCATGTCGTCGTCGATGGCCTGTCGCCCGAAGAGGGCCAGGGCCGGCGTCTCCTTCTTGATGAGCGCCGCGAGCGCGCGCGCGGTCATCAAGGTGTCGGGCGCCTCCCAGGCCGGGTCGAGGAGGTGCACCGCACGGTCGGCGCCCATCGCGAGGCAGGAGCGCAGCGCCTCCTTCCCGCGTTCGGGTCCGAGCGAGACCGCGACCACCTCACCCTGCCCGCGCTTCTCCTTGATCCGGAGCGCCTCCTCGAGCGCGAACTCGTCGTACGGCGAGACGATCCAGGTGATGCCCGCGGTGTCGATGGCGCGGCCGTCGCCTCCGATCTTCACCTGCGTGGCCGTGTCCGGGACCTGCTTGATCATCACGAGAATCTTCATGACGGTCCTTTCATCGCGGTTGAACGTCGAGGACTTCGGGAGCGGGCGTGGCCGGGAGGCCGCCGTAGCGGAGATCGCGGGTGATGCGGAAGCGATCGCCCGGGATGAAGACGCGGTCGTAGACGACGGGGATCCCGTCTGCTCCGGTCGACACGCGATCGGAGCGGAAAGCGGCGACGCCCGGGCGACAGCCGAGCTCGCGGGCGGCGCGGCGGTCGAGGGGCACCGCGGACACCGTCTCGCGCGCGCCGGTGATCTCGATCCCCAGCTTGAAGGCCAGCACCTGGCGAAGCGGCGTCACCGCGAGGTCCGCCTTCGCGATCTCCTCGCCCAGCGCGGCGGCCAGATACGACGCCTGGAAGCTGACCGGCTCGCCGTGCACGAGGCGCAGCCGCTCCAGGACGAACACCGGCGCGCGCTCGCGCAGCCCGAGTGACGCGGCCACCGCGCGCTCGGCCGGCGTCGAGTAGGTCCGGAGGAAGCGGGTCGCCACGTCCTCGCCGAGCGCCGACAGATCGCCGGCCAGGGCGCGCAGATGAAGGATGTCGTAGTCGATGGATGGGCGCGCGGTGAACGTGCCGAGCCCGTGCCGCCGGGCGATCAGACCATCGCGCTCGAGCAGATCGAGCGCCTGGCGCAGCGTCATCAGGGTGACACCGAATTCGCGCGCGAGGCTGCGCTGGTTGTCGAGCCGCTTGCCGGGCCCGAGGCCTCCCGCGACGATGCGCTCGCGTAGCGACTGCGCGATCTGGTGATACCGCGGCACTCGACTGGCCACATTCAACCTCGCGTTCAGTGTTCTAGAACTCTCGTGGCCGCTCAACGCCGTCGTCGAGCTTCGAGTCGGGATTCCTGTAGACACGACAGGCAGTTACTGCGACCGGCGTCATTGTAACCGGGCCGGGCCGGCAGGGTCAATGGGCACCCGGGCGGGGCAATCCGGCCCCCTGGTCCCTGGAGGCCGGCTAGGCGGCAGGCTCGGCGGCCAGACGTTGCGAAAGCATGACGAGAGCTTCGAGCTTGCGGGCCCCCTCACCCGAGTCCACCGAGCGGATCGCCAGGCCCACCCCTTCCTTGAAGTCCTGCGCCTTGCCGCCCGCCACCAACGCAGCGGCCGCGTTCATCAGCACGATGTCGCGGCGCGGCCCGAGCTCTCCCCCGAGCAGGCGGCGGATGATGCCCGCGTTCTCCTGCCGGTCGCCCCCCTGCAGGTCCCGGATATCGGCCTGCGGCATGCCGAAATCCTGCGGCCGAACCCGCGTAGAGCGGACCACGCCCTCGCGCACCTCGGAGAGGTGACTCTCCCCGGTGTTCGAGATCTCGTCGAGCCCGTCGGCGCCGTGAACGACGAACGCCCGGATGGTGCCGAGCTCGGCGAGCACCCGGGCGAGCGGCTCGGTGAGGGTGGGCGAGTAGACGCCGATCACCTGCGCGTTGGCGCCGGCCGGGTTGGTGAGCGGGCCCAGCATGTTGAAGACGGTGCGCACCCCCATCTCCCGGCGAGCCGCCATCACGTGCTTCATCGCGGTGTGGAGCAACGGAGCGTAGAGAAAGCCGATGCCGACCTCGTCGATGCAGCGGGCCACCTTCGCGGGCGTCAGCTCGATGCTGATCCCGAGCGTCTCGACCACGTCGGCGGATCCGCACAGGGAGGAGACGGAGCGGTTGCCGTGCTTGGCCACCCGAAGCCCCGCCCCCGCCACCACGAACGCGGTCGCGGTCGACACGTTGAAGGTTCCGGAGGCGTCGCCCCCGGTGCCGCAGGTGTCGATCAGCATCTCACGGTCGGTTCCGGTCTGGCCGACCAGATCGGCGTCGCGAGCCCGCACCTTGACCGCCTTCTGGCGCATGACCTGCGCGAAGCCGATCAGCTCCTCCACGGTCTCGCCCTTCATGCGCAGCGCGGTGAGGAACGCGCCGATCTGCGCGTCGGTGGAGGCTCCCGACATGATCGCCTCCATCGTCGCGGTCGCCTCGAGGCGCGTCAGATCACGCCGGTCCACCAGCGCCCGGAGCGCCTCCGTGATGAGCGGGCTGGTCACGGCTGGCGCTCCGCGGCCCCGGCGCGGGCGATCGCCGCCATCGCGCCCAGCACGTCCTGGATCTGCAGCGGCTTGGCGAGTACGACGTCCACGCCGTTCGTGCGCAATTCCTCCGGTGCCACCTCCACCCCGAACCCGCTCATCAACACCACCTTCGCCTGCGGCGCCCGGTCCTTGACCGCCCGCGCCACCTGCCATCCGGTCATGCCCGGCATCGCCAGATCCGTGAACACCACATCGAACGGCTCGGCCGCGAGTCGCTCGACCGCTTCCTGGCCGCTGCGGGCCACCGTCGTGTGGTGCCCCGCCGCGCCCAGGATGTCCGCGACAACGTCGCCCACTTCTTCTTCGTCGTCCACCACGAGGCAGCGCAGGGTCTCCGTGGGCCCGGGCGGCGCCGCGAACGGCGGCGGCGCTTCCGCGACCTGATCCGTCGGGGGAAAGACCAGCCGGAAGGTCGTGCCGCGCCCCTCCTCGCTGTCGACGGTGATCCGAGCGCCGTGGCGCGAGAGGATACCATAGGTCATCGACAGCCCGAGACCGGTGCCCTTCGGGCCCTTCGTGGTGAAGAACGGGTCGAAGATCTTCTGCCGGATCGGCTCCGGGATGCCGGTGCCGGTGTCGATGATCTCGACCGCCACCTCCCGCTCGGCCACCTGCCCCGCCGGCGCGCTCGTGCGCAGCGTGAGCGTGCCCCCACGGGGCATCGCGTCGACCGCGTTGAGCACCAGGTTGGTGAAGGCCTCCCGCAGCTCGGAGGGGTCGCCCGCCACCTTCGGCAGGTGTTCGGCCAGGTCGGTGAGCACCTCGATCTCGATGCCGCGCCGACGGCTGTCCTGCCGCCAGGTGGATTCGGTGGTCTCGAGCACCTGCTGCACCACCTGGTTCAGGTCGACCGGCACCGCGGGCTGGTCCCGACGGACGCCCGTGAAGTCCTGCAACCGTCGCACGGTGCGCGCCCCGTCCATCGCCGCGCGCTCGATGACCTTGAGCCACTGGCGCAGCTTGACGTCCTGGACGCGCTCGAGCAGGAGCTGGGCGCGTCCCAGGATCGACGCC
>DATMMH010000032.1:0-6756 GCA_035569855.1 Candidatus Dormiibacterota bacterium
AGACCGGGGCGGGCAGGAAGAGCGGGTTGATCCGGCCGGCCTGCACCAGCACCTGCCAGACAAGCAGGAGCCCGACCACGGAGGCGATCTGCCGCCCGTGCGAGGCGGTCACGAGGCCATGGCCCGCTTCACCTCTTCGCCCAGGAGCGCGTCGAGGCGGTCGAGCAGCGCGCCCTCCGCGCGGCCGGTGAGATGCCGCGGCCGCGGCAGCGTCACGTCCTCCACCTGCTTGATGCGCCCGGGGCCCGCGGTCAGCAGGATGATTCGCGTTCCGAGCAAGATGGCCTCCTGCAGGCTGTGGGTGACGTACACGAACGTCTTGCCGGTCTCGCCCCAGATCCGCAGCAGCTCGTCCTGCATCACCCGCCGCGTCTGCGCGTCGAGTGCGGCGAGGGGCTCGTCGAAGAGGAGGATCTGCGGATCGTTGGCGAGCGCCCGGGCCAGCGCGACCCGCTGGCGCATGCCGCCCGAGAGCTCGTGGGGATAGCGGCCCTCCACCCCGCGGAGATTGACCAGCTCGATGAGCCGCCGCGCGCGCGCGTCGCGCTCGCGCCGGGGCATGCCGCGCACCTCGGGGCCGAAGACGACGTTGCCGAGCACGGTACGCCAGGGGAAGAGCGCGTAGTCCTGGAACACCATGCTGGTGAGCTTGTCGCGGCCCTCGCCGCCGCCCGCGGTGAGCGGAAACCGGATCTCCCCGGAGGACGGCGCCTCGAGCCCGGCGATGATCTGAAGGAGGGTGGATTTGCCGCAGCCGGAGGGGCCCAGCAGGATCAGGAACTCACCGGCGGTGACCTCCAGGCTGATCGTCTCGAGCGCGGAGACGCGCTCGCCGGTGCGCGCGATGTGCCAGGCCTTGCCGACGTCGCGAAGCGCCAGCAGCACGTGTCGGCTATTCGAGGAAGCTGAGATCGACGACCCGGTCCATCGGCACCGGCTCCTTCACCCAGCCCATCTGGTGGAACCAGTCCTGGAACGCGGCCAGATCCTGCACGCGCGGCTTGCCGCTCGGATCGAGGTAGACCGGGAAGGTGGCCTGGATGATCTCTCCCGGGAGCTTGAGGTGCTTCGAGAGGATGCCCGCGACCTCGGCGTCCTTGAGGCCCTTGGCGTTGTAGACGCGGACGCCCTGCACGTAGGCCTGGAGGAACGCGCGGGCCACCTTGGGCCGCTCCTTCATGAACTTGCCGCTGTACATCACCACCGCCACCTGGAACGTGGCGAGGGCGGGCACCTGCTCGGTCAGGAAGAAGCGCGTGCCGATCTTCAGCTGCTCGGCCTGCGCGCCCCACGGCTCGGGCGCGAAGGCGGCGTCGACCGCCTTGCTGGCCAGCGCTTTGACGCCGTCGGGGTAGGACATGTAGACGACGTCGAGCGCGTCGTAGCCGAGACCGACGTGCTCCATCATCTTGGCGAGGAAGAAATCGAAGTTGATGCCCTTAGCGCCGCTGGCGATCTTGAGGCCCTTGAGGTCCTTCAGCGTCTTCACCTTCCCCGACTCGATCAGGTCTCGGCGGACGATGAGCGGGGTGAAGTTGTAGCCGGGCCGCACCTGGCCCTTGTCGGCCACGATCTTGAAGTCCATCCCTCCCGCGATCGAGTTGTAGAGGCTGGCCGAGGGCGAGCCGACCGCGACGTCGATCTGGCCGGTAGCGAGGGGCGCCGCCATCTTGCCCGCGGAGGCGAAGCGCTCGATGTCCACCGTGATGCCGCGCTCCTGGAAGAAGCTCTTCTCGATGGCGATGTAGATACCCGCGTTCGAGATGGAGGGCAGATCGCCCAGCTTGACGACCTCGGCGGCGGCCGCGGGCCGGGCGTGGGCGGACACGACCGCGACGATGATGACGACCGAGCTCACGATGGTCCGCGCGAGGCGGCTGCTCACGGCTGCTCCTCCGGCGGGCGAGACGTGGGAATGCCCGCGTAGGATAAGCTTGCGCTCGGATCTGGTCAATGGCGTGCTAGCATGCGACCCGCTCAGATGACACTCGACGCAATCAAGATCCCGTGGATCGCCGGTGGGCTGGCCCTGCTGGCGATCTCCGGCTGCTGCGCCCGGTCCGGCAATCCGGCGCGGATCGCCACCGGGTACATCAGCCACGTCGTCTGCTCCTACGTCTTCGTCTCCGGCCTGGACCCGGGTCGGGTGAGCGAGGAAGACATCGCGGGCAATCCGGTCTTCAGCGGATTCAACTGGGCGCTCCGTCACGAGGTGGACCGGGCGAAGCGCGAGGTCAGGGCGTGGACGGTGGGTGGGCTCGAGAATCGCGCGGTGTACCGCGACGGTCTCGGCTGCCTCAACCTGAACGGGACGCAGCCGCCCGACTCGCCGACCCGGGCCGACGTCGAGGCCGACGGGCCGATCCCCGCGCTCCTGCCCGACATTGCCGGACCGGAGATCGTCGTGCCGACCCCGGCCGGCTTGAAAGCGGCGGTCGATGGAGCCTTCGTCGAGCCGGACGGCAAGCCGGTGCGCCGCACCCACGCGGTGGTCGTCGTTCACGACGGGCGCGTCGTGGCGGAGCGCTACGCCGACGGCTTCGGCATCGACACGCCGGTCCACGGCTGGTCCGCGACCAAGTCGGTCAACAATGCGCTGCTGGGCATTCTCGTCCGACAGGGAAAGCTCAGAATGGAAGAGCCGGCGCCGGTGGCGGCCTGGCAGACCTCGGGCGATTCGCGCGGCGCGATCACCCTGGATCATCTGCTGCGCATGGAGAGCGGGCTCGCCCTGGGCGACTCGCTCACCGCCAGCCTGTCGACCGCGTGGGACACGTCGGCGCGGATGGTCTTCAACGAGCCGGACATGGCGGGATTCGCCGAGCGCGCTGCGCTCACCGCCGCGCCGGGGACGAAGTGGGCCTACGCCAATGGCAACCCGGCGATCCTGGCGCGCATCGTCCGCGACCGGGTCGGTGGCCACGCGGTGGATGTGCTGCGCTTCGCGCGGCGCGAGCTCTTCGGCCCGCTCGGCATCCGCGGCGCCACCCTGGAGCTCGACGCCACCGGCACGCCGATCGCCGGGGCGTTCCTGTTCGCCACGCCGCGGGAGTGGGCGCGCTTCGGGATGCTGTTCCTCGAGGACGGGGTCGTGGGCGGCACTCGCATCCTGCCCGAGGGATGGGTGCGCTATTCGACGACCCCTACGCCGACCGCCTCCGTCGGCTACGGCGCCGGATGGTGGATCAACCAGGGAGACAGCCAGGGCGCGCGCTTCCGCCGCGACCATGGCATGCCGGCCGATGCTTTCATGGCCCTCGGCATCTACGGCCAGACGGTCGTCGTGGTCCCCTCCGAGCGGCTGGTGATCGCCCGCTTCGGTACCACCTACGATCTCCGGATGGCCATGATCGACATCTGCCGGCTCACCGCCGAGACCATCGCCGCCCTGCACGCCCCGGCCGGCGGGTCACCGCCGACCCCGCCGCGGTAGAGCTGACGATCGCCTAGACGGGCCAGGCCTCGCGGCGCCAGCCCATGTCCCAGAACATCCACTCGTAGCGGCTGGTGGTGACGAAGTGCCGCCGCATGGTCTCCCGATCCTCCTCTCGCAGCGTGGCGGCGAGAGTTTCCACACAGGCCAGCACGTCGCGCACCACCGCGCCGAACTCCTCGGAGGCGTAGGTGCCGATCCAGCGCGCGTAGAGCGGGTCGCGCGAGCCCGAGCGCTCGAGGGTCTTGCCCACCTCCCAGTAGATCCAGTAGCAGGGCAGGAGCGCGGCGATCGCTTCGTGGAACGGGGCCCCGTAGGCCACCGCGAGGAGGTACGAGGTGTAGGCGAGGTTGACGGGCGCGAGCGGGGTGGCCGCCACCGCCTCCGGCGAGAGGCCGAACTCCTTGAAGAAGGACTCGTGCAGGGTGCGCTCCACCCGGAGCGCGCCGGCCGCGTGCTCGTTCAGCATGATGATCCACTCCTCGCGGGGCGCGCGCGCGGCCGCCACCGAGAGGCCGCGGGCGAACTCGCGGAGGTAGAGCGCGTCCTGCACCGCGTAGAAGCGAAAGGCCTCGCGCGGGAGCGAGCCGTCGGTGAGCCCGGCCACGAACGGGTGCGCGAGGATCGCGCGGTAGATCGGCGCGATGGCCTGCCAGAGCGTCGACGTGAACGCCACGGCGAGAGCATACTACGCGGCCGCGGCCTCCGGCCGGACGTGTATACTCGACGGCGCCATGGCCGACCACCTCGACGCCTCCCAGGTCCACTACGAGTGGAACAACGCGCTGCCGCCGCGGCTCGAGATCGAGCCGGGCGAGACGGTGACCTTCGACACGCGGGACGCGGCCGACCGCTACTACCGCCGCGGCTCGACCCACGCCGACGTGATGGCGCGCGGGCCCTTCCGCGGGCATCCGCTCACCGGGCCGGTGCGGGTGAGGGGCGCCCGGCCGGGCGACGTCCTGGTGGTGGAGATCCTCGACGTGAAGCCGGGCGCCGACTTCGGCTGGACCGCGATCCGGCCCGGCCGCGGGCTCCTTCCCGAATCGGACTTCTCGAAGCCGTTCCTGCAGATCTGGGATCTCAGCGACGGCACCCACGCGCGCGCCGGGGGCCGTCTCGCGGTGCCGATCGACCCGTTCCCCGGGGTGATGGGCACCGCGCTCGACATCCCGGGCGGCCACAGCACGATGCCGCCGCGGAAGAACGGCGGCAACATGGACATCAAGCAGCTCACGAGTGGCACGACCCTCTACCTGCCGGTGTGGGTGGATGGCGCGCTGTTCAGCGTCGGCGACGCCCACGCGATCCAGGGCGACGGCGAGGTGTGCGTGACCGCGGTGGAGATGATGGGCCGCGTGACCGCGCGCTTCGACCTCGAGCGCGGCCGCGGCCTCGCCGAGCCACAGCTCCGCACGTCGCGCGCGCCCTCCGCGGCGGCCGCCCCGGGTCCGTGGTTCGCCACCACCGCCAACGGGCCCGACCTCTTCGCGGCCTCGCAGCAGGCGGTGCGCTACATGATCGATCACCTGGTGCGCGAGCGGGGGCTCTCCCGCGAGGAAGCCTACGTCCTGTGCAGCGTGACGGTGGATCTCAAGATCAGCGAGATCGTGGACGCGCCCAACTGGATCGTCTCCGCCTTCCTGCCCGAAGGGGTCTTCGTCTGACCCCAAGGGGTGTTCGTCCGACCCCAGGGGGTGTTCGTCCGAATTGACGCGGCGATAACAACTCCGCGCCGCGAGGGGGGCAGGATCGAGACCCGATGAGGCCCTTGTTCGGCCGGATCGTGCTGAACCAGGTCCCGGCCACCGGAGGCGCCGGCCCGTCCGCGGCGGCCGAGGCGCTGCAGCGCGGGATGCTGGGCGTCATCGGCGCCTTCACCCGCCCCGACGGCCGTCTCGACTACGGGCGCCTCCGCGCCGCGCCCGAGTGGCGGGAGGCCGCCGCGCGGGCCGGCGCGCTGCACGACCTGAGCCTGGCCGACCTCATCGGCCGCCAGACCCGGCTGGCCTTCTGGATCAACGTCTACAACGCGATGGTCTTCCACGGCATCGTGGAGCTCGGCGTCCGCCGCACGGTGGGGGAGGTGCGCGGCTTCTTCGCGCGCGTGGCGTACCGCGTCGGCGGCTTCGTGCTGAGCGCGGACGACGTGGAGCACGGCATCCTCCGCGGCAACGCGCGCCACGGTTTCCTGCGCCGCCGTTGTTTCGGGGCGCGCGATCCGCGGCTGGCCCTGGCCGTGCATCCGGTGGACCCGCGCATCCACTTCGCCATCACCTGCGGGGCCCAGTCGTGCCCGCCGGTGGGCGCCTACCGCGCGGCCGCGCTCGACCAGCAGCTCGACCTGGCCGCGCGCAACTTCCTCAATCAGGAGGTGGCGCTCGACCCGCGTGGCTGCGTGACGTGCTCGAAGATCCTCCGATGGTACGCGGCGGACTTCGCGGCCGCGGGAGGGCTCGGCCCGTTCCTGGTCCGCTATCTCGACCCCGGTCCGGTGCGCGACGTGGTGGCGGCCCGCGCGCGGCCGTGTGCGCGCTATCGCGGCTACGACTGGGCGCTGCAACACGAGCCCGCCGAATGACCACGCCCACCCTGCGCCCGAGCCCTCCGGCGACGGCGGTGCCGCTGGCGCCGTTCGTCGGGCTCTCGACGCTCTGGATCCAGATCACCGGCACGTGGTGCAATCTCGCGTGCACTCACTGCATCAACGCGAGCGGCCCGCGGGCGCCGTGGCTCAAGCCGCTCGACGCCGAGACCATCCGCCGCGCGATCGCCGAGGCCGAGCAGGCCGGGGTCAAGGAGATCTACTTCACCGGAGGCGAGCCGTTCCTGCACGGCGAGATCCTGCCGCTGCTCGAGCGGGCGCTCCAGGTCGCGCCCACCACCGTGCTCACCAACGGGACCCTGATCGGCCCCGCGGAGGCCGACGCGCTGGCCGCGATGGCGGCCGCCGCGCGCTACTCGCTGGAGATCCGAGTGAGCCTCGACGACACCGAGCGCCAGAAGAACGATCGGATCCGGGGCGAGGGCGCGTGGGCCCGCGCGCTCGAGGCGGTGCGGCTCCTGCGGACGCGCGGCCTCCTGCCCATCGTCACCGCGACCGAGATCACCCGCGCCGAGCATCCGCCCGGGTCCGGCATGTACGAGCGCTTCCGTGATTTCCTCCAGGGCCAGGGCGTGGAGCGGCCCCGGGTGAAGATCATGCCGGTCTTCGGCCTCGGGCGTCAGCCGGCGGGACCTTCGCTGCCGCTGACCGAGGAGGACCTGGAGGGCTTCGACCGCTCGGTGCTGCAATGCGCGGACGCGCGCGTGGTGGCGGCGGA
>DATMMH010000033.1:0-5618 GCA_035569855.1 Candidatus Dormiibacterota bacterium
CACGCCTGCACGGTGGCCTGCAAGGAGGAGAACCAGGTTCCGCTCGGGGTCAACGGCACCTGGGTGAAGTACATCGAGAAGGGCGTGTTCCCGGACACGCGGCGGTACTTCAGCGTGATGCGCTGCAACCACTGCGACGACGCGCCCTGCGTGACGATCTGCCCCACGGTCGCGCTCTACCGGCGTCCCGACGGGATCGTGGACTTCGACGGCGAGCGCTGCATCGGTTGCAAGTCGTGCATGCAGGCGTGTCCCTACGACGCGCTCTACATCGATCCGGAGACCAGGACCGCCGCGAAGTGCCACTACTGCGCCCACCGCGTGGAGGTGGGGCTCGAGCCGGCCTGCGTGATCGTCTGCCCGGTGCAGGCCATCGTGCCCGGGGACCTGGACGATCCCAACAGCACGATCGCGCGGCTCGTCGCCTCGCAGCAGACCCAGGTGCGCAAGCCGGAGCAGGGGACGCGGCCCAAGCTCTTCTATCTCGGGGCCGAGGCGGCCGCGCTCACGCCCCAGATGCAGGAGCGGCGCGGCGGGTATCTCTTCTCGGAGGTCGGCTCCATCCCCGATCCGGGCAAGGCGAACCGGCCGGCGGCCCGGCCCTCCGCTCCCGCGGCGGACCAGGTGGATCTGCTCGGGCTCGCGCGCACGGTGTACGACGTCGCGCACCCGGAGCGCCCGTGGGGATGGAAGGTCTCGACGTACCTGTGGACGAAGTCCATCGCGGCGGGCGCCTTCCTGGTGGCCTCGCTAGGGCTCGTCGCCGGGTTTCTCACCGCCGATACCCTGACCGCCCTGGCGGTGCCGGCCATCGGCCTGCTCTTCCTCCTGCTCACCACGCTCCTGCTCGTCGGAGACCTCAAGCGGCCCGAGCGGTTCCTCTACATCATCTTCAAGCCCAATCCGCGCTCGTGGCTGGTGCTGGGCGGCTTCATCCTGTTCGCGGCGGGCGGGCTCGGCGTCCTCTGGCTGCTCGCGGGCCTGGCCGGCAATCCGGTCGCGCTGCAGCTCCTGGCCTGGCCCACCGCCGCGGTGGCATTCGGCACCGCGGGCTACAGCGCGTTCCTCTTCGGCCAGGCCGAAGGGCGGGACTTCTGGCAGAGCCCGCTCCTGCTGCCGCATCTGCTGGTGGCCGCGCTGGTGGCGGGCTCGGCGAGCCTCCTGCTCGCCGCGCGCGCGCTCGGCAGCGCGTCGATCGTGGTGGGCGGGCTCGGCCTGGTGCTGTGGGCCTCGCTGCTGGCGAGCGCGCTGGTGCTGGGTGCCGAGCTGTCCGCCCGGCACGCCACCCAGGATGCCGCCCGCGCCGCGCGCCTGCTCACCCGCGGGCCGCTGCGGGTGCCGCTCTGGGGCGGCGTGGTGGTGGCGGGCATCGTGCTGCCGCTGGTGCTGCTGCTGAGCGCGTCGGTGCCGTTCGGGTCCGAGGCGGCGGCGGTGCTGGCGCTGGCCGGACTCTGGCTGTGGGAAGAGCTATGGATCCGCGCGGGGCAGATGATCCCGCTCAGCTAACCTAAAGGGGGGTCAGGCCTTGCATTACGACCCGATGGAGCCGCTGCATCCGGTGGCGCGGCAGCTGGCGGCGCCTTCCTCCGGGCTCGAGCGCTTCCCGCCCGCCGCGCGCTGGGACGACTGGGAGGAGTTCGACTCCCAGGCGTGGCCGCGCAAGGTGAAGCGGCGCTACGCGCTGATCCCGACCATCTGCTTCAACTGCGAGGCCGGCTGCGGGCTGCTGGCCTACGTGGACGCGGCGACCCTCAAGATCCAGAAGTTCGAGGGCAACCCGGTGCATCCGGGCAGCCGCGGCCGCAACTGCGCCAAGGGCCCGGCCACCCTCAACCAGATCACGGATCCCGAGCGCATCCTCTATCCGCTGCGGCGCAAGGGCGAGCGGGGCGGCGGGCAGTGGGAGCGCGTGACGTGGGACGAGGTGCTGGACGACGTGGCCGGCCGCATCCGGAAGGCGCTGGTGGAGGGCCGCCCGAAGGAGATCATGTACCACCTGGGCCGTCCCGGCCACGAGCTGATCTACCTCCAACGCGTCTTCCACGCCTGGGGCATCGACGGCCACAACAGCCACACCAACGTCTGCTCGGCGTCCGCCCGCGCGGGCTACGCCTTCTGGCACGGGCTCGACCGGCCCTCGCCGGATCACAGCAAGGCGCGCTTCATCCTGCTGCTCTCCTCGCATCTCGAGGCCGGCCACTACTTCAATCCCCACGCGCAGCGGATCATCGACGGCAAGATGGCCGGCGCCAAGATCTGCGTGGTGGACACGCGGCTCAGCAACACCGCGTCGATGGCCGACTACTGGCTCTCGCCCTGGCCGGGCACCGAGGCCGCGATGCTCCTGGCCATCGTGCACTGCATGCTGCGCGACGGCACGTGGGACCGCGAGTTCGTCCGCCGCTGGGTGAACTGGGAGGAGTACCTGCGCGAGGAGCGGCCGGACCTGCCGCGCACGATCGAGGGCTTCGAGACCGCGCTCAAGGCGCTCTACGCCTCCTACACGCCCGAGTTCGCGGAGGGCGAGTCGGGGGTGCCCGCCGCGCGCATCGAGGAGGTCGCGCGCGAGGTCGGCCGCGCGGGAAGCGCGCTCTCCACTCACGTGTGGCGCAACGCGGCCGCCGGCAACCTCTACGGCTGGGAGGTGGCGCGCGCGCTCGAGCTGGTGGTGGTGCTGGCGGGCGCGGTGGCCACGCCCGGGGGCACCGCGCCGTCGGGCTGGAACAAGGCCGTCCCGGCGCCCCCGATGATGCCGCCGCCCGGCAAGGTGTGGAGCGAGCTGCTGATGCCGCGCGAGTACCCGCTGTCGTTCTTCGAGATGAGCTTCCTCCTCCCGCACTTCCTGAAGGAAGGCCGCGGCAAGCTCGCGATGTACTTCACGCGCGTCTACAACCCGGTGTGGACCAACCCCGACGGCATGTCGTGGATCGAGATGCTGACCGACGAGGCGAAGGTCGAGCGCCACGCCTGCCTCACGCCGACGTGGAGCGAGACCGCGTGGTTCGCGGACTACGTGCTGCCGATGGGCCACGCCTCCGAGCGCCACGACCTCATGAGCCAGGAGACCCACGCCGCGCGCTGGATCGGCTTCCGCCAGCCGGTGCTGCGAGTGGCGCTCGAGAAGCAGGGCAAGACCTTCGACTGGACCTGGCAGGCCCACGAGGCGGCCGGGCTCGGGCAGGTGTGGGAGGAGGACGAGTTCTGGATCGAGCTGTCCTGGCGCATCGATCCCGACGGCTCGCTCGGCATCCGCAAGTACTTCGAGTCGCCCTATCGCGCCGGCGAGAAGCTCCGCATCGAGGAGTTCTACCGCTGGATCTTCGAGCACAGCGTGCCCGGGCTGCCGGAGGCGGCCGCGCGCGAGGGGCTGGCCCCGCTCGCCTACATGCGGAAGTACGGCGCCTTCCTGATCCAGGAGAACGTCTACCGGACCCACGAGACGGCGCTGACCGACAAGGAGCGCGAGGCGGCCGCGGTCGACTCCGCCTCGCACCTGGTCATGAAGAACGGCGCGGCGGTGGGCGTCGAGGTGGACGGGAGCTGGATGGGCGGCTTCCCGACCCCCTCGCGCAAGCTCGAGTTCTACTCGAAGACGCTCAAGGACTGGAAGTGGCCGGAGCACGCGGTGCCGACCTACGCCCGCAGCCACGTGCACTGGTCGCGGATGGACCGCGAGCGCGGCGACATGGCACTCCTGCCCACGTTCCGGCTGCCCACCCTGATCCACTCGCGCTCGGGCAACGCCAAGTGGCTCTACGAGATCTCGCACAACAACCCGCTCTGGCTCCACCCGGAGGACGCCGCGCGCTTCCATGTCGCGACCGGCGACCTGTTGAAGGTCGAGACCGAGATCGGACACTTCGTCGATCGGGTGTGGGTGACCGAGTCCATCCGTCCCGGCGTGCTCGCGTGCTCGCATCACCTCGGGCGCTGGCGGCTCTCCGAGCACACCGGGGGCGAGCGCTGGTCCACCGCGCTGGTGAAGCTCGAGCGGCCGGAGCCGGGGCGGTGGCGGCTCCGCCACGTGCACGGCGTCCGCCCGTTCGAGAGCGCCGATCCCGACTCGCAGCGGGTCTGGTGGGAGGACGCGGGTGTGCACCAGAACCTGACCTTCCCGGTGCATCCGGATCCGGTCAGCGGCCAGCACTGCTGGCATCAGAAGGTGCGGGTGAGCCGGCCGGGCCCCGAGGACCGCTACGGCGACGTGGTGGTGGACACCGACAAGTCGTTCGAGGTCTACCGCGAGTGGCTCGGCCTGACGCGCCCCGCGCCCGGCCCGGGCAACCTGCGGCGCCCGCTGTGGCTGCCGCGGGCCTTCAAGCCCGACAATGCGACCTATCAGCTGGACGCGTGAGCCCCGTTGACTTCGCCGCGAACGGAGTCATGCTGAGGCCATGACGCGTCACGCGAAGCTCGGAGCGCTCGGTGGCGCTCTCGTCGTGATGCTCGCGCTCGCCGCGCCCGCGACCGCGGGCGACGACATCGACCGGCTCCTGCGCGCGATGCAGCTCACCGCGCTGCCCGGCGAGCGGGCGGTCGGCTTCACGCTGCCCACCGTGGACGGCGGCAAGGCGAAGCTCGCCGACTACCAGGGCAAGGTGGTGCTGGTCTACTTCTGGGCCACGTGGTGCCCCTACTGCCGGCGCGAGCTGCCCGCGGGCGTCGAGAAGGTCCACCGCGAGCGCCGAGGCCAGCCCTTCGCGGTCCTGCCGGTCAGTATCGAGGAGCCCAAGGATCTGGTCGCGAGCTGGGTGAAGGGCGCGGGGGTCACCCCGTCGGTGCTGCTCGACTACGACGGCTCCGTCGCGCGCGACTACGGCGTGACCGCGACGCCGACCACCTTCGTGATCGGCCGCGACGGGCGGCTGGTGGCCCGCGCCGCGGGCACTCGCCCGTGGGACGGTCCGGCCGGGCGCGCCTTGATCGACGCCCTCATCGCCGCGCCCATCAAGTAGCCGCGGGAGGGCGCGCCCACCGATGGCCACCGACCTCCCCATCGACAGCCTCGACACGGACATCCTCGTGCTCGGCGCGGGTGGGGCCGGGCTCTGCGCCGCGCTCCACGCCGCCGACCGGTCGCCGCACCTCACGGTCACGATCGCGGTCAAGGGACTGCTCGGCCGCGCCGGCTGCACCCGCATGGTGCAGGGCGGCTACAACGCGGTGCTGGCCGCGCCCGACTCGATCGAGGCCCATCTGAGCGACACCCTGCAGGGCGGGGCCTGGATCAACGACCAGGAGCTGGTGTGGACGCTGGTCAACGAGGCGCCCGGCCGCGTGCTCGAGCTGGAGGCGCGCTACGGCTGCTTCTTCGACCGCGATCCGGAAGGCCGCATCCACCAGAAGCCGTTCGCGGGCCAGAGTCACGACCGCACCATCCACAAGGGTGATCTGACCGGCATCGAGATCATGAACCGGCTGAGCGAGCAGATCTCGCGCCGTCCCTCGATCCGCGGCCTCGAGGAGCATCGCGCGGTGGAGCTCCTCCGCACCGACGGCGGGCAGGTGGGCGGCGCGCTGCTGCTCGACGTCCGCCGCGGCACCTTCGTGGTCGTGCGCAGCCGCGCCATCCTGCTCGCGATGGGCGGCGGGCCGACCATGTACAAGGTCATCGCGTG
>DATMMH010000034.1:0-2928 GCA_035569855.1 Candidatus Dormiibacterota bacterium
CCCGTCTCACTGATCGGCACCTTTGGCGTCATGTACCTGTGCCACTACAGCATAGACAACCTGTCCTTGATGGCGCTGACCATCGCCACCGGCTTCGTGGTGGACGACGCGATCGTCGTGATGGAGAACATCACCCGCTACGTCGAGGCGGGCGTGCCGCGGCTGCAGGCCGCGCTCCAGGGCGCGGCCGAGGTCGGCTTCACCGTGCTCTCGATGAGCCTCTCGCTCATCGCGGTCTTCATCCCGATCCTGTTCATGAGCGGCATCCTGGGGCGGCTGTTCCGGGAGTTCGCGATCACGCTCTCCGTGGCCATCCTGGTGTCGCTCGCGGTCTCGCTCACCACCACGCCCATGATGTGCGCCTACTTCATCCCGGATCGGCCGGAAACGCGCGGGCGGCTCTACCGCTGGAGCGAGCGCGGCTTCGAGCTGCTGCTGCGCGGATACGCCCGCACGCTCGACTGGGCCCTGCGCCACGCGCTGGCCGTCGTGCTCATCCTGGCCGGGGTGCTGGCCCTCAACGCCTACCTCTACGTCGTAATTCCCAAGGGGTTCTTCCCCCAGCAGGATACCGGCCGCCTCGTCGGCCGCATCCAGGCCGACCAGAGCACGTCGTTCCAGCTCATGCGCGGCAAGCTGACCCAGTTCGTCAACACCGTCCGCGCGGATCCGGCGGTGGACGCGGTGGTGGGCTTCACCGGCGGCAGCCAGACCAATACCGGGTCGGTCTTCGTCTCCCTCAAGCCCCTGGCTCAGCGGGTCGGCGTCGACCAGGTGATGGCGCGTCTGCGCGGCAAGCTCGCGGCGGTGGCCGGTGCCACGCTCTTCCTCCAGCCGGTGCAGGACATCCGGGTGGGCGGCCGCCAGAGCAGCGCGCTCTACCAGTACACGTTGCAGGCCGACTCGCTCGACGACCTGCGCGCCTGGACTCCTCGGCTGACCGAGGCGCTGACCCACATTCCCGAGATCGTGGACGTCAACTCCGACCAGCAGGACCAGGGGCTGCAGGTCACGGTGCTGATCGATCGTCCCACCGCCTCGCGACTCGGAGTCACCGCGAGTCAGATCGACAACACGCTCTACGACGCCTTCGGCCAGCGCCAGGTCTCCACGATCTACAACCCCCTCAACCAGTACCACGTGGTGATGGAGGTGGCCCCGCGCTACTGGCAGGATCCCCAGATCCTGCGCGAGCTCTACGTGAGCACGTCCGCGGGCGGGGTCGGCGGCGTCCAGGGCACCAACGCGGTGGCCGGAACCGTCTCGGGCCCGAAGACCGCCGCGACGAGCAGCGCGGCCGCGGTGGCCGCCGACACCGCGCGCAACCTGGCCAGCAACCAGCTCGCCAACACCGGACGCGGGAGCACCTCGACCGGCGCGGCGGTCGCGACCGCGAAGGAGACCATGGTGCCGCTGGTCGCCTTCAGTCAGTTCGGCCCCGACAACACGCCGCTCGCGGTGAACCACCAGGGCCACTTCGTCGCGGCGACCATCTCGTTCAATCTCGCGGCCGGGAAATCGCTGAGCGACGCGGCGACCGCGATCCGCGAGACCATGACCAGCATCGGGGTGCCCGCGTCCATCCAGGGGAGCTTCCAGGGCACCGCCCGCGTCTTCCAGCAATCGCTCTCCAACGAGCTCGTCCTGATCCTGGCCGCGCTGGCCGCGATGTACGTGGTGCTGGGCATGCTCTACGAGAGCTACATCCACCCGATCACGATCCTCTCGACGCTGCCGTCGGCCGGCGTCGGAGCGCTGCTCGCCCTCATGGCGTTCCAGATCGAGTTCAGCCTCATGGCCATGATCGGGGTGCTGCTGCTCATCGGCATCGTCAAGAAGAACGCGATCATGATGATCGACTTCGCGATCGAGGCCGAGCGCCGGGAGGGCAAGGCGCCCGAGGAAGCCATCTACCAGGCGTGCCTTCTCCGGTTCCGCCCGATCATGATGACGACGATGGCCGCGCTGCTCGGGGCGGTCTCGCCCGCGCTCGGCATCGGCGAGGGTGCCGAGCTGCGCCAGCCGCTCGGCATCTCGATCGTGGGCGGGCTGATCCTGAGCCAGATCCTGACCCTCTACACCACCCCGGTGATCTATCTCTACCTGGACCGCTTCCGGCTCTGGTGCCTGCGGCGGCGACGCCCGCGCGCCGCCGCCGAGGCGCCACTCGAGGCCGCGCGGCCGTGAGGCACGGGCGCTCCGGCGTCGGGCCGGCGTTCGCCGCGCTCGTCGCCGCGCTCGCGGCCGGCTGCACGGTGGGGCCGGATTACGTCCGGCCGTCGGTCGTCACCCCCGACGCCTACAAGGAGAACGTGGGCTGGAAGGTCGCCGAGCCCCGCGATCACACGCTGCGCGGAAGCTGGTGGGAGCTCTTCGGCGACCCGCAGCTCAACGCGCTCGAGGAGCAGGTGAGCATCTCCAACCAGAATCTGCTGGTGGCCGAAGCGACCTACCGGCAGGCGCGCGCCCTGGTGCGGCAGGCCCGGGCCGCCTACTTCCCGACCGTGACCGCCGGCGTCGGCTACACGCGCTCGCGACAATCGGACACCCTGGGGAGCGCGTCGGGCACGTCGTCCTCCGGAAGGACCACCACGAACCAGCCGGTCTCGACCTTCCAGCTCCCCATCGACGTCGCCTGGACGCCCGACTTCTGGGGCCGCGTCCGGCGCACGGTGGAATCGGGCCGGGACAGCGCCCAGGCCAGCGCGGGCGATCTCGAGACCGCCCGTCTCTCCTTCCAGGCCGAGCTGGCCCAGGACTATTTCCAGCTCCGGATGCTCGACGCGCAGCGCAAGCTGCTGGACGACACCGTGATCGCGTTCGACACCGCGCTGCGGCTCACCAAGAATCGCTACGCGAGCGGGGTCGCCTCTCGAGTGGACGTCGTGCAGGCCGAAACCCAGCTCAAGACCACGATGGCCCAGGCCA
>DATMMH010000035.1:0-12585 GCA_035569855.1 Candidatus Dormiibacterota bacterium
GCTGCAGGCGTACACCGCCATGATTCAGATCGTGGCGCCCCACTTCGCGACGGCAGGACCGGCACCAGGCGGAAGTCCCGACTCGTAGCAGTCCTCCGCTCTATGCGTGGGCGGCGCGGTGACCGGGCGCTGGCACGGGCAGCGCTACGCCCACGTGCGCGAGGGCCGGGGCGCCGAGGGGATCGCCCGCATGCTCGCGGCGCGGGAGGCGGCGACGAGCGACCAGGAACACGCAGAATCCCCCTCGGCGGACCAGCGGGCGGGCGCGAACCGCGTGAAGTTCTAGGCGGGATCGCGTTCACAGCGTCGAGCTTGCTAGACTCCGGCCAGGAGAGGGCGCCCCACTGAGCGACGGCCCGCGATCTCGGATCTGGCGCCCCGCGCTGCTGCTGGCGGGCCTGCTCGCCGGGTGCGCGTCGTCGAGCACGCGGGCGCCGGGGCCGCCCGCGCCGCGCGGTCTCACCGCGACCGCCTGCGAGAAGCACGCGCTCATGACCGGACGGGCGCCCGACCCGACCGATCCGCTGGTCGTCGCCGAGGGCCTGCGGTGGGGTGTCCTCGCGCCGGAGTCGTGCCCGGACGGCGGCGGCCGACTGGACTCGAGCCCGCCGTAGCGCGACGGGGTATACTCCTGCGCCGTGAGCCAAGGCCGAAGGGAGACGATCCGATGCGAGCGGTGATCTGTCGCGCCTGGGGGGCGGTCGAAGATCTCACGGTGGAGGACGTGCCCGCTCCCGCGCCGGCCGCCGACGAGGTGCTGATCGACGTGCGCGCGACCTCGGTCAACTACGCCGACTCGATCATGGTGGCGGGCAAGTACCAGACCCGGCCTCCCTTTCCCTTCAGCCCCGGGCTCGAGACCGCGGGAGTGGTCGCACGCGCCGGGGCCGCGGCCACGCGCTTCAAGGCGGGTGACCGCGTGATGGCCACCCTCGGCTGGGGCGGGCTCGCCGAGCAGGCGGTGGCCAAGGAGAGCGAGACCTTCGCGATTCCCGCCGGCATGTCGTTCGAGGAGGCGGGCGCGTTTCCCATCGCGTACATCTCGAGCGACGTGGCCATTCGCTGGCAGGGCCGGCTCGAGCCGGGCGAGACGCTGCTCGTGCTGGGCGCGGCGGGCGGGGTGGGGCTCACCGCGGTGGAGATCGGCCGAGCGATGGGCGCCCGGGTCATCGCGGGGGCGAGCACGGCCGAGAAGCTCGCGGTCGCCAGGGAGCACGGCGCCGACGACCTGGTGAACTACGCGACCGAGCCTCTCACCGAGCGCGTGATGGCGTTGACCGGCGAGAAGGGCGCCGACGTCTGCTTCGACCCGATCGGCGGCGAGCTGGCCGACGCGGCGCTCTCCGCGCTCGGCTGGGGCGGCCGCATGCTGCTGGTCGGCTTCGTGGGCGGCGTCCAGCAGATCCCGGCCAACCGCCTGCTGGTGAAGAACCGCGCCGCCCTCGGCTGCTCGCTCCGCTACTACCGAAACCAGGCGCCCGACAAGCTGCGCCGGTCCGTGGACGCGCTGCTCGGCTGGTACGCGGAGGGCAAGCTCAAGCCGCTGGTGAGCCACCGGCTGCCGCTCGAGCGGAGCGTGGAGGCGATCAAGCTCCTCACCGACCGCAAGGCGCTCGGCAAGATCGTGGTGGTCCCCGGGCGGGGCTGAGCGATGGAGATTCGCGTCCGGGAGCACGGCCGCCACGTCGTGGTGATCACCATCGACAACCAGCCGCGGCTCAACGCGATGACGCGGGCGATGATGGCCGACCTCGCCCGCATCTGGGACGAGCTCGCGCGCGGCCCGTGCCGCTGCATCGTGCTGACCGGCGCGGGTGCGCGCGCCTTCTGCGCGGGCGCCGACATCAGCGGCGATCTGACCGCCGCGCCGGAGACCGCGCGCGTGGTCAGTCACGCCCTGCTCAAGTACGACGCCTACGATAAGCCCATCGTGGCGGCGGTCAACGGCGACTGCGTCGGAGGCGGGGTGGAGCTCCTCCTCTCCACCGACATCCGGGCCGCGGCGCCATCGGCCCGCTTCGGGCTGCCCGAGGTGAAGTGGTCGATCTATCCCTTCGGCGGCGCGACGGTGAAGCTCGCCCAGCAGATCGGCTACGTGCACGCGATGGATCTCCTGCTGACCGGCCGGCTCATCGACGCCGCCGAGGCCGCGCGGCTCGGGCTGATCAACCGGGTCGTGCCCGCGGAGAGGGTCATGGACTGGGCGCTCGAGACCGCGGACCAGATCGCGGCCAACAGCCCGTCGGCGGTGCAGGCGGTGAAGCGACAGATCAGCTCCACCATCGCGGACCACGCGCGGGCCCGCGAGCCGATGGAGCAAGAGCTGGGTGACCGGGTGCGGGCCAGCGCGCACTTCCGGGAGGGCGTGGCCGCGTTTCTCGAGAAGCGGCGGCCCCGGTACGAATGAGGCGGCGCGCATGACCGCTCCCGTCCGCGTCCACATCCGCGTGCCCGGCACCGCGCCGATGCCCGACCTGATGCGCCTCATCCGCTCGATCGAGGCGGCGGGCTTCGACGGGGCCGGTATCCTCGACAGCCAGCTCATCTCGCGCGACACCTTCGTCACGCTGGGCCAGGCCGCCACGCACACGACGCGCCTCACCCTGTTCCCCGCGGTCACCAACCCGTTCACGCGTCACGCCTCGGTGCTGGCGGGCGCGATACAGACCGTGGAGGAGCTGGCGCCGGGGCGGGTGAAGTTCGTGATCGGCACCGGCTACACCTCGGCCAGCACGATCGGGCGGAAGGCGGCCACGCTGGGCGAGATGCGCGAGTGCGTGGCCACCGTGAAGACGCTGCTGGCCGGCGAGAGCGCGCGATTCGGCGAGACCGCCGGGCGGCTCGGCTACGCGGCCGGTCGGCCCATCCCGGTGCTGATGGCCGCCTCCGGGCCCAAGGCGATCGAGCTGGCCGGGGAGATCGCCGACGGGGCGCTGCTGCTGGTGGGCTTCAACCGCGGGATCGTGCAGCGCGCGCTGGAGCACCTCGAGCGGGGCGCCCGGCGCGCGGGGCGGAAGCTCGAGGATCTCGAGATCATCTGGGCGGTGCGCACCGCGAGCTTTCCCACCACCGCGGAGGCGCTACGCCAGGCGCGGCCGACGTCGGTGCACTGGGGCATCCTGCGCTGGGGCGGCTACTGGCTCGAGCCGGCCGGGCTGCGCCTGCCGCCGCTCGAGATCCCCGACGCGGTCTGGAAGATCTACCCCGATCTCTCCCACGCCCACGACTGGGAGGCCGCGATCGCCGCGACGTCGTTCGTGCCCGACGAGGTCGTGGCCCAGCTCTGCGAGGCGATGGGCCTGATCGGCACGCCCGCCGACGCCGCCGCGCGCATCGCGGAGATGACCAGGCTCGGCGTGCGCAATCTCTACCTGATGCCGCTCCTCACCTTCGCGCCACCCGAAGCCGAGATCGCCGCCTTCCGCGACACGGTCTTCCCCCGCCTCGCCACCGCCGGCCTCCGCTAGATCTCCGGCGTCACTCCCCCCTGGAGCTGTTCGGCGAGGCGGAATTTCTGGACCTTGCCGGTGCCGGTGACCGGGAGGTCCTCGCGCGCCATCACGTGGATCTGGGCGGGCACCTTGTAGGCGGCGAGGGCCTCCTTGCAGAGGGCGCGGAGGGCGTCCGGCGACACGGTCTGGCCCGCCTTCGGCACCACCACCGCGACCAGGATCTCTTCCTTGCGCGGGTCGGGCACGCCGACGACGTAGGCCTGCTCCACCGCGGGGTGGCCGAGCAGCACCTCCTCCACCTCGACTGGCGCCACGTTGATCCCGCCCGTCTTCACCATCTCCTTGATGCGGCCGCGGAAGCGCAGCCGCCCATCGTCGCCGACCGCGCCCAGGTCGCCGGTGATCAGGAAGCCCTCGGCGTCGAAGGCGGCCGCGTTCCGCTCCGGATCGCGGTAGTAGCCCGGGGTGAGGTGCCCGCGCACCAGGATCTCGCCGACCTCGCCCGGCGCCAGCGGCCGGCGCGTCTCCCGATCCACCACGCGGATCTCCATCCCGGGCAGGGGAAAGCCCACCGTGGTGCGCCGGACCTCGGCCGCGTCGTGCGCGTCGGTCACCGAGCAGTTGCCGTAGCACTCGGTGAGCCCGTAGACGTTGCAGATCTCGCTCGCGCCCAGGTCCATCACCATCTGCATCGCGGCGGGCGCGCCAATGGCCGCGCCGGTGCGCAGCGAGGAGAGATCCCGCCGCGGCCGATCCGGATGCTCGATCAGGGCCTGGGCGATGTTGGGCGTGCCGTAGTACACGGTGCACCGCTCGCGCTCGATCAGGGCGAGGGCGGCCGCCGGATCCAGGTGCTCCTGCAGCACGATCGTGCCGCCGTGGGTCATCACCGCCAGCAACGCGTTGGCGCAGCCAAAGCTCCAGAAGAGCGAGATGCCCATCCACATGCGGTCGGCCGCGGTCAGGTGCTGCCGCTCGCCGATGTTCCACATGTTCTCGATCAGCCCGCGGTGCGCGAGCTGCACGCCCTTGGGCGTGGACGTGGTGCCGGAGGTGTAGAGGATGTAGGCCACGTCGTGCGGAGACACCGCCCGCTGCGCGGTGTCGATGTCCGCGTCGCTCACGTCGCGGCCCAGCTCCCACAGGGCGTCGAGCGACGAGACCGCGGGCGCCCCGGCTCCCGCGGACGGCTCGCCCGCCACCACGAGCCGCCGCAGGTGCGGCAGGCGGCTGCCGCCGGGCCAGCCCAGGTTGGCGAGCGCGCCCAGGTAGTCCTGCCCGCCGAAGCGCGGCACGGTGAGCAGGACGCCCGCCGCGCAGTGGTTCAGCATGTATTCGATCTCGCGCGGACGCGCCCAGGTGCTGATCGGCACCAGGGTGGCCCCGAGCAGCGTCACCGCGAAGTCGATCAGTAGCCAGTCCGGCTGGTTGTTCATCAGGAGCGCGACCATGTCGCCGCGCTTCACCCCCAGGCGCAGCAACCCCTTGGCGAGCTGTCGCGCGCGCTCGCGGCTCTCGCGGTAGCCGAGGCGGGCGTCGCCGCCCACGATCAGCTCGTGCGTCGGCTGGCGCGCGGCCAGCTCGTCCAGCAGAGCGGGCAAGGTGTGGCTCCGGGGAGCGATCACGTCCGGCACGGGCGGCTCGGGGAGCGGTCGATCAGGGCGGGCCGTCGACCGCGTGCGACATGGTGTCGAGCCGGGCCCGGGTCGTCGCCCAGCGCGGCTCCGGCCACGACGGGCAGGTCTCGCTGATGTCGGGGTAGGCCGGGTAGCGCCGGATCAGGTCGTTGATCTCGACGCACGAATCGGAAGGATGTCCGGCCGGGACGCCCGCGCGCCGGGCCTGCACCGCGCGGCGATAGCTCCAGAGATAGGCGTGGGCGTGGAAGAAGGCCCTGCGCTCCGACCAGTGCCGACCCACCATCAGGATCTTCACCGCCTCCGCGTTGGCGTCCAGCTCGCGCACCTCCTGCTCGCGCTGCCAGACCCCGGTGCTCGCCTCGTCGGGCGGCGGGAAGTAGGCGTGGCCGAGGACCCAGTGCGCCAGCTCGTGGGCCAGCAGGAAGTCGCGGCTCTGCCCGGCTGGCAGCGGCTCGAGCATCTCCGGCTTGAAGGTCATGAGCCCGCGCGGCCGCATCGCGGCGCCGCCAGGGCCGGGGTGCTCGCCAACCAGGAAGCTGACGTCGCTGACCCCGTAGTGCGCGGTGACGCGGTCGGAGAAGCGTTGCCAGTCCCTGAGGTTGGCCTGCTGCTGGGCGGTGAGGCTCGCGCAGCCGACACCTAGGATCGGAAGGATCAGGAGGTCCAGCAGGACCAGCGAGCCGAGCCCCCATCGCGGCCTCATGTCCCCGCGAGCCTACTTCACGTAGTGATCGCGCGCCAGCGGCGCGGTGGTCCCTTCTCCGGTGAAGAGGACGGTGAGCACGACCTCGACCGAGTGGTTGATCGCCAGCCCCTGGCAGCCGATCGCCGCGCGGGTGGGCTTGCCGCGGTCTCCATACAGCGCGACCAGGAGATCGGTGGCGCCGTTGATCACGCGGGGCTGCTGGCTGAACCCGGGCGCGGAGTTCACGAAGCCGATGAGCTGGACGGCCTGCCGCACGCGATCGAGATCGCCGAGGGCGTACTTGATCACCGCCAGGCTCGAGAGCAGCGCGTAGCGCGCCGCCTCGTAACCCTGCTCGAGCGAGAGATCGCTCCCGACGATTCCCGTGAGGTATGGCGCGCCGTCCTTCATCGGCGTGGTGCCGGAGAGGTACAGCACGTTGTTGACCGCCAGGTGCGACATGAAGCGGGCGCCGGAGGCATTGGCCCGATACTGCTGTTCCAGATCGAAGAGCTTCAGGCCGAGCGTGTCGAGCCGTTTCTCGATCTCCATGGTGCCCTCTCATAGCAACGCGAGCCGATCGATGTCAAGACGCCGAAAGGGCCGACCCAGGTTATCCACACTTATTCACAAAAATTTCTTTGTCATCGTCTTGACACATCCCCGGCGCGTCACTAGGCTTGGTCCCCGATCATGCAGGCGAGTCGAAAGCCTCTCGCGAAGATCGAAGGACGCAGGTCGCTGCGGCTCAGCCGGCTGACCATCGTGTGGCGTGGCACGCCCGATCTCGATGACTGGGTCGCGTACATCGCGACGCGAACCAAATCGAAGAAGCTGATCCTGGCCGATCAGGTCTCGGAGCGGAAGATCAAGGCGCTGCTCGCGAAGGTGGCGAGCCTCTCCCGCCGGGGCGTCGAGAAGCTGGCCAAGGGCTGAGCGAAGGCCCCCGCCCTGGGGCGGAAAGACGGGGTGCGGCGCACCCCGAACCCGGGGCGACTCTATCCACAGAGTGTGGATAGGTCTGTGCATAGGTCCCCTCGAGCCTCCCCAAACCACTTCTGATTCAGGCATTTACGGCGGCTGCCCAAATGCTACGTTTCGACGAATTCCTCGAGCCGATTCAGCAGTTTCACCAACCCGAAGGTGTCGAGCGCGCAGTAGCGTGAGAGGTCGTCGCGGAGCTGCGCCCGCTCGGAAGGCTGCATTCCCGCCCCCTGAAACAGCAGCCGCTCGAGCGCCACGCTGGCCACCGCGCCCTCATTGATCGCCAAACCCGCGTAGCTGCACTCCGGCACCAGCGCCGGCAGCACGCTCTTCAGCGAGAAGCTGCCGCCGAAGTCGGGATGGTAGACGTGGTTGCGCACGATCGGCAGCAGATCCACGAGCCGCGTGGCGATGGCCTCGAGCCGGGCGCGCAGGTGGGGCACCGCCGCCGCGAGATGGAGGATGCGGTCGCGCTCGAAGCCGGTGTTGTAGGCCGCGATGCTCCGCGCCGGCTCGCACGCGGCGAGCAGCCGCTCGGCCAGCGCGGCCCGCGGGTCGTCCGGCCCGTCGGCGAGCCAGGCGTGGTGCGTGAGCCGTCCCGCCGCGTCCTCCACGTGCGCGCTGAACTGCACGGGGAGCGGGTCGTAGGGATGGCAGCCGTCCCACACCGGAATCGCGAGGCCCAGCGTCTCGAAGTCGAGGAATGCCATCGGCCGAGCGCAGGCTGTGAGCGCGCGCGCGAGCCCGGGGTCCACGATCACGCGCCCGGCCTGGACCGCTCGACGCTGACGTTCCTGCGTCGCGGCCAGGTTCGCGTCCGCGGGGAGATCGAAGATGGTTCGGTAGCCCTGCTCGTCCAGCGCGTCGAGCGCGCGCTGCTGGATCCGGTAGAGCGTGCTCACGTGATGCTCCGGCAGCGCCGGCCAGCAGCGATCGGTGAACGGGCACGCGTAGGGCCGGGAGCAATGCGGCCCGGTGGCCACGCTCGGCAGTGGGCGGCTTAGCATGGCCCGCATCGCGCCGAGCTCCTGCGGCAGCGCCCGCAGGCGCGCCTCCGCCTGCGCGGTCACGTCCGCGCGGACGAACAGGTCGCGCAGATCCGGGTACGCGCAGGCCCGGTTGAGATGCATGATCTCCATCCGGTGCACCGCGAGACCGGCTCGTCGCGCCACGTGGGCCTGGATCGCGACGTCCGGCACGTGCGGCTCCTTCACGCTGGTGGTGGACTTCACCTCGGTGACGCAGAAGCCGTCGGGCCCGCGCTCCAGGATGTCGACCGAGACGAACACGTCGTCGGCGCGGAAGGCGGCCTCGAAGACCGCGGGGGCGCCCTGCTCGATCGCCCGCCGGGTGGCGGCCAAGCGCTCCTCGTAGGCGCGGTAGGGCAGATCGATCAGGACGCCGCCCGGCACGTGGGTGCGGGCGAGCGCGCCGACCTGGTGGCCCCGGTCGAAGACGGCCTGGAGCGCCGGGTCGATGACGAGCTCGGCCGCCTCCGGCTCGTGCACGCGCCACCAGAGCTGTTTGTGGCACTGCAGCCCGGCCATCGCGCGGGTCTTGGAGAGACCGACGGACAGGCTCATCGGGGGGCGGCGAGCATGGTGGCTAGCCGAGCCCCAGGAACTCCCGCGCGTTGTCCACCGTCAGCCGGCGGCGCGTGCCCGCGTCGAGCGCGAGCGGGTCGAGCGCGCCCACCGGATCGACCACGCCCATCTTGAACGGGTAGTCGCTGCCCAGCACGATGCGCTCGGGCCCGAAGGTATCGAGAGCGAAGGCGAGCACCTTGGGCGACAGTGTGAGCGAGTCCACCCAGACGCGCCGCGCGTAGGTGCTGGGCGGTTGCGCGAGCGCGGCGTGCGCGTCGCCGATCGCCGTCCAGCCCTGGTCGAGGCGCGGCACGATGTAGGCGAAGGCACCGCCGCCGTGGGCGAAGCACCACCTCACGGTGGGCCACCGGTCGAGCACGCCGCCGAAGACCACCCGGGTCATCGCGAGCGCGGTCTCGAGCGGGAAGCCGGCCACCTGGGTGAGGTTGTTCTTGCGGAAGCGCGGATCGCCCAGGATCGGCGCCTGCGGGTGCACGAAGATCGCGATGCCCAGAGTCGCGGCCGCGTCCCAGACCGGGACGAGGCTCTCGTCGTCCAGATCGAGCCCGCCCACGTTGGCCCCGATCTCGACGGCCGGGAACCGCAGCGTGGTGGCAACGCGCTCCAGCTCCTTGACCGCGAGGTCCGGCGCCTGCAGCGGCAATCCGCCGGCGCCGAGGAAGCGCGCCGGGCTCCGGCTCACCAGCTCCGCGATGGCGTCGTTCTGCATGCGGCACCACTCGGCCGCGGCCGCGCCGGGCGCCCAGTAACAGAACGTGGGCGGGGCGGGCGAGAGGAGCTGGCGGTCCACGCCGGTCCGGTCCATGTCCTCGATGCGCCGCACCGGGTCGAAGGCGTGCGGGGTGAGCGACCGGTTCAGCGTCGCTCCCAGGTAGAGGCGGCAGCCGGTGGCGGGGTCGCCCTCGAGACGGGGCCACCGGTCACCGCCGTGGCGCGCCGCGAAGTCCGGCCAGGCGCTCGGGAAGATGTGGGTGTGCACGTCGATCGGTCCGGTCATGGTCTGGCCCCCCGGCGAGACACGATACAGTAAGACCGGGTGCCTTGACTCCGCGCCCCCGGCGAGCGCACCATCTCGCGAGGCCGACGGAGTCCTCGTCCCAGGAGGGATCGACGATGAGCACCCAGATGACCGAGCCGCGGATGGAGCTGGAGCAGCACCTGCACATGTACCGCCAGATGGCCAAGATCCGCGCCTTCGAGGAGCAGGTGAACGAGCTGTACAAGGGCGCGAAGATGCCGGGCCTGGCCCACCTCTACGTGGGCGAGGAGGCGGTCGCGGTCGGCGTCTGCGAAGCGCTCAAGCGCGACGACTTCATCACGAGCACCCACCGCGGGCACGGCCACTGCCTGGCCAAGGGCGCCTCGGTGAGCCGCATGTTCGCGGAGCTGCTCGGCAAGGAGGCGGGCTACTGCCGCGGCAAGGGTGGCTCCATGCACATCGCCGATCCCGAGACCGGCAACCTCGGCGCCAACGCGATCGTGGGCGGCTCGGCGGGCATCGCGACGGGCGCGGCGCTCTCCGCGAAGATGCGCAAGAGCGGCCAGGTCGCGGTGTGCTTCTTCGGCGACGGCGCGCTCGGCCAGGGGCTGCTCTACGAGGCCATGAACATGGCCTCGCTCTGGAAGCTGCCGGTCATCTACGTGTGCGAGAACAACCTCTACGGCGAGTACACCCCCGGCACCGAGACGGTGGCGGGCGAGATCCTCTCCCGGCCGCGGGCGATGGGCGTGTACGCCGAGACCGTGGACGGCCAGGACGTGCAGGCGGTGTACGCAACGATGAAGCGGTTGGTGGAGCGGGCGCGTCGGGGTGAGGGGCCCGCGTTCATCGAGTGCAAGACCTACCGCTACTACGGTCACCACGTGGGCGATGTCAATCGCGAGTACCGCACGCGCGACGAGGAGCGGGACTGGATGACCAATCGCGATCCGCTCGAGACCCTGTCCTCGCGCCTCATACAGCAGCACCTCGCCGAGCAGTCGGTCTTCGACCGCATCCAGGTGGACGTGAAGAGCGAGATCGAGACCGGCGTGCAGTACGCGCTCGACGCCCCGTTCCCGAAGCCGGGGCAGGTGGACGAGGACGTCTACGCCTAGCCCGATCTAGATCGCGCCGTCCTTCGCCAGATCGTCGACCTCGGCGGCCGAGTAGCCGAGCTCGGCCAGGATCTCTTCGCGGTGCTCGCCGAGCAGGGGCGAGGGCGTGATGGTCGTCGGTGAGGCCGAGAGCTTGATCGGGTTGCCGACCGTGACGAAGCGGCCGCGCACCGGGTGCTCGACCTCGACGATCATGTCCCGCGCCAGCAGGTGCGGATCGGTCAGCACCTCGCCGGTGTCGAGGCAGGCGCCGCACGGCACGCCGGCGCCGGCCAGGATCTCCATCGCCTCCCGCTTCGGCCGCTTCGACGTCCAGTCTTCTACCAGACGGTCGACCTCGCCCTTGTTCTTCCAGCGGGCGTCCGGGGTCTCGTAGCGCGCGTCGCCGACCAGGTCCTCACGCCCGATGGCCTGGAGCAGCGGGTGCCACATCTGCTGCTGCACGAAGATGAATACGTAGTCGTTGGGGCCGCCCGGGTGGCAGCGGTACGTCGTCCCCGGCACACCGGCGCCCAGCTGGTTGCCGGCGCGCTGCATCACCTTCCCGAAGCGCTGGTGGTCCCGCAGGCTCACCCGGATCAGGTTGACCACCGCGTCCTGCATGGACACCTCGACCTGCTGGCCCTGGCCGGTGGCGTGGCGCTGCATGAGCGCGGCGAGGATGCCGACCACGCAGTGCATGCCGGTGCCGGAGTCGCCGATCGAGGGCCAGGTGAACGTCGGCGGCCCGTCCGGGAATCCGGTGACGCTCATGGCGCCGCCCATCGCCTGCGCGATCGGCTCGTAGCTCTTGTAGTCGCGATAGGGCCCGGAGGAGCCGAAGCCCTTGATGCTCGCATAGACCAGCTGAGGGTTGATCTGGCGGACGGCCGGATAGCCGAAGCCGAGACGCTCGATGACGCCGGGGCCGAAGTTCTCGAGCAGCACGTCGGCGGTCTTCAAGAGCGCGCGGAAGACCTCCTGCCCGCCGGCGTGCTTCAGGTTGAGCGTGAGGCTGCGCTTGTTGGCGTTGAAGGCGAGGAAGAAGAGCGCGTCGGCGTCCGGCCGGTCTCGCTGCGAGTACCGCGCCACGTCGCCTCGGCCCGGCTCCTCCACCTTGATCACGTCCGCCCCCAGCCAGGCCAGCATCTGGCCGCACGAGGGTCCCGCCTGGTTGTTGGTGAGATCGACGACGCGGATGCCGGTCAACGCTTGGGTCATAGGCTCACATGCCTACCACAGCCGCCCGGCCGGGTCGAGGCTGCCCCTTGACTAGGGGCGGATGGCCGGAGCACTCTCCCGGCATGGCGACCCGAACGGCCGGCGCGGTGAGCTTCCGCCAGGTTGGGCCCTGCCTGGCGGCCGAGGTCGACGGAATCGACCTGACCCAACCCCTGTCCCCCGGAGAGGTGGCGGCGGTGCACGCGGGCATGGACCAGTACGCCGTGCTCGTGTTCCACGACCAGCCGCTCACCGACGACCAGCAGCTCGCCTTCACCCGCAGCCTGGGCGAGATCGAGCACGCGATCGGCACCGGCCTCCGCCAGGAGTACCGGCTGCCCACCACCTTCGCCGACGTCTCGAACCTGGACGTGAACAACCAGGTGTTCGCGCGCGACAGCCGCACGCGGCTCTTCTCGCTGGGCAACCGGCTCTGGCACTCCGACAGCTCGTTCAAGGTCGTCCCCGCGAAGTACTCGCTGCTGCACGCCCGGTCGATCCCGTCGAAGGGCGGCAACACCGAGTTCGCGGACATGCGCGCCGGCTACGACGCCCTCGACGAGGAGACGAAGGAGCGGGTCGCCGATCTGATCTGCGAGCACTCGCAGCTCTACTCGCGCGCGCTGCTCGGCTTCACCGACTTCACCGACGAGGAGCGCGAGCGCTTCAAGCCGGTGCGCCAGGTGCTGGTGCGGACGCACCCGGGGCACGGACGCAAGTCGCTCTATCTCTCATCGCATGCGGGAGGGATCGTGGGCTGGCCGGTGCCGGAGGCGCGCGCGTTCCTCCGCGATCTCAACGAGGTCGCGACCCAGCGCCAGTTCGTCTACTCGCACCAGTGGCGGGTGGGGGACCTGGTGATGTGGGACAACCGCCAGACCATGCATCGCTCGCGGCCGTTCCCGGAGCACGAGCCGCGC
>DATMMH010000036.1:0-13875 GCA_035569855.1 Candidatus Dormiibacterota bacterium
CCGGCGAGGAGGCCTCGGAAGAGGTGCTGATCCGGATCCGGCAGGAATACGGCTTGAACCGGCCGCTCCCGGTCCAGTTCGTCTCCTATCTGCGTCACGCGGTCGTGGGCGACCTCGGCATCTCCATCCAGTCCCGCCAACCGGTGGCGACGCTGCTCGGGCAGCGCTTTCCCTTCACCCTCAAGCTCGCCTTCCTGGCCATCCTGGTCTCGGCGACGCTGGGGGTGATCGCCGGAATCGTCGCGGCCACCCGGCGCAACTCGCCCGTGGACATCGCGGCCCTCCTGGGGTCGCTGGTCGGGATCTCGCTGCCCATCTTCTGGCTCGGCCTGCTGGCCATTCTCGTCTTCTCGGTGAAGCTGCGCTGGCTGCCGTCGGGGGGCGCGGGGACGTTCGCGCACCTGATCCTCCCCGCGCTGGTGCTGGGGGCCGCCTCGTCGGCGGTGATCGCGCGCACGACACGTGCCTCGATGCTGGAGGTCCTCCGGCAGGACTACGTTCGGACCGCGCGCGCCAAGGGCGTCTCGGATCGCCTCGTGGTGTACCGGCACGCCCTGGGCAACGCGATGATCCCCATCCTGACCGTCTTCGGCCTCGAGTTCGGCTACAACCTCGGCGGCGCCGTGCTCACCGAGACGGTCTTCTCGCTGCCGGGAGTCGGCCGCCTCATCGTGGAGGGCATCTTCGCGCGGGACTATCCCGTGGTGCAGGGCGCCCTGCTGATCGTCGCGACCACCTTCGTCCTGGTCAACCTGCTCACCGACGTCGCGTATGCCTACTTCGATCCCCGTATCCACTACAACTGAGCCGGCGCCGAGCCGCCGCGGCCGCTCGCCCGGGTTCTGGAGCGACGCCCGCCGGCGCATCCTCAAGAGCCGGGCCGCCATGAGCGGGGGCCTGGTCGTGGCGCTCTTCGTCGCGCTCGCGGCGCTGGCTCCGGCGCTGGCCCCGTACGAGCCGCTGCGCGGGCGGCTCGACGAGCGCCTGCTGCCGCCGAGCACCGGCCACTGGTTCGGGACCGATGAGCTCGGCCGGGACGTCCTCTCGCGCGTGCTCTACGGCGCCCGGATCTCGCTGCAGATCCAGGTGGCCGCCGTCGGGCTGGCCCTGGTGCTCGGCACCGCGCTGGGCGTGGTCGCGGGGTACGTCGGCCGCTGGCCCGACATGCTGATCATGCGAATCGTGGACATCATGATGGCCTTCCCGGGAATCTTCCTCGCGCTGGCCATCATCGCGGCCCTCGGCACCGGCCTCGGCAACGTGATCCTCGCCAGCGCCATCTTCCTCGTGCCGCAGTTCGCCCGCGTGATTCGCGGCTCCGTCCTGACCCTGAAGGAGAAGGAGTTCGTCGAGGCGGCCCGCGCGCTCGGCGAAGGCGACGTCCCGATCATCGTGCGCTATCTGCTGCCGAACTCGCTCGCCCCGATCATCGTGCAGACGAGCCTCCGGATGGCGACCGTCCTGCTGACCGCGTCCGGCCTGTCGTTCCTCGGCCTCGGGGTCCAGCCTCCGAGCCCGGAGTGGGGCGCGATGCTCTCCAACGCGCGCGCCTACATGATCACCGCGCCCCACGTCGCCACCGTCCCGGGCCTGGCCATCATGCTGGTGGTGCTCGGCTTCAACCTGCTCGGCGATGGCCTTCGCGACGCGCTCGATCCCCGGCTACGGGAGTGAAAACCTTCTGGATGTTACGGATCGTTCGAGTCCGGCCGCGCCTGTTCACCTCGCTCGGGGTCGGCGTCGCGGCCGCCCTGGCCCTCACCGCGCTGACCGGCTGGAGACCGGTGATGCGCGGCCTCGTCGGCTGGGACCTCGGGGTCGGGCTCTACGTGGTTCTCGCCCTCGAGATGATGGCCCGGGCGGACGTGCAGCAGATCCGCCGCCGTGCCGCGGATCAGGACGAGGGCGCGATCGTCATCCTGGCCCTGACCGTCGCCGCGGCCCTGGCGAGCCTCCTCGCCATCATCGTCTTGCTCGGCACATCCGCGGCCGGCCCGTCACCGAGACGGCCCGGCGAGCTCATCCTCGCGACGATCACGATCGTGCTGTCCTGGGCCCTCATCCACACGATATTCGCGCTGCACTATGCCCACGAGTTCTACGACGCGAGCGGCGTCGGCGGGATGGCGTTCCCGGGCGGTGAGAAGGAGCCGGACTACTGGGACTTCGCCTACTTCTCGCTGGTCGTCGGCATGACCTCGCAGGTCTCCGACGTGGGCGTCACGAGCAAGGTGATCCGCCGGACGGTCGCCGCGCACGGCGTGGTGTCGTTCTTCTTCAACGCCGCGCTCCTCGCCCTCACGGTGAACATCGCCGCGAGCGCGATATAGCGCCGGAGCGGCCCCCCGGGCCGTGTGAGGAGGTGCGCGATGGCGAAGGCGACGCAGGCGGCCGCGTTTCCGAAGGGGCACGACCGGTGGACGGAGCCGCAGGCGAACGCCTTGCTACGGGCCGTGGAGGACATGTTCCACCGGCGTGACGTGGACGCGCTCGTGCACGGGTTCACCGAGGACTGTGTCGTGCGGTTTGCCGAGCAGCCGGAGCGGCGGGGGCGCGCCGCGCTGCGGCAGCTGTTCACGGCCCGGCTCGCTCGCCAGAAGGACTACCGGCTCACCAAGACGCTGATGGCCCTGGACGGCAACGTGCTGGCCAACACCTGGGAAGGCACCTGGGAGGATCGGGAGACCGGGCGAGCGATGGCGGGCCGCGGGGTCGAAGTGTGGACCATGCGCGACGGGATGATCGCGGTCTGGGACGCGGCCTTCAACATCTGGGAGCAGGGAGGCGAGCGGAAGTCGCCCGTCATGTGATCCTATCGGCCGGCGGTCAGCTCACGCGCCCGCGCGATGAGCGCCGCGATGGCCCCGCTCGCTCGCTGGGTGGCGTCACCGTGCCACCGCTCGTGGTCGCCGACGGCTCGCTCGACCTGCGCGATGTGGGCGCGCACGTGGGCCGGGTTGACGCTGCCCTCGCTCGCGCGCGTCAGCAGGAAGTTGCGCGCGTCGAGGGCCCGCTGCACCTCCGCGCCGGCGAGTGAGACTTCCGGCCGGCCGGCCTCCCGCGCGGCCCGCTGCAGGAGCGTGGCGTCCACCGTCTCGGGGGTCTGGCCGGCCGCGATCGCGTCACGCACGAAGCGGCCCACGATCTGGTGGGCATCGCGGAAGGAGAGATCGAACCGCCGGACGAGCTCATCGGCGAGATGGCTCGTGGTGCTCCAGAAGGCCCCCGCCTTGGCGGCCATGACGTCGGGATGGACGATCAGGGTCGCGATCGCCTCCGTCATCAATCGGAGCGACCCCACGCACGCATCCCCCATCGGGGTCAGCGTATCGTCGCCGAAGGCGTAGTCGAGGTCGGTGGAGAGCACGGTGCGCTGGCAGCCCATCATGGCGGGCAGCCAGCCGATGGCCTGGCCGGCTAGCGCCTTCACCCGCTCGAAGGCGTGCGGGTTCTTCTTCTGCGGCATGATGCTGCTCGTGCCCGCGAGGGCGTCGGCCACCTCCACGAAGCCGAACTCCCACGTGTGCCAGACGAAGAGATCCGTCGCGAGCCGGCCGACGTTGCTCATGAGCACGGCGAGGCACGCGACGCCTTCCTCCATGTGGTCACGGGCGAAGCCGCCCGCGTCGGCGGAGTTGACGACGAGCCCGGGGTGACCCAGCAGCGCGGCGACCCGGGCGCGATTCACCGGCCACGAGGTGCCCGCCATGGCGGCGCCGCCCTGCGCGCTGAGGTTCGTCCGCGCGAACGCGCCCTCGATGCGCTGCAGGTCGCGCTCGAGCGCGCCGGCGTGGCGCATCAGCGCGTGTCCGAAGGTGGACGGCTGCGCGTGCTGGGAATGCGTGTAGCCTGGCATGAGGGTCTCGGCGTGCTCCTCGGCTCGGGCAAGGACCGCGCGCTGCAGGGCCAGCAGGTCGCCCGCCACCTCGAGCAGGAGGTCGCGCATCCAGAGCCGCTCGGCGGCGGCGCTCTGGTCGTTGCGGCTCCGCCCGGTCTGCAGCCGTCCGGCGATGTCATCGCCGATGCGGGCGGCCAGATAGGTCTCGGCCTGGGGCAGGTACGAGCCCACCCGCGGGTTCCAGGGAAACGTCGCGAGGCCGTGCTCGAGGATGTGGAGGAGCCCGTCCAGCAGCCGGGCACCCCGCTCGGCCGAGAGGATACCTTCCTCCACCAGCATCACCGCGTGGGCGAGGTCGGCGAGGGCGTACTCCCGCGCCCGGCGCCGGAGGCGCGGCAGGTGGGGGATCTCCTCGTACTCGATGAGAGTCGCGCTGCGCGCGCCCAACCGGGCGTGCTCGAGGAACGGGTCCTTGCTCATGCGCGCTTCCTGGCCGTGGCGGCCACCGCGAACTGGAAGATCAGGTTCGCGGCGAGGATGGTGGTCTGCGCGCGGTGATCCGTCATCGGGTTCACCTCGTTCAATACGAAGCCGTCCGCCTCCGGGGCCAGGGCCACCAGCATGTCGATGAGGTCGCCGCTGGTGAGACCGCCGGGCTCGTGCCAGCCGACGCCGGGGGCGTGCGCCGGGTCGAGCACGTCGATGTCCACCGCGACGAACAGGTGGTCGACGCCGCCCGTGACCTCGCGGATGCGGCCGAGCGCCCAGGGGACTCCGCGCTGGCGCACGGCGCGGGCGGGAACCTCGGTGAGCCCCACCGAGTCGATAAAGCGCTTGGACGACGGAAAGTTGAAGTTCCGGGTGCCGACCTGGATCGAGTGGCGGGGCTTCACGCGGGGCAGCTCGAGGGCGCGTCGCATGCCGCTCGACTGGCTGAAACGGCCCTGCTTCGGCGAGTCGTCCATCAGGTCGAGATGCGCGTCGAAGTGCACCACCGCCACGGTGCCGGACGTCGCATCGTGGAAGCCGGCCACCGCCGGGAAGAGGATCGAATCGTCACCGCCGACGACGGCGGGGATCCGGCCGGCGCGCGTCTCCGCCGCCGTCTTGGCCCGGGCCGCGGCCAGCGTGGCCATAAGATCGTGCGGCACGACGTCGGCGTCCCCCGCGTCGTGGAGCTGCTCCGGGCTCCACTCGATCTCGCGGTCCTCGTCGACCCAGTAGAGCCGTCCGTCCTGCACGCGCATGCGCATCCACGCGAGCTGTCGCCGTACTTCCTCCGGAGCGTAGCGCGCGCCGGGCCAGCCCAGGGTCGCGGCTCCGTCGTACGGTACGCCGATGAACGCCACGACCGTCTCTCGTCCCACGCCGATGCCGTCCTTTCCGCCGCCCAGCGGCGTCACGAGTCTAGGGGAGCCCGCGAGGCAAGGCAATGCCGACCTGTCGTCGCCTTGACACCTCTCGCGCGTTCTGATGAAATCCGGGCGCATCGTTCGCGGCGCGCTCGGATGTGCGCCAGCCTGCTGCACGCGGAGGTAGCCCGATGTCCCGTCGTCTCGCGGCGTCTCGTCGTCTCGCGGTTCTCGCTCTCACCCTCGTCGGCACGGTCGCCGCGCTCGTCACCTCGAACGACCGCCCGCTCGATGCCCAGCAGAGCAAGGTCGTCGTCGCGTCGTTCGGCGGCTCGTGGGAGCGCGATCTTCGCGCCGACGTGATCGGGCCCTTCGAGCGCGATCACAAGGGCCAGGTCGACTACGTCGTCGGCCTGTCGACCGAGACCCTCGCGCGGCTGAAGGCTCAGAAGGACAACCCGCAGCTCGACGTGATCATGCTCGACGACGTGCTCACCGCGGAGGCGGCCAGCCTCGGCTTGCTGGAGAAGCTCAACCCGGCCGAGATCCCCAATCTCAAGGACGTCCGGAAGGAAGCGCGGATCGCCAACGACTACGGGGTCGGATTCACGTCGAGCGCGACGGTGCTCATGTACAACACCGAGAAGGTCAAGCCCGCGCCCACGAGCTGGAGGGCGCTGTGGGATGGAAAATATTCCGGCCACGTCGCGATCCCCGGCATCAATACCACCTGGGGACTGCACACGCTCCTGCTCGCGACCCGGCTGGAAGGCGGCGGTGGGCAGGGCGTGACCCCGGGCATCGCGGCCCTGACCAGGCTTCAGCGCGACAACCAGGCGGTGGTCTACACCTCCGCGCAGCAGCTCAATACCCTGGCCCAGCAGGGACAGGTATGGCTCGCGCCCACGTCGAGCGTCTGGGTGAACCAGCTCGAGCGGGGCGGTACGCCGGTCGCCATCGCGATCCCCCAGGAGGGGGTCTACCCGATCTTCACGGTCTGGTCCGTGGTCAAGGGCGCGAAAAATCGGGCCGCGGCGCTCCAGTTCATCGACTACGCGCTCCGGAAGGACGTGCAGGAGAAGTTCGTGCCGCGCGCCGGCCTGATGGCCACCAACGGCACCGTCAGCCTCGATCCCGACTTCGCCCGCCGGGTGAAGTTCGACCGGCTGCTGCAGCTCGACGGCGAGGCGGTGGTCAAGCAACGGGCCGCGTGGGTCGAGGAATGGAACCGGGCGCTCACCGGACGCTGAGCCGCGCCCCGGCTCGGCGGCCCGGGCGCGCATGGGCTCCCCGGCCGGGCCGCCCGTAGCCGCCCCGCGCCCCGAGGCGCCGGACGTCGAGCTGACGGGCATCTCCAAGCGCTTCGGCGCGACGGAGGTGCTGCGCGGCATCGATCTCACGGTGGGCCGTGGCGAGCTCGTCTGTCTGCTCGGCCCGAGCGGCTGCGGCAAGACCACGCTGCTCCGTATCCTCGCCGGCCTGGTCCACCCGGACGCTGGGCGCGTCCGCATCCGCGGACGCGACGTCACGCACATGCCGGCCTACGAGCGTCAGCTCGGGCTCGTCTTCCAGAGCTACGCGCTGTTTCCCCACATGACGGTCCGCGACAACGTCGCGTTCGGTCTCGACGCGCGGCGGATCCGGGGGCCCGAGGTCGGCCAGCGGATCGCGCGCGTCCTCGAGCTCGTGCACCTGGGCGGGCTCGATCGCCGCTATCCGCGCCAGCTCTCGGGCGGCCAGCAGCAGCGGGTGGCCCTGGCCAGGGCCCTCGTCCTCAACCCCGACGTGCTCCTCCTGGACGAGCCGCTCTCGAACCTCGACGCCCGGCTGCGCCAGGAGGTGCGCGACGAGATCCGCGCGCTCCAGCAGGAGACGGGGATCACCACGGTGCTCGTCACGCACGACCAGGAAGAAGCCCTCACCATGTCGGATCGCATCGTGGTGCTGCAGGCGGGCGTCATCGTCCAGAGCGGCCGCCCGCTCGACGTGTATCGGGCGCCGCGCGATCTCTTCGTCGCGGGCTTTCTCGGGGATGCAAATGCCCTGCGCGGTCGCGTCGAGCGAGGGGGCGTCGGGGTCGTCTTCATCACGAGTCGCGGTCTCGTCGTCGCGCTGGACGCGTCGCGGGGTGGCGCCGCCGGGTCGGCCGCCATCTTGCTGGTGCGGCCGGAGGCGATCGAGATCGGCCGCGGGACGCCCGCGCCGGCCGGCGCCTTCGCGGGCGCGGTGATCGCGGTGCGCTACCGTGGAGCCACCGTGGATCTCGGAGTGCGCCTCGACAGCGGAGACGAGGTCCGGGTTCTGAAGACGCTGCCCGGCTACCACGATCTGCAAGCGGCCGAGCGGATCTGGGTGCGCTGGGACGCGCGTGACGGGGTGCTCCTGCCCGACGAGGCGGCCCGCGCGTGACGACCGCCCGCGCCTGGATCCTGCTCCTCCCGGCCACCCTGTTCCTCGTGGTTGGCTTCGCCGGGCCGATATTCTTCCTGGGCTGGACCAGCCTCAATGTGAAGGGCGGAGGTTTCGGGCTCGAGCAGTACCGGCGTTTCCTGCTCGACCCGTTCTACCGGGGCTTTCTGACCGAGACCGTGGTCATCAGCCTGGTGACCACCGCGGTGTGCGTGGTGCTGGCCTACCCGCTCGCCTACCAGCTCGCGCGGACGGGCGCGCGCGCGAGGAGCGTCCTGCTCATGCTGCTCATCGCGCCCCTCATGATCGGCGACGTGGTCCGCGGCTACGGCTGGCTGATCGCCCTCGGCGACTACGGCGTGCTGAACCAGCTGCTGCTCGCCGCGGGCGTCGTCGCGAAGCCGATCCGGTTGATCTTCACGCCGACCGGTGTCGTGATCGGCCTCGTGCAGGTGCTGCTGCCGTTCATGGTGCTGCCGCTGGCCGCGGCGATCGGCACGATCCCGGTGGATCTCGAGGAGGCGTCGCTATCGCTCGGGGCGCGCCACGGCCGCATCTTCCGGAAGGTGTTGCTGCCCCTCACGCTGCCCGGGCTGGCGGCGGGCGTGGTCATCGTCTTCGCGCTGGCGATGGGGAGCTTCGCGATCCCGATGTTCCTCGGCGGCGTGCGCGTGAAGATGGTGGGGCCGCTCGTGTTCCAGCAGGCCATGCTGACCGTGGACTGGCCCTTCGCGGCGGCCATCTCGAGCGTGCTCTTCGCCACGAGCCTGCTGCTCCTCGTGGCCTACACCTGGCTCGGCGGCGGCGCCCGCCGCGGCCTCGAGGCCGCGGGCCGGTGAACGCGCGCAGCCCCTTCTTCCGGGCCGCCACCGCGGTCATCTATCTCTTCCTGCTGACGCCCATCCTGGTGGTGGCGATCGCGTCGCTGAACGACGCGGCGAGCCTCGCGTTTCCTCCGAAGCGGCTCTCGCTCCGGTGGTACGGCGCGTTCCTCTCCGCCGGTGAGTTCGGGCGCGCGACCGGGGTCAGCCTGGAGGTCGCGCTCGCCACCGCGGTCATCGCGCTCGCGCTGGGCACCGCCGCCGCTTACGGGCTCACGCGCGCGCCCGTCCCCGGCGGGTTCGTCGTGCTCCAGTACCTGACCGCGCCCCTCATCCTCCCCGCGCTCGTCATCGGTCTCGCGCTGCTCCAGGTCTACAGCCGGCTGGGCGTTTCGCCATCCCTGGCGAGCCTCGTCGCGGGGCACGCGGTGGTCGCGCTCCCGTACACGGTGCGGACGATGTACGCGGCCTTCGCCGCCTACGACACCAGCCTGGACGACGCGGCGGCCACCCTCGGGGCCCGCCCGCTCCGAACGTTCTTCCGGGTGACGCTGCCGCTGGTCATGCCGAGCGTGGTCGCGGGCGGGATCTTCGCGTTCGCCATCTCGTTCAGCAACATCATGATCTCGGCGTTCCTCAGCGGGCCGTCCACCACCACGCTGCCGGTGCGCATGTACAACTACATCGAATTCGCCAACGATCCGACCATCGCCGCCATCTCCACGGTGGTGGTCCTGGCGACGTTCCTGACGGTGTGGGGACTCCACAAGACGGTGGGCCTGGGCGGGTTCTTCCGATGACGGCGCCGCATGGCTCAGCGCGGGCCGGGATCCAGGCGCTGGACCTTTTCCTCGAACAGGCTCCGCGTCACCGGCGCGCCGTCCGCCAGGAGACACCGGCCACGCGCGTAGACGCGGCGTACTCGGAGATCGCCGTCCAGGAGCACGATGTCCGCATCGAGGCCCGGGGCCAGCGTGCCCTTGCGCGCCTCGAGCCCGAGAGCGTGGGCGGGATGAAGGGTCACGAGCCGCAGGGCATCGGGCAGGGCCAGGCCTTGCTTCTGGACAAGATCGCGCACGGCGCCCGGCAGCGTATCGATCTTGGTCCAGTACGGGTGGTATCGGCCCTCGCGGTCGCGCTGGGGCACCGAGGCGTTGGCATCGCTGCTGATGCTGATACGGTCGAGGGGCACGCCCTCGTCGAGGAAGCGCCGCACGGCGGCGCTGGCCGCGATCGACTCGCGCGCCGCGCTCCACGGCCCGAGCACGGAGGTGACGTCGATCCACGCCCCGAGCCGGGCGAGCCCGGGCGCGGCGGCCAGGGTTTCTGGCCCGTAGTTGACGTGGGTGGCCACGAAGCGCTCGGGCGGCAGCTCGCTGCGCTCGATCACCGCGGCGAGCTGCTCGGCGGGCGCCCGGCGCAGCCCCAGATGCGCGTGGAAGACGCACGCCTTGCCGGTCAGCCCGCGGGCCCAGTGCAGCTGCGCGGCCAGCTCGATCAGCTCGTCGTCGCGGTAGCGCGAGGCGCGGTGCTCGCCGAGGGCCACCTTGACGCCCAGCACCTTGGGGATCGCGTAAAGATCGCCCACCACCGAGGTCGTGACGCTCGCCCACGGCCGCACGAAGCCGCCGGCGTACACGTAGGTCGAGAGCCCCTCGTGCTCGAGCGCGTAGGCCTTGGCCAGGAGCGTCTCGGCCCGCTTGCTCGCCGTGTCCACGCCGGGCGCGCCGACCGCGCTCGTGATGCCTGCGCGCGCGAAGTCGCTCAGCCAGAGCTCGGGCAGGCGTGTCTGGAAGCCTTCCGCGCCGCCGCCGCCGACCAGGTGGATGTGGGCGTCCACAAAGCCCGGCACCACGTGGTGGGCGCTCGCGTCGATCACGGTCACCGGTGCGGGCAGGGAAGCGGGGTCGATGCTCGGCGCCATCGCCACGATCGTCTCGTGGCAGACGAGGAGATCCTGCCGGCCCCGGTCCTCCGGATCGAAGACGTGCCCGCCGCGCAGGAGCGTGAACATGGTGGTCTCGCCGTCGTATGCTACACCGTCCGAGGTGATTGAGACATGACGACCGCCGCCGAATCACTCGCCGCCTGGTCCTCCGGCCTCGATCCGCGCGCGCTCCCACCCGCGGTCGTCCACGCGGCCAAGCGGTGCGTGCTCGACGGCATCGGGGTGGCGTTGGCCGGCGCCGACACGCCTTGGGTGGAGCGGGTGCTCGCCGTCGCGCGGGCGCAGGAGGCCCGCCCTCGCGCCCGGGTGTTCGGGCACCCCGACCGGCTCAGCGCTCCCCTGGCCGCCCTCGTCAACGGGACCGCCGTCCACGCGCTCGACTACGACGACGATCCCGCCGCGTGCCACATCGGGGCCGTGGTCATTCCCGCCGCGCTCGCCACCGCGGAGCGGGTGGGCGCCTCGCCGATGCGATTTCTCACCGCGGTGATCGCCGGCTACGACGTCACGACGCGGATCGGCGAGGCCGTCGATTCCGATCTGCTGTACCTGCGCGGCTACCACCCGACCGCGGTGTGCGGGGTCTTCGGCGCCGCCGCGGCGGGTGCCTACGCCATGGGTCTCGACGCGCCGACAACCACGCAGGCCCTCGGTATCGCGGGGAGCTTCGCGTCGGGCAATCAGGAGTTCCTCGCCGAGGGCGCGATGACCAAGCGGCTGCAGGCGGGCAAGGCCTCGCACGACGGCATCATCGCCGCGCAGCTGGCCCAGGCCGGCCTGACCGGGCCCCGGACCGTCCTCGACGGGCGGTACGGCCTCTGGCGCTACACCGAGAGCCTCGACGTAGCGCGCTTCACCCGCGCGCTCGGGACGCGCTGGGTGGTCGGCGAAGTCTTCGTGAAGAAGCACGCCTCTTGCCTCGGCAACGCCCCGGTGCTGGACCGCGTGCTGGACCTGATGCAGACCGACCGGCTGCGGCCCGACGACATCGCGGAGGTCCGCCTCGGCGTGCGCGCCTCCACGCTCACGATGATCGGGGAGCCGCGCGAGGTCCGGGTGCGTCCCCAGACCATGCTCGACGCCCAGATGAGCCTGCCGTTCTCCCTCGCGGTGGCGATGATCGATGGCGAGGCGGGCATCGCGCAGTTCGCCGCGGAGCGCTTGAGGGATCCGGCCGTGCTGGCCATCGCCGAGCGCATCCACGCCTACGCCCATCCGGATCTCGCCTCGGCGAAGGCCGGGGACCTCACGTCGTATCTGGATCTCCGGACGCGCGACGGCCGGCACTATCAGGAGCGCCTGGTGAGCTACCGCGGCCATCCCGACAATCCGATGAGCGACCAGGAGATGGAGACCAAGTTCCGGCGCTGTGCCGGGCGGCGGTTGTCCGGGACCCGGGTAGCGGCGGCGTCGGAGGCCATCTGGGGTCTCGACAAGCTGACCGATCTCGAGCCGCTGCTCGCCGCGGTGGCGGGGTGATCGGGTGATCCGGCCCCACCGACGTCTCGTCGCGGCCCTGTGCTCCGCCGCGGCGCTCGTCCTCGGCGTCCCGCGGCGCGCCCGGCGCCGCCTTGACACCGCGGGATCGCCAGCGCAGTATCACGTCGCCCCGCATCCGAGCGCGCTTGCGCCCTCGGGCCTGCGCACCTGAGGAGGAGCCATGGCCCCCATCGACGTGACCGGGCTGCGCCGGCCGCTGGCCGACGCCAGCCACGCGCCCGGAGCGCTCTACGCCTCCCCGGAGTTCTATCGGCTCGACGTCGAGAAGCTCTTCATGCGGGATTGGCTCTTTGTCGGCCGCGTCGAGGAGCTGCCGGATCCGGGCGACTACCTGACCATGCGCATCGCGGGAGAGCCCATCATCGTCGCGCGCACGCCGGCGGGTGAGCTCGCCGCCTACTACAACATGTGTGTTCACCGAGGGGTCGAGGTCGCCGAGGGGTGCGGCAACGCGCGGGCCTTCAAGTGTCCCTACCACGGCTGGATCTACGATCTCTCCGGCCGCCTGACCGGCGCGGCGTACATGAAGGAGAGCGAAGGGTTCGAGCTGGGGGAGCAGCGCATGCGGCCCCTGCGGCTCGAGACGTGGCGGCGGAACATCTTCGTGTCCTTCGACCCGGGCGCCCCGCCGCTCCACGAGTTCGTCGCCGAGCTCGAGCGCGACTTCGCATTCCTGAGAATGGAGGACTGCCGGCTCGGCAACCGGATCGTGCTCGATCTCGAGTGCAACTGGAAGTTCGTGCACGAGAACCTGATGGACTTCTATCACGTGGGCGTGCTGCACGCGAAGACCTTCGGGGCTCGGTTCAGCTGGACGGACGACAACGTGCATCTCAAGCCGGGCGGGGGGATCTCCATCTTCTACGCGGCCGGCCCGCCGACGCCCGGGGCCGAGCCCCTGCTGGGCAAGATGCCGTGGCTCGAGGACCGGCCGGTCAGCTTCGCCTGCACGGGGTTCCTCGCCCCCAACTGCACGCTGTTCGGCCGCATCGACTGCGTGCGCTTCATGGTGGGCTGGCCCGACGGCCCGAGCCGCTCGCGCACCATCATCTACCAGCTCTTTCCGGAGGCGTTCTTCGATCGGCCCGGCTGTCGCGAGACGTTGAAGATCTACCACGAGTATCAGCTCCAGATCCTCGAGGAGGATCGCTCGATGATCGAGTCCATGCAGCGCGCCATGGCCTCGCCCGCGTACCGGCCGGGACGCATGTCGACGCAGGAGAAGCCTCTCCATCACTACCTGAACGGCTACCTCGACCGCGTGCTCGCGGCCGGGCCGGACGCGCGCGCGACGCAGCCCTAGCCGGCGCGCTTGACAGGGCCCGGCCCGGCGACTAGGCTCTCGCTCATCCCAACGCCGAGACCCGTGACCCATGTCTCCTGACCGCCCGCGCTCGATCCTCGGATAGATGCCCCAGACCAAGCTCGTCGGGGTCGACGTCGGCGGCACCTTCACCGATCTGGTGGTCGTCGACGAGGCCACGGGCCTGGTGCGGGTGGCCAAGGTCCCGACCACGATGGCGAACCAGGCCGGCGGCGTGCAGGGTGCCCTGGCCGACGCCGCGGTGGGGGCGGCCGAGGTCGGAGTGATCGTCCACGGGACGACCACCGCGACCAACGCGCTCCTCGAGCGCAAGGGCGCGCGCACCGGGCTCATCACCACACGCGGCTTCCGCGACGTGCTCGAGCTGGGCCGGCGCACGCGGCCGACCCCTTACGGGCTCAAGGGCACCTTCGAGCCGCTCATCCCGCGCGATCTCCGCCTCGAGGTGGACGAGCGGGTCGACGCCGAGGGCCTGGTGGTCACGCCGCTGGCCACGGACCAGATGCGCGAGGCGGTGCTGCGTCTCCGCGGGCAGGGGGTCGAGGCCCTCGTCATCCACTTCATGCACTCGTACCTGAACGACGCGCACGAGCGCCAGGCGCGCGAGATCGCGGCCACGCTCTGGCCCAACGCCTACATCACGGTGGGATCCGAGCTCCTGCCCGAGTACCGCGAGTTCGAGC
>DATMMH010000037.1:0-2316 GCA_035569855.1 Candidatus Dormiibacterota bacterium
CGGCACCCCGCGCGCGCGCACCGCGGCGAGCGCGGGCAGCTCGAGCGGGACGCCCGGGCTCACGACGACCAGATCCGCGCCCACGAACGCGGCGTCGGGATGCCCGCCCGCCCACAGCGCGCAGCCCTCGCGATCGAGCGCGCGCGCCTCCGGGGTCAGGGCCTCGAGCGGGCTCGAGTCGGAGGCGAGCACGCGCGCTCCGAGCCGCCGCAGCAGCCGGGCCGCCGCGACCCCGCTCTTGGCGAGGCCCACCACCGCGGTGGTCTTGCCAGCGAGCGAGTCGCGATAGGGCACGCCGCGCGTCCCGTCGCCGCTCACGAAGATCCCGGTCTGGTACGAGTAGGAGACGTCACGCCGCAATATGACCGTCGTCGCCATGTCATGTCACCCTAGCGGAGCTTCAAGGTGGTGAGAGCCAGGAGCGCCAGCATGATCGACACGATCCAGAACCTCACGATGATCTTGGGCTCCGCCCATCCCTTGATCTCGTAGTGATGATGGAGCGGGGCCATTCGAAAGACCCGCCGTCCCGTCATCTTGAATGAGGCCACCTGGATGATGACCGATGCCGCCTCGACCACGTAGATGCCGCCGATCAGCGGCAGAAGGAGCTCCGACTTGGTCAGCACCGCGAGCGTGCCGAGCGAGCCGCCCAGCGCCAGCGAGCCCACGTCACCCATGAACACCTGCGCCGGATAGCTGTTGAACCAGAGGAAGCCCAGCGCCGCGCCCACCAGCGCCCCGCAGAAGATCGTCAGCTCGCCGGTGCCCTTCACGTTCAGGATGCGCAGGTACTCGGCGGCCCGGAAGTTGCCGGTGAGGTACGCGATCACCGCGAAGGCCCCGCCCGCGGTCACGATGGGCCCGATCGCCAGGCCGTCGAGCCCGTCGGTCAGATTCACCGCGTTGGACGAGCCCACGATGACAAGGATCGCGAAGGGGATCCAGAACCAGCCGAAGGTGAGCAGCCACCCCTTGAAGAAGGGGATCACGACGCTCGTGGTGAAACCGTCGGTCGGCCAGAAGTAGAGCCACGCCATCAGCAGGCCGACCAGCAGGATCTGGGCGCCGAACTTCTCCCGCGCCGAGATGCCCTTGCGCGTCTTGAGCTTCTTCCAGTCGTCCTTGAGACCGATCAGGCCGAGCCCCGCCGTCGCGAGGACCAGCACCCACACGTAGCGGTTGCGCAGGTTGGCCCAGAGCAGCGTCGAGAGCAGGATCGCCACCAGGATGCCGATGCCGCCCATGGTGGGCGTGCCCGCCTTCGTCTTCTGGTGCCGCTCCGGGGTGTCCTCCCGGACGGACGTTCCCCCGTGCTGCATCTCGCGCAGCCGGTTGATCAGCCAGGGGCCCAGGATGAACGAGATCACCAGCGCGGTCACCGTGGCCATCGCGGTCCGGAACGTGATGTAGCGGAACACGTTGAAGGCGGTGTGGTACCGGGCCAGCGGCACGAGGAGCTCGTACAGCATCAGGCATCTTCTCCTCCGAAGCGGGCCACGAGCGCGTCGACCACGCGCTCCATGCGCATGCCACGGGAGCCCTTGACGAGCACCGCGTCGCCGGGCGCCAGCCGCTTGAGCAGCAGCGCCACCGCATCCTCGAAGGTGGTCACGTGATGGCTCTCGGCGAGCCCCGCCTGGCGCGCGGCCTCCACCGCCACCTGCGCCCAGCGGCCCATGCCGACGAACTCCGCCGCGCCGGAGGCGGCCACCGTGCGCCCCATCTCCCGGTGCGCCGCCTCGCTGATCTCGCCCAGCTCGAGCATGTCGCCCAGCACGACCACGCGCCGGCGTCCCTCCGAGGTGTCCGCGAGCGTCTGGAGGGCCGCGCCGACCGAGCCGGGGTTGGCGTTGTACGTGTCGTCGAGGATGCGGAGGCGGCCGGCCGGCCGCCAGACGCAGCGGCCCTTCACCGGCCGCGCAGTCTCGAGGCCGTGGGCGATCTGCTCGGGGGTGAGCCCGAGCGCGAGCCCCGCCCCCGCCGCGGCCAGCGCGTTGGTGACGTTGTGGCGCCCCGCGAAGGCGAGACGCACCGGCCGACGCGCACGGCCGATCGCGAGCGTGAAGCGCAGACCGTCCGGCCCGTCGGCCACCGGGCCCACCGCCGCCACGTCGCCCCCGAGGCGCGTGCCGTAGTAGAACACCCGCGCGCGGCTCTGCTCCCGCATCGCGAGCACGAGCGGGTCGTCCGCGTTCAGCACCACCGCCCCGTCGGGCGGGATCGCGCGCACGAGCGCGCTCTTCTCCGTCGCCACCCCGTCGAGCGATCCGAACCGCTCGGTGTGCGCGCCCTGCACCACCGTCACCACGCCCA
>DATMMH010000038.1:0-23186 GCA_035569855.1 Candidatus Dormiibacterota bacterium
CGCGGTCTGATGGGGCCGCATCCGCGAGCGCGCCGCACGAGCGGTCAGCGCCCCGAGCCGCGCCGCCGCGGCGATCCCCGCGACGCGCCCCTCCAGCGCGGCCATCGCGGCGCCCTCCGCGCCCGCAATCCCGCCCGCCGCGAAAACTCCAGCCGCCGTCGTCTCCATCTCGGCCGAGACGATCGGCACGAAGCCGCCCGCGGTGGCCACGTGGCGAAGCGCGGCGCCGGAGAGCTGGGCCAGCTGGATGGATGGCACCGAACCCCAGGCGAACTGCACCGCGGCGATGTCGACGCGCGCCTCGGAACCCGGGACCGGCCGCCAGCTCTCGTCGAGCGCGACGGTGACCGCCCCGCGCACACGGCCGTCGCCGGCGGCGCCCTCGCCGACCACCCGCGCCACCGCGCACGAGCCCTGCACGCGGACACGCGCGGCGCGGAGCGTGTGCCAGTCGGCGGTCGCATCACCGGTCACCGGCCACCGGTCCCAGGGCGCGGCAAGGAGCCGCGGTCTGCCACGCAAGACCGCGGCGTCGAGCACCGCGACGACCTCGGCCCCGGCGCGGACGAGCCGGGCCGCGACCACCGCGAGCATCGGACCGACGCCCGCCACCAGCACGCGTTGCCCGGGCCGGACCGCCTCCTCACCGGCGGCGGTGGGCGGCGCGCCGGCTCCGCCGACACCCGGAAGCGTCCAGCCAGGAATCGGCACCGCGCGGGGACGCCCACCGGTGGCCAGCACGAGGACGTCCGGACGCACGCTCTCCACGCGGTCGCCTTCCCACCACGCGAGCGTCCGCTCGTCGAATATTCCCCACACGGTGGCCCCGTGATGCCGCACGACGCGCCCGTCCACGGCGGTCAGCTCCGTCAACAGGGTGGGCTCGATCGCGTGCCGGTAGACCGGGCCGCCGGGAGCCGCGCGCTCGTCGTAGAGGCGCACGCGGAGCCCCGCGCGCGCGGCCTCGGCCGCGGCGGCCAGGCCCGCGGGCCCTCCGCCCACCACCGCGATCTGCGGATCGGTCGTCGCCACGGCGCGTACACAGTGCCGTCGGGCCGGCGGATTGTCAAACCGGCTCCGGGGCCGCCGCGGGCGGCGCCACGCCCATCGGGTAGTCAAATGCATATACATGTAATATGATTCTGGAAAACGCAGATGATCACAGACCAGACGCCTCCAGGCCGGATGTCACCAGAAAGGCTGGCTCCCCGTGTCCCTCGCTGACCGGATCGCCCGCGGTCGCCTGCACTACGCGTGGATCATCGCGGGCGTCACCTTCCTCACCCTCGTCTCCGCCGCGGCGATCCGCGCCACCCCGGGCGTCCTCATCGTCCCGCTCGAGCAGAGCTTCGGATGGACCCGCGCCACCATCTCCCTCGCGGTGTCGGTGAACCTGCTGCTCTACGGCCTGTGCGGCCCGTTCGCGGCGGCCCTGATGGAGCGGCTGGGCGTCCGCCGGGTGATGCTCGTGTCGTTCTCCGCGGTCGCGGGGGGCGTGCTCCTCACAACGGTCATGCGGGCCCCGTGGCAGCTGGTGCTGCTCTGGGGCGTGGTCGTCGGGCTCGGCACCGGCGCTCTCGCGATGGTGCTGGCGGCCACCATGGCCAACCGGTGGTTCGTGGAACAGCGCGGGCTCGTCATCGGCGTCCTGACCGCGGGCGGCGCGACGGGTCAGCTGCTCTTCCTGCCGATCCTCGCCGCGGTCGTCCAGCGATCCGGCTGGCGGCCCGCGGTGCTCGTGGTCACCGGCGTGGCCCTGCTCATGATCCCGGTCATCGCGATCTTCGTGCGCGACCGGCCGCAGGATCTCGGTCTGCGGGCCTTCGGCGACCACGGCGCCGGGGTGGCGAGCCCGCCGCGGCCCGCGCCGAATCCGGTGACCGCCGCGCTCGGCGCGCTCGCCGAGGGCATGCGCTCCCGGGACTTCTGGCTCCTCGCCGGCAGCTTTTTCATCTGCGGGCTCAGCACCAACGGGCTGATCGGCACGCACCTGATCCCGGCCTCGATGGACCACGGGATGCCCGCGGTGGCCGCGGCGAGTCTCCTCGCCGCCATGGGCGTCTTCGACCTGATCGGCACGACGGTCTCGGGCTGGCTGTCGGATCGCTGGGACAACCGGCGCCTGCTGTGCTGGTACTACGGCCTCCGAGGCCTGTCGCTCATGCTGCTCCCCTACGCCTACGGCTCGCAGTATTTCGGCCTCACCCTGTTCACGGTCTTCTACGGGCTCGACTGGGTCGCCACCGTCCCTCCGACGGTTCGCCTGACCGAGACCCTGTTCGGCAAGTATCGGGTCGGCATCATGTACGGGTGGATCGCGGTCTCGCACCAGGCCGGCGCCGCCACCGCCGCGTTCGCGGCCGGCCTCCTGCGGACCTGGCTGGGCTCCTACGAGGTCGCCTTCACCGGCGCGGGCTTCATCTGTCTCGTCGCCGCCCTGATGGTCCTGGCGATCGGCCGCGGCCAGGTCAGCGTGAGCCCGCCGCGCCGGACCCTCGAGATCTCGGGCGTCGTCGAGAGCTGACGACCGATGGACCACGCCTTGAGCGACGTCACCGTGCTGGACCTGGGGCAGGTCATCGCGATGCCGTTCTGCACGATGCTGCTCGCCGACATGGGCGCGCGGGTGATCAAGGTCGAGTCGCGGGAGCGCGGGCGCGAGCGCGTCTCGCTCGGGGTGAAGCGGCGGCGCCACGGCGTCGAGGAGCGGGTGCCGGCCGCCCAGTACCGCGACCGCAACAAGCTCGGCGTCACGCTCGATCTCAAGACCCCGAAAGGCGTCGAGCTCTTCACCGAGCTGGCCGAGCGCGCCGACGTGGTGGCGGAGAATTTCAGCGTCGGCACGATGAAGCGCCTCGGACTCGGCTACGAGCGGCTGCGCGCGGTGAACCCCCGCCTCGTCTACGCGTCGATCACCGCGTTCGGCCAGACCGGGCCCTACGCGCCGCAGCGCGGCTACGACATGCTCGCCCAGGCGATCAGCGGCTACATGAGCATCACCGGCTACCCGGACGGGCCACCCACCCGGTCGGGCCAGTCCATCTCCGACTACTACGCGGGCATGCTCTGCGCCTTCAGCATCGTCTCCGCGCTCCACTACCGCCAGCGGACCGGCAAGGGCCAGCACATCGACCTGGCCCTGCTCGACAGCCTGGTGGTGGCGCTCGACAACCTCGGGGAGCGCTACACGGTGGGCGGCGAGATTCTCACCCGCGCCGGCAACGTCTCGTTCAGCGGCTCCGCCACCGGGATCTATCCGACGACGGACGGCCACGTGGCGGTGGCGGCCGCCGCGAGCAACGCGGTGTGGGGACGCTTCTGCGCCGCCATCGGCCGCGACGAGCTGACGCGGGATCCCGACTTCGCCACCACCGCGGCCCGGCGGGATCGGCGCGACGACATCGCGGCCGTCATCGCGGGATGGACCGGGCCTCGCGGGAAGGCCGACGTGGTGCGCACCCTCATCGCCGCGGGGGTCCCGGCCGCACCGGTCAACAACGTGGCGGAGATGGTCGCCGACCCCCAGGTGCGGGCCCGCGAGATGTTCGTGGAGATGGAGCACCCCGTCTACGGTCCGGTGAAGATGACCGGGACGCCGCTCAAGCTCTCGGAGACTCCGGGCCGGGTCCGACACCTCGCCCCGATGCCGGGCGAGCACAACGAAGAGATCTTCGTCGGCCTCCTCGGCCACTCGCGTGAGGAGCTCGAGCGCTGGCGGGCCGAGGGCGTGGTCTGAGCCGCGCGGCCTGCTCGCGCGGAGGGCCGATCACTCCGCCGCGAACTGACCGGCGCGCCACTTGAGCGCCGCGCCGAGACCTTCCTTCTCCTTGATCTCCTGAAACTTCATCCCGACCGCGGTCCGCGCCGCGTAGAGCGGCGCCACCACGTCGAGCCCGGCCTGGATGGCGTTGCGGAAGCCGGCCGCCTCCGCCCCGCGCCGGGTAGCGAGCTTGGTGAACGCGAGCGACTCCGGCGCGATGAGCGCCATGCGGCGCGCGAGCTTCAGGGTGGCCTCCCGGAGCTCGGCGAGCGGAACCACCCGGTTGACCATTCCCATCTCGTGCGCGGTGCGGGCGTCGATCATGTCGCCCGTGTAGAGCAGCTCCCTCGCGCGCTTGAGGCCGATGATGAACGGCATCACCAGGGCCGGCCCCACGTTGGAGAACCGGATCTCGGGCTCCCCGAAAAGCGCGTTGTCGGCGGCGATGGTGAGGTCACACAGCATCGCCAGCTCGCAGCCGCCGCCCAGGGCGTGACCCTGCACGCTCGCGATGACCGGCTTCCTCATATCCCAGGGCGTCATCTCCATCGCGACGTCCTCGGTGAGCGAGGCGTGCCACCGGAGCGCGTCGTGGCGCCACGCCGCCTTGGCCGCGTCGGCGGGCGAGATATCGTAGCCCACGCAGAAGCTCCGGCCCTCCGCGCGCAGGACAACCACGCTGGTGGCGGGATCGGCATCCGCCTCGCGCAGGCGCGCGCCGACCGCGCCGCGCACCTCGGTGTTGATGGCGTTCAGCTTGTCGGGGCGATTGAGCGTGACGATGCCGATAGGGCCGTCCGACGCGTAGGTGACGAGGCTCGAATCCATTGAATGGCTCCTGGCTCGGGCGATACGGTTCACGTCATGGCGGCCCGCTTGCGCCGGCCCGCATCATCCCCCCGGGCGAGGATCAGCGTCAAGGCGCGGCTCGGAGCGGAGCCGGGAACTCACGGGGAGCCCTCCCGGTTCTACTCGAGGGGACCACGAGCGATGACCGACCCAATTTACCGGCTGACGAAGATCTCATCACACCGCGTGCTGGCCGCGCTGCTGCTCGGTGTCGCGATGTGCGCGCTCTTCTCCGCGTGCAGCAGCATCCCCGTCCCTCCCCTGTACACCGAGGCCGAGCTCAAGGCGGCCTGCCAGCGCCGGGGCGGCTGGTGGCGGAGCGACTTGATCCCGGGCTACTGCGAGTTTCAGTCGGCGTCGCGCCTCGAGGCGCCCTGACCGATCGCCACAGCTCGCTGACCTGGGCGGGCGGTTGACATAGCCGCCGCGGGGAAACAGCACCGCGGCGGCGGATCGGCCCATGCCGACTCCCAGTATCGCTCTGCTCCCAGTACCGTAAAGCTCCGCCTCCTCCCGCGCTTGAACTGGCGGGGCGGCCGGGATAGGGTCTCTGCGCCGGCGACGAACGAACGTGGAGCGGTACGGGAGGCTCGGGTCCACAGTGCCCAGTGACGGTCCAGAGGCCGGGGCGCCGCCTCGTCTCGAGTCCCGGCCGGGCCCGGCGGGTACTCTCCGGAAGGTGCTCCTCACGGCCATCGCCGCGTACGCAGTTCTCGTGATCGCTCCCGACACGCTGCGGCTTCTCCCGGCCCGGTTTCTGCCGGGACCGCAGCCGCTCGATCGCTGGTATCCGCTCGGAACGGTCGGGTTCGAAGCCGACAACGACGGCGTGGTGACCGGCGTCGACCAGGGTGGCCCCGCGTGGCAAGCCTGCCTGAGGAAGGGGGACAAGATCGATCTGGCCCGCACGAACGATCGGCGCGCCGTCAACCAGATCGTCTTCGTCTCCCGGCTGCCCGTCTCGGTGTACGTGTCCCGGTTCAACGAGGCGGCTCGGGACCGTACGGGGCCCTGCGCCGCCGGTCCGGCGCGGGCGAATCCGCTGACCATCACGCCGATTCCGGAGACGCTGTCCTGGCCCGAATGGGCCACGCTCCTCCTCGATCAATTGTCGGGATTGGCCTTCATCGCCCTGTGCGCGTATCTGGCCTGGCACCACTTCACGCCCCAGACCGCGGGGTTGTTCCTGTACTCGGTGTGGTTCAACTCGGGCCAGTACTTCGTCTGGTACGCGAACCTCGGTGACGCCGCCCTCGTGGGGTTCGACGTCCTGCAGGCGGTCTTCGAGGCGGCCGGATTGAGCGGCCTCCTGCTCTTCGCGCTGACCTTCCCGCGGGACATCGCGAGTCACGGGTGGCGCCGACACGCCCGACTCGCGTTGCCGCTGCTGTTCGTCCTCCTCCTCTACTTCGGCCTCGCCGGGTTCGGCAACTTCATCTTCGGCCATGAGACCGAGCGGCTCTACAGGACCTACTACTGGCTCAACTGGGTCGTGTACGGGCTCGTGTTCGCGGTCTTCGCGGACACGTACTGGAGCCGGCCCACCGAGCGGGGCCGAATCAAGTGGGTGCTGGGTGGGGTGATCGTGGGACTCTCGTGCTTCCTCTTCGCGGACACCTACGAAGCGACGTCCATGCTCAACTGGCTCGGCGAGTCCTATCACGTCTCGGTCCCGCTCGCGGTCCTGCAGTTCCTCTACGCGGTCAACGTGGTCGTACCGTTGAGCATCTTCTACGCGGTTCGCCACCATCGGGTGATCAACGTTCGATTCCCTCTGACGAGAGCGCTCGTCGTACCCTGCGCGATCGGCGCGTCGATCGTGGCGATCCATCTCACCGGGGGCGCGATGGAACACTTCGTGAGCCGGCGGTTCGAGCACATCGAGCTCACGATGGGTGGGGTGGTGGCGGTCCTGATCCTGCTGGCGCACGAGCCGGTCCGGCGCGGCCTCGAGGCCGTGCTGTATCCCGGGTGGCGGAAGCGAGAGGCCGCGTTCGAGGAGGAGATTCTCAGACTGGCCGGCCGGGACCTGGATTCGGTGGAGCGCATCCTGATCGAGGTGCCGGTTCGTCTCCTCGGCCTCACCTCGGGTGCCCTCTTCGAGAAGAACCAGCAGGGCGATTTCACGATCAAGCGACGCTTCCGGTGGCCCGAGAACGTGCTCGGCACGCTCCGCGGGGACGACCCGATCGTGGCGTGGATGGACATGGCTCCGACCCGTTCCCGGGAAGCAGACTGGGACGATCACGCGCTACCGCCGGACTTCGAGCCCCCCGCTCTCGTGCTGCCGATCGTGACCCGGCGTGCCGTCAAGCGGCTGGTCCTGCTCGGTCCCCACACGACGAGCGAGGATCTGGCCCGCGATGAGATCCGCCTGATCGAGAGGCTGGGGCGGACGGCGGCCGCGGCCTACGAGGCCGCGGAGCGACGCGGTCACGCCCCCGCGTCGCCGGGACGGGTCGACTGACGGCATGAATGCCGGGTTGCTCGCGGTCGTCGGTGCGGTCCTGATCGTCGCGATCGCGGCGGTGTCAGCCCCGGCGTCGGACGGCGGAGAGGTCTCCGGGCCGCGGCCCAGCCGGTTCGACCTGCTGGTGCTGGGCTCGGGCGGGCCCCGGATGACCGGTCGCGCCGCATCCAGCGATGCGATTCTGCGCGATGGCCGCCCGATCGCACTCGTCGACGTCGGCAACGGCGCCGCGGGCCGCCTGGGAGAGGCGGGTCTCGACATCACCGATCTCGACCTGGTGCTGCTGACGCACCTGCATATCGATCACAGCGCGGACCTGCCGGCCGTCGCGAAGGCTCGGGGCATGGTTCATCACGGGCCGATGCGCTTCCGCATCTTCGGCCCCGGCGGCCGGGCGGTGTTCCCGAGCACCTCGGCTTTCGTGCAGCAGATCTTCGGCGAGCGCGGAATCTACGGGTACCAGAAGACGTTCGGCGCCGACGAGTCGTTCGCGGTGACGGATCTGTCCGTCGATCTCGCGGAGCCGCCCAGGGAGATCCTGCAGGACGGCCGCGTTCGGGTCCTCGCGGTCGCGACCCACCACGGCGACGCACCCTCGGTCGCGTATCGGATCGACGGCCCCGGCTTCAGCGTGGCCTTCTCGGGCGATCTCGATCCGAGCGGGCTGCCGAATCTCACGCGTCTCGCCCAGGGCGTCGACCTGCTGGTCTTCAATTGCGCGGTGCTCGATCCGCCCGGATCGCCGCCGGATCTCTACACGCGGCATACCCCGCCCCGCCAGATCGGCACGCTGGCCCAGGCGGCGGGAGTGCGACGCCTGCTGCTCTCGCACATCCCTCCCCTGATCGAGTCGCCGGCCGCGCAGGCCGAAGTGGTCCGGTCCATCCGCCGCTCGTACTCGGGGCCGGTGGAGTTCGCGCACGACCAGTTGCGCGTTCCGCTTGGGAGCTGACGGCCACAGACGCCCCGGTCAGCGCCCCCGTCCCCGGCGCCGTCGGATCTCGTCGGGGCTGGCCACCGATCGCCTCCGGTCGAGGCGCCGCTCGCGCTCTCTCCATTGCCGCGCCGTCCGCTCGCGCTCGTGCCGCTGCCACAGCATCATGACGACCCCGAGGCAGACGGCGAACGCGAGAATGGCCAGCCCGACCAGAACGCCCGTCCCCAACCTCACGTCCCCTTCGACGACCACCCCACGGTCGAACGGCCGGCGCGGTGATGGAAGCTATTTCGTCACGTTGGCCGGCATCGGGATCGGCGCGTCCGCGCTCGGGATGTGCAGGAAGAAGGCGCAGATCACCGCCGCGATCAGGCTCAGCAGGGCCAGGCCGAGCAACCCCCCCGCGAAGCTGCCGGTGGCATCCTTCATCACGCCGACGTACCACGGCCCGAAGAAGCCGCCGAGATTGCCGATCGAGTTGATCCAGGCGATGGCCGCGGCCGCCCCGGTGCCGGTCAGGAACATGGGCGGCATCGCCCAGAACGGTCCCTTGGAACCGTAGAAGCCCATCGCCGCGATCGACATCCCGACCATCGCCCACCAGGTGCCCATCGTCTCCCCGGCGATGACCAGGCCGACGGTGGAGAGCGCGCACGCCACGAGCAGGTTCCAGCGCCGCTCGTTCATCCGGTCGGAGAGGCGGCCCCACGCCACCATCGCGATCCCGCCGCAGATGTACGGGATCATGGTGAGCCAACCCACCATCATGTCGCTGGAGTGTCCGAGCGACTTGATGATCTGGGGAATGAAGATCAGCATCCCGAGGCTGGCGGTGACGATGCCGAGGTAGTTGAGGCTCAGCAGCAGCACCTTCGGATCGTACATGGCCTGCCACAGGGTGAAGGTCTTCATCATCTCCTTAGCCCGGCGCTCGGTCGCCAGCTTCGTGGCGAGCCAGGTCTTCTCCTCCGCGGTCAGGAACTTCGCCTGCTCCGGCCGGTCCGTCAGCACGAGCAGGGTGACCAGACCGATCAGCACCGTGGGGATCCCCTCCGCGATGTACATGACCTGCCAGCCGCGCAGTCCGAGCAACCCGTCCAGCCCGAGCAACCCGGTGGAGATCGGCGCGCCCAGAGCGACCGCGACCGGCAGCCCGATCAGGAAGCCCGAGACGATCCGGGCGTGGTGCCGACTCGGGAACCAGTACGTGAAGTAGAGCAGGATGCCGGGGAAGAATCCCGCCTCCGCAGCGCCGAGCAGGAAGCGCATGATGCCGAAGCTCCACGGGCCCGCGACCACCGCCATCAACCCGGCCAGAAGGCCCCACGAGATCATGATGCGGGCGATCCACAGGCGCGCCCCGACCTTCTCCATCGCCACGTTGCTGGGCACCTCGAAGAGGAAATACGCCCAGTAGAAGGTGCCGGCCAGGAACCCGAACTCGGTCGCGGACAGGTGGAGGTCCCCGCGCATCGTCAGCCCGGCGAAGCTCACGTTGATCCGGTCGACGTAGGCGAGAAAATAGCTCAGGACCGCGAAGGGCAGCAGACGGATATAGATCTTGCGCATCGCTGATTTTTCGACTGCCGAGTCCATCGGACGTCTCCTTTGAGCCCAAGTTGACTTCAGATCGATCGATCCAGCACGCGAGACGTAAGGCCAGCACGCGGGCCAGGCGCGGCCAGCTCATCGCCGCTGACGTATCCGTTCCTGAGGTCCTCGGCGCGCGCCGAATCCGAGCGCTCTGCCGGATCGCCGTATCCCCCTCCCCCGGGCGTCTCCAGGATCAGGCGGTCACCAACCTGAAGCTGGATGGTGCGCTTGCTATGAATCGGCCGCCCGTTGAGGGTGACCGACCCGGGTGCGCCCGGCCCCCCGCCAAACAGCCCCTGAGCGGGATGCTGAACGCGGTCGCCGCGCATCGCGAAGGTGATCGGTGCCTCCGAATAGCTGGTGATCGAGCACCGCTGGCCGCATCCTCCCCGGTACCGCCCGACCCCGCCGGTGTCCGGGATGAGCTGCTTCTCGTTGACCATCATGGGCTTCTCGTTCTCGAAGATCTCGATCGGCGTGCTCGAGATATTGGCGGGGAAGCCGATGACGTTGATCCCGTCCTTCATGGGACGCGCCCCCAGCCCTCCGTTCATGAAGATGATATCCGCGAACCGCTTCCCGTACTGGTTGACCCCCGAGCACGTCGGGATCCAGGTCGGCGCCGACGGATCGGCGAGCACGCGCTCGGGCACCGCTTCCGCGAGGGCCCGAAAGACGACCGCGGGCAGGAACATGGAGGCCATCGCCCGAGCGCCCACCGCCGCCGGGAATCGGGGGTTGAGGACGCTGCCCTCCGGCGCCACCACCGTCAGCGGCCGCAGACAACCGCCGTTCACGGGCGTGGCGGGCCGGACCACGCAGATCAGCGGGAAGACGGTCTCGGCATAGGTGTAGTTCCAGCAGCAGTTGATCCCGACGGGGGTCTGAGGAGACGTCCCGGCGTAGTCCACGTCGATCCGATCTCCTCGCACGGTCACCGACGCGCGAAGCCGCAGCGGCTCGTCGAACCCGTCGGTCTCGATCTCGCTCGAATAGGTCCCGTCGGGGACCTCGCGGATGGCCGCCCGCATCGCCGCCTCCGATCGGCGCAGGATCTCCTGCGCGATCCCCGCGAGCGTGTCCAGGCGATACTCGCGCAGGAAGCCGAGCACCCCGCGCTCCATGATCACGTTGGAGGACCACTGCGCCATCAAGTCGCCCCGGACGATGTCCGGGACCCGCACGTTGTTGAGGAAGATGCGGAGGAGCTCCTCGTTCGGCTTGCCACGCTTGAACAGCTTGGACATGGGCAACCGGATACCCTCTTCGAAGACCTCGCGCGAGTCCCCCGAGAGGATGCGACCACCCACGTCTGGGCAGTGGGAGATGTTGGCCGCGTAGGCCACGACCCGCCGGCGATGGAATATCGGGGTGACCACGTGCATGTCGTTGACCTGGCTGGCGCCCAGCCACGGCTCGTTCATGATCAGGCAGTCGCCCGGCTCGAGATCCGCCACCGGGAAAGCCTTCAGGAAGTGCTTGATCGCCACCGCGAGCACCCCGGTGAACGACGTCAACCCCTGGGTGGACTGGATGATCATGTCGCCCTTCGAGTCGAAGAGCGCGCACGTGTAGTCGTTGGCCTCGGTCACGATCCGCGAGAAGGCGGTCCGGAGGAGGGTCGCGCTCGCCTCGTCGACGACCGACTGGAGTTTCGCCCACTGCATGCTGAGCAACAACGGATCCGTTCCGGTCTTCACCATGGCTCTCCTCACCGCGTCAGAACGAGATTGCCGAGACGATCCAGGGACGCCGTCCATCGTGGGAGCACCACCGCGGTCGAATCGCGGTCCTCGACGACCGCGGGCCCGGTGATGCGCTGCCCGGCGGCGACGGCGGCGCGCTCGTAGGCCGGGCACTCGACGAGCCCGCGACGGGGATCGAACAGCATGGGCCGCCGCGACGAGGGGACCCCACCGCCCGCGCCGGATCTCGCCACCGAATGGCGAAGCCGGCCCCGATGGTCCGGTCCCCGGACGGTGACACGCAGGTTGACGAACTCCGGCTTGACCTCGGGCACGTCGCGGCCGTAGCGGGCCCCGTAGACCGCCCGGAAGCTCCGCTCGATCGCGGCCGCGCGCGCGGAGGAGAGCTGGGTCCGCCGGAGCGGGACGTTCACCTCGGAGCGCTGACCGGTGAAGCGCATGTCAGCCGAAGCCTCCACGACCACTCCCCGCGTGAATCCGGCCTGGTGGAGCAGGACCTGCCCTTCCTCGACCATGCCGGCGAGCAGCACGTTCGCCCGCGCGAAGTCGGCTCCGTCCAGCTCGCACTTGAATCCCCGCACCATGTCGAACGTCATCGGCGCGAGCACGCAGCCGATCGCCGAGAGCACCCCTCCGGCGGGCGGCACGATGACGGTCCGGATGCCGAGGCGCTCGGCGACCCCGCACGCGTGCACCGGCCCCGCCCCGCCGAAAGCAAAAAGCGTAAACGCACGGATGTCGATGCCGCGCTCCGCGGTATACACGCGCGCCGCGTTGGCCATGTTCTCGTTCACGATGGAGCTGATTCCGTACGCGGCTCGGCGCACGTCCATTCCGAGCGGCGTACCGATCGCGCTCATCACCGCCCGCTCGGCCGCCACGGGGTCGAGCCGCATCTCACCGCCCAGGAAATTGTCGGGGTTGAGGTAGCCCAAGAGCAGATCCGCATCCGTCACGGTCGCGAAGCCGCCGCCCAGACCGTAGGCGGCTGGACCGGGGTCGGAGCCCGCGCTGTCCGGGCCCACCTCGATCAGGCCGAGGGCGTTCACCCGCGCGATGCTGCCGCCCCCCGCGCCGATCTCGATCAGGTCCACACTCGGGACCTTGAGGGTCAGTCCGCTCCCCTTCTTGAAGCGGCTGAGACGCGCGACCTCGAAGTCGGTCGTCCAGTTCGCCTTGCCGTCCTGGATGACGCACATCTTGGCGGTGGTGCCCCCGATATCCAGCGACAGGAGGCGGGGGATCTGGAGCGCCACCCCGGCCGCCGAGGCGGCGTGAACGCCGGCCGCGGGCCCGGACTCGACGAGCCGGACCGGGAAGCGCTCCGCGGCGGCCAGTGGCATGGTGCCGCCGCTCGAGGCCATGACCGTGAACATGCCGGTGAAGCCGTCCCTCTCGAGCGCGCCGGCGAGCCGCTCCAGGTAGCGAGCGACGAGCGGCTGCACGTACGCGTTGATCGCGGTCGTGGAGAAACGCCCGTACTCACCGATCTCCGGCAGCACCTCCGAGGACAGCGATACCGCGAGGCGCGGAATCTGCTTACGGAGCGTCGCCGCGACCAGATGCTCGTTCTCGGGATTGGCGTAGGCGTGGATGAGGCACACCGCGACGGACTCGACGCGCTCGGACACCAGGCGCCGGGCGATCTCCTCGAGCTCTTCGGGCTCCGGAGCCTGCACGACCTTGCCGTCGTACCGGACTCGCTCGGTCACCGGGATTCGCAGGGCGCGCGGGACCACCGCGGGGGGCAGGTCGAGGAAGAGATCGTAGAGGTCGTACCGGAGCTCGTTGCGGGTCTCCAGCACGTCGCGAAAGCCCGCGGTGGTGACCATCGCGGTCCGACAGCCCTTGCGCTCGACGATGGCGTTCGTGGCCAGCGTCGTGGCGTGCACGAGCCGAGCCACCCGATCCGCCGACGCCGCCTCCTCCCGGAGGACCTTGCCGATGCCCTCGAGCACCGCCCGCTCGGGATCGTGCGGGGTGGTCAGAACCTTGGCCGTCCTGATCCGGCCGGAGCCGCGGACGAGCACCACGTCGGTGAAGGTCCCCCCGATGTCCACGCCGAGCTCGAGCCGATTGCCTGCCTTCGCGCTACGCTCTGGATGTGCCAACGTCGCCTCCGCGTGTCGTATCGTTGAGGGGTTCGAAGCGAGGATCGAGGAGATCTCTGAGGCCGTCTCCCAGGAAGCTCACGCCGACCGTGACCAGCATGATGGCCAGGCCCGGGAACGCGGCGATCCACCAGGCGTCCTCGATGTACTCGCGCCCCTCGCTGAGCATCCCGCCCCAGGAAGGCGTGGGCGGCGGCACGCCCAGACCCAGAAAGCTCAGGGCGGATTCGGCGAGGATGATGCGCGCTAGATCGAAGGAGAGGAGGACGAGCAGCGAGTTCACGACGTTCGGCAGGATGTGGCGGAGCACGATTCGCGAGCCGCTCGCCCCGAGCGCGAGCGCGCCCTGGACGAACTCCCGCTCCCGCAGCGCGAGCACCGAGGAGCGGACGGTGCGCGCGTACAGCATCCAGCTCGTGACCGCGAAGACCAGCACCATCTTCCAGAGGCCCGGCCCAAGGATCGCGATCATGGCCATCGCGAGCAGGACGAACGGGAACGCCAGATGCAGATCGACGAGGCGCATGACCAGGATATCGACCATGCCGCCCCGGTAGCCGGCGACCAAGCCCAGCAGCAATCCGACCGGACCGCCGATCAACACCGACCAGAACCCCACCGTCAGTGAGACGCGGCTGCCGTAGAGCAGGCGGCTCAGGATATCCCGGCCGAGCTGATCCGTACCGAGGAGCCACTGCGGGCTGCCGCCCGCCGCCCACGCCGGCGGAAGGAGACGGTTCCCGATGTCCTGGGCGAGCGGATCCTGAGGGGTAGCGAAACCCGGGAAGAGCGCGATGAGCAGCGCCAGCGACACGGTCACCACACCGAAGACCAGGCCGGAATGGCGGAGGATCGTTCGAGATGGCGCGTGGGGCGGCCGCGCCGAGATCTCGATCCGGGCCGTCGGGCGCGCGTGCTCCACCATCATCTCAGGTGAGCCGGATTCTTGGGTCGAGGTACCGGTAGGCAACATCCACCGTGCCGTTGATCAGCACAAAGAGCGCCGCGCTGACCAGGACCACTCCCTGGACCACCGGATAATCGCGCTGCTGGATCGCGCGGAGGGCGAGGGTGCCGATCCCCGGCCAGTTGAAGACTGTCTCGGTGACCACCGCCCCGCTCAGCAGGGCGCCGACCTGCAGGCCGAGCACGGTGATGATCGGAAGCGCCGCGCTCATCAGGGCGTGCTTGTGCACGATCACGATCTCCCGCAATCCCTTGGCCCGCGCGGTACGCACGTAATGCTCTCGCAGGATGTCGAGCATGTTCGAGCGCGTCAGCCGGGCCAGCAGCGCCATGACGTAGGTGGAGAGCGTCACGCTCGGCATGACGAGCTGCGCGAGCGAGCCTCGTCCGGAGGTGGGCAGCCAGCCCAGTCGGACCGAAAAGAGCGTGATCAGCATGATTCCCAGCCAGAAGATCGGCATCGCCTGGCCGATCAAGGTCCCCGCCATCAGGGCTCGATCGAGCAGGCCGCCGCGGTGGACCGCGGCGTAGATGCCGGCCGGCACCGCGAGGGCCAGCGCGATCAGCGTGGCGGCGAGCGCCAGCTCGACGGTGGCCGGGAAGGTCTCCCGGAGCAGGTCGCCCACCGGGCGCCGGAAGCGCACCGACTGGCCCAGATCGCCCCGGAGGGCCCCGCCGATGAACTGCGCGTACTGGACGTAGAGCGGACGATCGAAGCCGAACTGCGTCCGTGCGGCGCGGACCGCCTCGTCGGTCGCCTCCATGCCGAGCATGAGCCGCGCAGGATCGCCGGGTACGACCCGCACCAGGACGAAGACCACGATCGAGACGTTGAGCAGGACGATCGAGGCCTGCATGATCTGCCGAAGATAGGCGTTCCGCATGATGAGGATCCGGGTCGAGCGAGTCGACTACTCGATGCGCGCCCCCCTGACGTCGACGTACTCGTCCACGCGCGGTCCGAAGCCCTTGAGACGCTTGCTGAAGGCCACGATGTCGGGCTGGAAGTAGAGGAAGCCGAGCGGCACGTCGTCCCAGACGATCTTCTGGATGCGCTCGTAGACCCGGCGCGCCGTCGCATCGTCGGGAGCCTGGAGCCCTTCGGACAGCAGGGTCTCGACCTCCGGCTTGTTGAAGCCCACCACGCTGCTCTTGGCGGTGAAGAGCCAGCTCAGCATGTAGTCGGGGTCGGGCGAGCCCCCGTACGCGCCGAACATGGCGTCGTACTTGCGGGCCATGAGGTTGGCGAGGCTCGTCCCCCACTCTTCCACACGAAGGTCCACCGTGAAGCCGGCCTTGGCGAGCTGTCCCACCACGGCCTCGGCGACCTGCCGATCGTTGATGAAGCGGCCGAAGGGCGTGCCCATGACGAACTTGAGCCCGTTCGGGTACCCGGCCTCGGCCAGCAACGCCTTCGCTTTGGCCACGTCGAACGGATACGGGCTCAGGCTCTTGTCGAAGAACGCGGTGGCCGGCCCCATGGGAGCCGTGGCGGGCTTGGCGAGGCCCTTGAAGATGACCCGCGTGATCTGATCCTTGTCGAGCGCGTAGTTGATCGCCATGCGCACCCGCTTGTCGTTGAACGGCGGCCGGTCATTCTGGAGATAGAGATAGTTGTACCGGGTGGTCAGCGTGTCCTGGACCACCAGGTCCTTGTTCCCCTTCAGGCGGTCGATCGCGTCGGGGGGGACATTGTAGATGGCGAGCACTTCTCCGGTCTGCAGCGCGGCGACCCGGGTGGCGTTCTCCGGGATGATCCGAACCGTGACCCGCTTGAAGGCCGGCTTGGCGCCCCAGTAGGTGGGATTCGCCTCGAGGACGAGCCGCGATCCCGGAACGTATTCGACGAACTTGTAGGGCCCCGCGCCGACCGGATGGGCGACGTAGGCCTCCCCTCCGTCGAGGGCGCTGGCCGGCGCGATCCCGAGCTGGGACAACCCCAGGAGCATCGGGCGATAAGGCGCCTTGGTCTTGATCATCACGGTGTAGGGATCGGGCGCCTCGACACGCTCGACGGTCCGGAAGTTTCCGCGTATGAACGCCGACACCTGGATCTTCTTCGCCTTGGCCAGCTCCGGATCGATCATGACGTCGAGGGTGGCCTTCACGGCGGCGGCGGTCACGTCCTCGCCGTTCTGGAACTTGACACCCCGGCGTAGCTTGAACCGCCACGTCAGTGGGTCCGGCCGATCCCATGATTCGGCCAGCAGGGGGACGATCTTGAGATCCTTGTCCTTCCCGACGAGCGGATCCGCGATGTGATAGGCCAGACTCCAGGAGATCACGTTCGAGGCACCCCTCGGATCGAGGGTGAGCGGATCGGTCGCAACCGCGATGGCCAGGTCAGCGGTCTGGGCCGGCGCGGACACGGCCACGCAGAGCAACAGGGAGACCAGCAGGATCACGGCGAGCAACCCGACGCGGAGCGATCGACTCATGAGCGGCCCCTCTCCTGACATGGTTGATGATTCACGCGACGCTCGTCGTGGTGAAGCGCACGACCCCGCGCGGATGTCCGTCGAGCGCGCGCTTGATGGCCCGCTCGAGCTTCTCCACGCCTTCGTCGATCTCGGCCGGCTCGATGGTCAGGGCCGGAAACATCTTCAAGACATTGCTCGACCCGGCGATGAGCAGCCCTTCCTCGAGCGCGTTCCACCGGATGCGATGCATCATCGCGTTGTCACGCTCCCGGCCGATCGAATCCTTCACGATCTCGACGCCGATGTACAATCCCCTCCCGCGCACGTCCCCGATCAGCTCGTAGCGCGGCTGGAGATCCCGCAAGCGCGACATCAGGTATTCGCCGCGATCGGCCGCGCGCCGGGCGTAGTTGCCGGCGATCAGGATCTCGAAGCTGCGCTTGGCCACCGCGGCGTAGAGCGGCTCGCCCGCGAACGTCCCGGCCCAGGGCACTCCGACCTCCGCGACGCGGGCCCGATCGGCGAGGTCCTGTCGGGTCACCATCGCGGTGATGGCCATGCCGGCCCCGATGCCCTTCCCGAGGGTCAGCACGTCGGGGACGATGCCCGAGTGCTCGAAGCACCACGTCCGCCCGGTCTTGAAGGGCGCCACCTGGACCTCGTCCAGGATCAGCAGGGCTCCGAGACGCCGGGCCATCGCCTGGAGCCGCGGCAGCCACTCGGGCGGCGGCACGATCATCCCGCCCGCGCCGAGGATCGACTCGGTGATGATCGCGGCGACCTCGCCGGTGCCCACCCGAGCGGTCATCTCCTCGCTCGCCTTGACGCACTCGATGTCGCACGACGGGTACTTGAGCCCGATCGGACAGCGGTAGCAATCCGGGGTCAGGATGGTCGAGGTCCGCGCCGGACTCAACAGCGGGCCGAGATGGCGCTTGCGCGGGCCCCCGATGCTGTTGAACCCTTCGACGGTCAGGGTGCCGCCGTAGAGGCCGCCGATCACGGACACCACGTCGAACGCCTTCGTCACCCCGCGGGCCACTCGGAGCGCGACCTCGTTGGCCTCCGAGCCCACCGCGGCGAAGTTCATCACGTCGAGCCCGGGCGGGAGCGCCGCCTTCAGCGTCTCCGCGAACTCGATCACCGGGGTCGCCGCGAAGTACTTGTAGTGATGCCAGAGCTTGGCCGACTGCTCGATGAGCACCTCCCGGAGCTCCGGATGGTTGTGGCCGAGGAGCAGCGAGATGTGGCCGGATATGAAGTCGAGGTACTCGCGCCCTTCCACGTCCCAGAGACGCAGGCCCTGGCCGCGCTCGAAGACCACGCGCGGCATGTGCCGCCAGCCGAGGATCGCCGCCTCGTCGCGCCTCACCCAGTCGGCGGTGGACCCCGGTGAAGTCATCCCCTGCGGTGTCGAATCCGTCATGCCCTCGTCCGCTCCTTGGTCTCGGGATCCGGCCGGCTAGACGCCGGCGCGGCTCCGCTTCACGATGGGGTCGAGGACGTCCCGCACCCAGTCCCCGACGAGATTGGCGGCCAGGACCACGAAACTGATCGCGAGTCCGGGGAACAACACGGTCCAGTAGGCGATCTGCAGGAACTGCCGCGAGTCGCTCAGATCCATCCCCCAGCTCGGGGTGGGCGGCTGGACGCCGAGCCCGAGAAAGCTCAGGCTCGACTCCAGCACCACCACCCGCGCCAGATCGAAGCTCCACACCACGCAGAGCGACGCGCTCACGCTCGGCAGCAAGTGCGCTAGGAGGATCCGGAGGTCCCGGCAGCCGATCGCGCGGGCGCCCTCGATGAACTGGCGCTCGCGAAGCGACATCACCTCGCCGCGCACGATTCGGGTGAAGGCCGGCCAGCTGCTGAGCGCCAGCACCGTCACGAGAACCGGCACGCTCCGCCCGGCGACCGCCAGCACCGAGATGGCGAGCAGCAGATAGGGAAAGGCGAGCTGCATGTCGACCAGCTTGCGCACGAGCTCCTCGACGAGACCTCCGTGATAGCCGGAGAAGAGCCCCAGCGCCGCCCCCGCGGCGCCGCCCACCAGTGTGGAGACGAGCGCCACCAGGAAGGTCGTCCTCGCGCCGTAGATCACCCGGCTACACACGTCCCGCCCCAGCGAATCGGTGCCCAGCGGATGGCGCGCGGAGCCGCCGTCCATCCAGACCGGCGGCCGCAGCCGCGCCGCGAGGTCCTGGTCGGTCGGGCTGGTCGGGGCGATCTGGCCGGGGAAGAGCGTGCAGAGCGACAGCAGCACCCCGACCAGGAGGCCGAACGCCGGTTTCAGCACCAAGCCCCGTCGCGCCGCGTGGGACCGGCGCGGGACCACGAGGACGCGCGCCGGCATCTCCACCGGGCGCGCGGGCGCGGACACGTCCACCGGGCTCACCGGCCGGGCCCGATCGTCCGCGGATCGAGCCAGCGGTAGCAGAGATCGACGCCCTGGTTCACGACCACGAACAGCAGCGCGAGGAACACGACACCGGCCTGGACGAGCGGGTAATCGCGCGTATGAATCGCCTCGATCGTGAGCCGTCCGATGCCCGGCCACGCGAAGACGGTCTCGACCACGACCGCGCCCGAGAGCAGGACCCCGAGCTGGAGCCCGGTCAGGGTCACGACCGGGATCAGGGCGTTCTTGAGCGCGTGCTTGAAGAGGATCGGCCAGGCGCCGAGGCCCTTGGCGCGGGCGGTGCGGATGTAGTCGGCGCCCAGCACCTCGAGGACGCTGGAGCGGGTCAGCCGGGTGAGGCTCGCCATGGAGTAGGACGACAGGGTGACCGCGGGCAGGATGAGGTTGGGCCATCCGCCTCGACCCGACGTGGGCAGCCAGCCCAGATAGACCCCGAAGACGACCATCGCCATCAGGCCGAGCCAGAAATGGGGGATCGACTGCCCGAGGGTGACGAGCCCGGTGAGCGCGGCGTCGAGCCACGTGTCCCGGCGTATCGCCGAGAGGATGCCGAGTGGAATCGCCACGACGATCGCCAGGAGCTGGGCCGCGAGAGCCAGCTGCACGGTGGCCCCGACCCGCTCGCCCAGGACCTCGAGCGCCGGCCGACGGTAGCGGAAGGACTGAGCCAGGTCTCCGACCGCCAGCTTCTTCAGGAACTCGACGTACTGAGCGGCCATGGGACGATCGAGGCCGAGCTCGCGCCGGATCGCCTGCAGGTCGTCGAGGGTCGCCTGGGGCGGCGCCACCATCATCGCGGGATCGCCGCTTAACCGGAGCACGACGAAGACCAGGCTCGCGGTGCCCAGCATGACGACGAGGAGATGGCCCAGGGCCCAGGCGATCTGGCCGAGCCGCCTCATGAAGCCTAGAGGCCCAGGCGCTGGGGCAACACCAGCCAGTCCGGCCGCGGCTTGAAATTCTTCACCTTCGCGGAGAGGCCGAAGGTCGCCACGTCCTGGAACACCGGGATCCAGGGCAGCTCGTCGGCGAAGATCTCCGCCGCCCGCAAATAGTTCTGGAGGCGCTTCTTCTGGTCGACCGTGTAGCGGGCCTCTTCCATGAGACGGTAGAACTCCTGATCCGGATCGCTCCCGCGCCAGTGCACCGCGAGAATACCGCCGGGCCCCATCAAGCGCCACACCACGCCGTCGGTGTCGAAGTTCGTCCCCTGGGGATTGATCAGGATGAGACCGGTCAGGTTCCCGCTCTTGATCATCTCGAGACGGGTCTGGATGTCGACGATCTCGGAGCGCGCGTTGATACCCACCTTGCGGAGCATCTCGGTGGCGGCGTTGACGATGGCCACGTCGTTGACGATGTAGCCGCTCGCGCTCCGCACCAGCACCTCCTCGCCCTTGTAGCCCAGCTCGGCGAGGAGCGCCTTGGCCTTGCCGGGATCGTACGGGTACGGCTTGATCGCGGGGTTGTAGCCGAAGTCGGTGCTGGGCGCGCCCTGGCCGAGCGGGGCGGCCAGTCCCCGGAAGAGATTGTCGATGATCGCCTTCTGGTCGATCGCGTACGCGATGGCCTGGCGCATGCGCTTGTCGGTCAGGGGCCCGACGCCCTTCTTGATCCCGGCGACCGTGAACACGTTGGTCACGTTGCCGAGCACCCGATCGACCCGTAGACCGGCGCGGCGCTCGATGGGGCCGACCTGGTCCGGCGGGACCCGGACGATGACGTGCACCTCGCCGGCCTGGAGCGCCGAGACGCGGGCGAGATCGTCCGGGATGATCCGCCAGACCACGCGGTCGATCGCGGGGGCGCCGCCCCAGTAGTCCCGGTTGGACTCCAGAATGGTCCGATCGTCCTTCAGCCACTGCACGACCTTGTAGGGTCCGGTGCCGACCGGATTCTTGGCGAGGCCGGGATAGCCGACCTTGGTCGTGTACTCGGCCGGGATCATCTGGGCCCCGAAGGTCTGGGCGAGCCGCGCGGGCAGCAGCGGGTCGGGGCGCTTGGTCCTGACGATCACGGTGAGCGGATCGGCCGCATCCACGCGCTCGATCCCGCCGAAGGAGGAAAACATCACGTGCCCACCCGCCTTGTCGCCGGGCGTGCTCAGCCGCTCGAGCGTGAACTTCACGGAGCGCGCGTCGAACGGCTCGCCGTTGTGGAATTTGACGCCCGCCCGGAGCTTGAGTTGCCAGGTGAGCGGATCCAGGCTCTGCCAGGACACCGCGAGGCCCGGCTTGAGCTGCATGCTGTCGTCACGCTGGATCAGCGTGTCGTAGATCATGGTGATGACCTGCTGCGCGTCCGGGGTCGGGTTGATGCCGGGATCGAACGAGGTGACGTCGGTCCCCTTGGCCGCCACGAGCTCGGCGGCCGGCGCGGGCGCGACCCCTCCGATCCCGACCCCTCCGATCCCGACCACGACGGCCAGGATCGCCGGCAGGCTCCACCGCGCCGGAGTCATCGACCGGATCCGAGCAGGAGCGCCCGGACCTCGTCCCGATCGCCGACAATCGTCGCCAGCTTGGACACCGACGCGTCCACCGCGTCCGCGAACGAATCCGCGCTACCGAACCGCTCGAGCGTCTCCGGCGGAATGAACTTGAACAACATCGCCGAGGTGCCGGGCGGCATGCCCGCGAAGTGCACGCTGACGATTCCGTAGTCCTGCAGCAGGAGCATCGCCAGGCCCGCCGCCGCCTCGAACGGGACCAGCGACGTCTCGGCGAGGCCGGCCCGCTCCAGCACCAGCTCGAGGATGTCCTCGCCCAGCATCTGCGCGGTCACCGGCGTCTCGCGGACCCGATCGCCCAGGCGACGCCGCAGCGCCGCCGCGACGGTCTTGGTGCACGCGACCAGGCTCCGGACGCGCTCCGGTCGGTACTGTTCCAGCGATTTGAGCACGGCCGGATAGAGCATCGGGCGGGCCTCGAAGCCGAACTCGAAGGCCCGGCTACGCATCTGGGCCACCAGGTCCCGGTCGCCCGCGAGCACGCCGACCCGGGGGCCCACCGTGCCGTACTTGTCGAGCCCCGTCGCTCCCACGTCGACCCCGAGCTCGAGCATCTTCGGTTGCCCGAGGACCGCCGGGCCGACCCGGGCGCCCCCCGCATCGTCGGCGTAGACGCGCACCCCGCGGGCGCGGGCGAGCGTGACGATCCGCTCGATGTCCTTCGCGGGCAGGGCCTCGTAGGTCACCGCGAGGCGCGTGAGCACCACGAGGTCGACCGCCGATTCGCGCGCGAGGACTTCCGCGAACGCGTCGGCTCCCACCGTGTCGACGAATCGAGCGCCGACGTGCGCGGCGGCGCGGACGACCGACGGGTGGCTGTAGCCGACCGATACTCCGATCACGGTGCGGCCCGGCTTGACCAGCACCATGTGGGCGGTCAGGGTGGCGACGCTCAAGCGATTGAACACCATCACGTCGTGGCGCTCCGGGCGGCCGCCGAGATGCTCGAGGGCCAGCTCGGTCAGGCGGCCGCCGAACATCGCGGGCGCCAGCTCGTCGTCGAGGAACGGGGCGTCGCTCGGGTCGATCCGCAGGCCCCGCTCGAGCCCGGTGAAGTTGAAAACCGCGTCCGATCCGTTCTTCTTGATCCGGGCCTGGATCGACTGCCACGCGTGGCGGAGCTTTGCGAAGTCATCCTCGGTGCTGCGCAGGATCGTCCCGCGCGCGTAGGGCAAACCCGCCGCGATCACATTGCCGAACCGATCAGTCGCCATGGACGACTTCCCTTTCACGCCATCGAGGTTCTGAGATGATCCCGCAGGGCCCGGCCCGCCGCAGCGATCGCCTGCTGGACGAGCCGGTCGGCGCTCGCCTGGTCCCGGAGCCGGAGCGCGGCCACGAGCTCGTGGTGGTACTGCAGCGACGCGGCTAGCCGACCCGGCGGGTAGAGCGAGAAGTACCGGAAGCGCAGGATGGAGCGCCCGAGGCTCCGCCACACCGCGACCA
>DATMMH010000039.1:0-6782 GCA_035569855.1 Candidatus Dormiibacterota bacterium
GTGGCGACGCCGGCCTTGTCCATGTCCTCGAGCGACCGGGGGGGTGTCCAGCTCCTGGACACGGGCTGGAGCAGCTGCGGGGGAGCCAGCTCCGCGATGTAGCGCGGGGGCGCGAGGTGGTGGTGGACATCGATGCGTGACGGGGCCTGAGCCTCGGCCCGGCCCCCTCTGGCGAGCGCGTTCGCGCCAACCGCCGCGAGCCCCGCAAGGAACGTGCGTCTCGACGGAAGATTCATGAATGCCGTCGCGCATCGAGCCGAGCGTAGCAGCGCGCGGCGTTGTCCCACAGCAGCTTGCGGCGGGCCGGCTCGGAGATCGCGCGCCAGCCCAGCACGGCATCGACCGACTTCGGAAACCAACTTTCGGAGTGCGGGTAGTCGGTGGCGAACATGAGGGTGTCCTCGCCGAGCGCCTCGATGGCGTGGCGCAGCGACTGCTCGCCCTCGTAGAGCTGGATGCTCTGGAAATACTGCGGCCCACGAATGTATGCGCTGGGCTGGCGCGCCAGCGGCGGCAGGGCGTGGCGGGACATCTCGGCGAGCTCGTCGAGGCGCGCGGCCCAGGACGCCAGCCAGCCGTGGCCGCACTCGAGCGAGGTCAGGCGCAGGCGGGGATGGCGATCCAGAACGCCGGCGCCGATGAGCGCCGCCATGTTGCGCTGGGCATTCCACACGTGGCCGGCGGCGCGCTGCAGGAACACGTTGTCCCACGTGTCCCAGACGCCGGGCGGGTACGGGACCGTCATCGTGAAGGAGTGGATCACCACCGTGAGGTCGTGGTCCTGAGCGGCCGCCCAGATCGGCTCCCAGTCCGGATCGTCGAGCGACATGTCGGGCGGACAGATCGGAAGGATGCCGACCGGCCAGTCCTCGTCTCCGCACCGGCGGATCTCGGCGACCGAGGCCGCGGCATCGCGCGCCGAAACCAACAGCACGCCGGTCAGGCGGTCGGGATAGGGGGCGCAGTAGTCGGCGAGGAACCGATGGTACGCGCGATAGATCGCCTGCTCCAGCCCCGGATCGTCGAGGGCACAGAACGCCGGCACTCCGCCCGACGGCAGGATCATGTTCACGTCGATGCCTTCGAGGTCCATGTCCTTGACGCGGGCGTGCGGGTCGAAGCTGACGCGCTCGCTCGGGAACGGCGGACCTTGCCAGCGTACCGCCCACGGGGTGCCGCCGTCTTTCGCGCCGCGGGCCTCCGCGGACGGCGGTGCGACGCGCTCGCGCGAGCCGAGGCGCCGGTCCAGCGCCGGCCGCTTGCCGATGCGGTAGCGCGACATGCCGGCCTTGGCCGGGCCGCGCTCGATCAGGGGGCCGAGAGCGGCCAGCCTTGCCCGATCGGCGGCCGTGAGGTACGCCTCGATAGGCTCCACCGGCTCGATGATGTGCGTATCGGCGTCGAAGATCCGGTACCCCGCGCGCGCCATATCGGCTAGGGTTCGAAGATCAGCGGAGCGTCTCGATCGCCGCGTCCCTGGCGGAACAGCTCGCGGGCGTGAGGTAGCTCGTAGTAGATCTCGAGCAGGGTGCCGTCCGGGTCGTGGAAGTAGACACTTTTCTGGCTCACGTGGTCCACCGCTCTGACGATCGGCACGCCGTGGGCTTGGAGCGTGACGTAGGCGTCCTTGAGCGCCTGCTCGCTCTCGACCAGGAACGCGACGTGCCGGACGCCCACCGCGCCGGGCGTCGGCGCCGGGACCGTCGCGTGGTCCTCGATCGGAAAGAGGTCGACGGTGTGGCTCAAACCGGGGAGCGCCATGAACACGCCCCCATGCTCGGGGTCATCCTCCACGACCTCGAAGCCGAGCAGCGTCGAGTAGAACGCCCGGGAGCGCTCGACGTCCGCCACCCGCAGCGCGACATGACCGATCCGCGTGAGCCGGATCATGCCGCCCCTCCCCTGGCGGACGACGGGATGGCGAGCGCGCTATCGATCTCCTCAGCGCCCTGCGCCAGGAGCATCGCGTCGAAGCCCTGGTCGGGCGACACGAGCTTCCCGATTACCGGCTTGCTCGTGTAGGAAGCCTGCACCATGAATGTCGGCATCGGAGTCCTCCTCGAGCGGTCACGTGGCTCAAGTTCCGATCGCCACCCTCCGCAGAAGATCGAGGTGATCGAGCAGCTTGCCCGCACCGTGCGCGACGCACGCGAGCGGCTCCGCGCTGATCGCGATCGAGAGATCGGTCTCCTCGTGCAGCAACGTCGCCAGGCCGGTGAGCAGCGCCCCGCCTCCGGTGAGCACGATGCCCTTGTCGGCGATGTCGGCGGCCAGCTCCGGCGGAGCCTGCTCCAGGCAGGCCTGGACCGCGCCCACGACGGCCATCACCGGGTCTCGGAGCGCGTCCCGGATCTCCTCGCGGCTGACGGCCACCGTCTTGGGGAATCCATCGATCAGGTCACGACCCTTGACCGCCCACGTCTCGCTTTCGCCGCCTTCCGGCCGTGCCGAACCCAGCGCGATCTTGACGTCCTCGGCCTGCCGCTCGCCGATCAGAAGGTTGTAGGCCTTCCGTACGTACTGGATGATCGACTCGTTCATCTCATCGCCCGCGATGCGGACGGACTTGCTGTACACGATCCCGGCCAGCGACAGGATCGCCACTTCCGTCGTGCCCCCGCCGATGTCCACGATCATGTGGCCGCCCGGCTCCTGAATCGGCAGGCCCGCTCCGACCGCGGCGGCCATCGCCTGCTCGATCAGGAACACTTCACGGGCCCCGGCCTGCTGGGCGGTGTCCCGGACGGCGCGCTTCTCCACCTGAGTGATGCCGGACGGCACGGTGAGGACGATGCGGGGATGCACCAGACTCCGCCGGCGGCGGACCGTCGTGATGAAGTACTGCAGCATCCGCTCCGTGGTGTCGAAGTCGGCGATCACGCCGTGGCGCAGCGGGCGCAAGACCTGGATCGAGCCCGGGGCGCGCCCCAGCATGGCCTTCGCCGCGTGGCCCACCGCCAGCAGCGAGTGATCCGGCTGGCTGATCGCCACGACGGACGGTTCGTTGAGCACGATCCCTTCCCCGCGGACGTACACCAGCGTGTTGGCGGTTCCGAGATCGACGGCGAGGTCGCTCGAGAACATCCAGCCAAGCGGGCGGAACGGCATGGTCGACTCTCCCTGATGCCCTACGGTCGGTAGCAGGACTGTGCGCGCTCCCGCGAAACGTTGTCAAGTCGGTGATCGACCGCCTTCCGTGAGCATTGACAAGGGTGGGGTCACCGCCGAGACTATCGACCCACGGAGGACCTGCCCATGCGAGCCGCTGACGACCACGCCCTCGTCCCCACGTTGAAGCGCCAGCTCGTGGAGCGCCAGATCGACCGTCGCGAGTTCGTCCGCTATGCGACCCTGCTCGGCATGGCCGCGCCGGCCGCCTATGCCTTCGTCGCCCGGGTAACGGGCCGGCGGCTCGTCGCCCCGGCCGAGGCCCAGACCACCTTGCCCAAGGGCGGAACCTTGCGCCTCTCCATGCGCTGCCAGGACCTCAAGAGCCCCCACACCTATAGCTGGATCGAATCCGCCAACTCGGCGCGTCAGGTGCTCGACTATCTGACGGTGACCGGCGCGGACAATATCACGCGGCCGAGCCTGATCGAGAAGTGGGAGCCGAGCCCCGACCTCAAGACCTGGACGCTTCGGGTGCGCCGGAGCGTCAAGTGGCACAACGGACGCCAGTTCACCGCCGACGACGTGATCTGGAACCTCAAGCGGGTGCTCGACCCCAAGACCGGCTCGTCGGTGCTGGGCCTGATGAAGGGCTTTCTCCTGGAGGACTACGAGACCGGCGAGAAGGACGACAAGGGAGCCCCGAAGAAGTTCTCCCGCCTCTGGGATGCCGGGGCCATCCAGAAGGTCGACGACTTCACGGTGCGGCTGAACGGCAAGACGGCGCAGCTCGCGGTGCCCGAGCAGCTCTTCCACTACCCGCTGCTCATCCTCGACCCCGCCGAGAACGGTGAGTTCAAGGTGGGCTCGAACGGGACCGGCGCGTTCACGCTGGTGGAGAACGAGGTCGGCCGCCGGCAGGTCCTGAAAGCGCACAAGCCAGGCTACTGGGGGGGCGGACCGTACCTCGATCAGCTCGAGTTCATCGATCTCGGCGACGACCCGGCGGCCTCCGTGGCCGCGCTCGCCTCCAAACAGGTCGATGGGCTCTACGGCGCCGACATCGTCCAGCTGGAGGCGCTCCAGAAGATCCCGCACGTGCAGATGTACCAAGTCACGACCGCCTACACCGCGACGGCGCGCATGCAGCCGGTGAAGCCCTTCGACGACAGGCGTGTGCGCCAGGCGATGCGTCACGCCATCGACTCGAACGCGGTGCTCCAGATCGCCCATCGCGGCCTCGGCCAGCCCGGCGAGCATCATCACGTGAGCCCGGTCCATCCCGAGTACGCGAAGCTGGCCCCGCCGCAGCGCGATGTCGCCCGGGCCCGGAAGCTGCTCGCGGAGGCCGGGTACCCGGGCGGCATCGACGTCGAGATCGTCTGCCGGCCCCAGCCCGCCTGGGAGCTGCTCGCCGTCCAGACCATGGTCGAGCAGTGGAAGGAGGCCGGCATCCGGGTCAAGATCAACGTGATGCCGTCGACCCAGTACTGGGAGGTCTGGACCAAGGTCCCCTTCGGCTTCACGACCTGGGCCCATCGCCCGCTCGGCATCATGAGCCTGGCCCTGGCCTATCGCTCGGGCGGCCCCTGGAACGAGTCCAAGTATTCCAATCCCGAGTTCGACCGCCTGCTCACCCAGGCCGAAGGCACCCTCGACATCGCCGCGCGGCGCGAGATCATGGCGCGGCTCGAGACCATCCTCCAGGAGGACGGTCCGATCGTGCAACCGGTGTGGCGGGCCATCTTCACCTTCCACGACAAGCGGGTGCAGGGCTTCAAGCCGCACCCGGCGCTCTACATCTTCGGCCATCAGCTGGCGATCCAGGCGTGATGGCTAGACGGGCGCGCGCGAGCGACACGCGGAGCTCGGCCCGGTCACACCCGCGCGGATTGCTCGAGCGGCTCGCCGAGGGCCCGGTCGTCTGCGCCGAAGGGTACCTGTTCGAGTTCGAGCGCCGCGGCTATCTCCAGGCGGGGGCCTACGTCCCGGAGATCGTGCTGGAGCGGCCGGATTTGGTCGAATCGCTCCACCGCGAGTTTGTCCACGCCGGATCGGACGTGGTCGAGGCGTTCACCTACTACGCCCATCGCGCCAAGCTCAGGATGGTCGGCCGTGAGCGAGACCTCGCCCGGATCAACCGCACCGCGCTCCGCATCGCCAGGAAGGTTGCCCGCAGCACCGCCACGCTGCTGGCCGGCGATATCTGCAATACCAGCATCTACGATCCCGGTGACGCCAAGGCGCAGAAGCAGGCGCGCCGGATCTTCGACGAGCAGGTCGGGTGGGCGGTCGAGGCCGGCGTCGACTTCATCGTCGCCGAGACCTACGCATTCGGGAGCGAGGCGCTGCTGGCCCTCGAGGCCATCACCCGTGCGGGTCGGCCGGCCGTCGTGACGCTCGCCATCCCCCGCGACGGCACCACGCGGGAAGGCTGGACCGCCGCCGATGCCTGCCGGCGCCTCGAGGCCGCCGGCGCCGCCGTCGTCGGACTCAACTGCGCCCGGGGGCCCGCCACGATGATGCCGCTGCTCCGCGAGATTCGCGGCGCGGTCACGTGCCACGTGGCGGCGCTGCCCGTGCCGTACCGGACCACCGCGGCGGAGCCGGTGTTCCAGAGCCTCAGCGATCCATCGCGTCCGGACGACCGCGCCTTTCCGACCGCGCTGGACCCTTTCCTCTGCAGTCGTTACGAGATCGCGGAGTTCGCGCAGGAGGCGCGGGCGCTCGACGTGCGGTATCTCGGCGTCTGCTGCGGCGCGGGGCCGCATCACATCCGGAGCCTGGCCGAAGCCCTGGGCCGACGGCCGCCCGCGAGCCGGTTCTCCCCCGACATGTCCAAGCACATCCTGTTCGGGTCCGACAAGCGCCTCTGGCAGAAGAACCTCGAGTACGGCCGGACGACGTACGGCGCGGCCGGCTCCGCCTCACGGTAGCCGCGCTCGATGGGGCAACCGAGTGGCGCGGCGGTCGTCATCATCGGGGGCGGAGTCACCGGGCTCAGCGCGGGATGGTGGCTGGCCCGTGCCGGCGTCGACGTGCTCGTACTCGAGAAGGGCATCGTGGGATGGGAGGCCTCCGGGCGCAACGGCGGCGGCGCCACCCACGTCTACAGCCCCTTCGGGCTCGAAGAGCAGCGCCTCTGGCCGCAGATGGACGAGCTGCTCGGATATCCCACCGAACACCAGCCGCACCGGATCGGCATCGCACTGAGCGACGCGCAGCTCGCGCTGGCCCGGCGCTGGGCCGAGATCGGCGAGGCGCGGGGCTTCCGCTGGGAACTTCTCGATCGCCGGCAGCTCAAGGAGCTCGTGCCCATCGCGGGCGACAACGCCATCGGCGGCACCTACCTGCACTTCGGCGGCCACGCCAACCCTCAGCGCACGGTTCAGGGATATGCCTGGGCGCTGCAGGACCATGGCGGCCGGATCCTCCAGCACACGACCGTGACCGGGCTCACGATGCGCGGTGGCCGCATCACCACGGTCGAGACCACGCGAGGCTCATTCGGGGCCGAGACCGTGATCATCGCGGCGGGCCCGCAGACGGGCCTGTTCGCGGACATGCTCGGCGTGTCCCTGCCTCTGGCCCCAGCGCGCGTCGAGATGATCGCCACCGAGCCCCTCCCGCTCATGCGCCACGGCGGCGTGGCGGGCAACGGCCTCTACGGCCGT
>DATMMH010000040.1:0-5729 GCA_035569855.1 Candidatus Dormiibacterota bacterium
ACACCGTAGACCACCGGCGCTGGTACGTCGCCCAGGTAGGCGTGGCGGTAACCGTGCCGGTACTCGAGGCGAGACTGTGAGACGTATTCGAAGTCGTCGGGCATGGAGACCTCCTTAAGGGAGTGACCGCACGCAGTTTGACACGAGCGGGCCGGGTTCGGGGTCCGAGAGTTCACACGCTCGTGACATCCGCGATCGGGTCGCTCGCCACGATTCGGGCGAATCGGGATCCGCGATGTCGGTGTCAAAGGGTCGTGCCGCGGGATCGTCGGCCGCGGGCGACTGGGTCGTCAACGATATCAGCCAAGGAGAACTGGAATGAACAAGACTCAGGTCATGGTTGCCTCTGCGCTGGCGGCCCTCTTCTCGGTGCCGCTCGTGTCTGCCGCCCAGTCCGGGCCCGCGCCCACGCCGAAGTTCGAGCACGAGAAGTGCTTCGGCATCTCCCGGGCGGGCAAGAACGACTGCCAGACCGCCAACTCGTCGTGTGCCGGCACGTCCAAGCGCGACAAGCAGGGCGATGCCTGGATCTACGTGCCCAAGGGCACGTGCGACCGGGTGGTCGACGGCAGCCTGCAGGCCAAGAAGTAGGCCGGGCACCGTCCGGCGGGCCGCGGTGGAGATGATCTCGAGCGACGGGACGGCGACGGCAGGCCTGGTCGGTATCGGTCTGCGTGCGCCGCACGTCGCCGGGATCCTCGCCACGCGGCCGGCCATCGGTTGGCTGGAGGTGCACACCGAGAACTACCTGGGTGGAGGGCCCGACCGCCGCGCGTTGGACGTGGTGCGGCAGCACTACCCGGTGTCGCTCCACGGAGTGGGCCTCTCGCTCGGCAGTGCCGAGGGGCTCGACCCGCGTCATCTCGCGCGGGTCGTGAGCCTGGTCGAGCGGGTCGAGCCCGTACGGGTGTCCGAGCACCTGTCGTGGAGCGCCACGGACGGGGCCTACCTGAACCATCTCCTCCCGCTGCCGTACACCGAGGAGAGCCTGGCGGTGGTCTGCCGCAACGTGAGCCGGGTCCAGGAGGCCCTCGGGCGCGCGGTCCTCATCGAGAACCCGGCGAGCTATCTGCGCTTCCGCCACTCGCCGATCCCCGAGCCGCAGTTCCTCGGGGAGCTCAGCCGGCGCACCGGCTGCGGGATCCTGTGCGACGTCAACAACATCTTCGTCACGAGCCAGAACCTGGATCAGGACGCCGGAGCGTACCTGGCGGGCCTCCCCGGGGCGGCGGTCGGCGAGATCCACCTGGCCGGCCATTGCCGCAATGACGTGGACGGTCGCAGCATCCTGATCGACGACCACGGCTCCCCGGTGTCCCCGCGCGTGTGGGCGCTCTACGAGCAAGCGGTGGCGCGCTACGGGCCACGGCCGACCCTGATCGAGTGGGACACGGACATCCCGGAGCTCACCGTGCTGCTCGCCGAGGCCCACACCGCAGAGGAGATGCTCCGCCATGACGTCGCTGCATGAGCTTCAGCGGGACATGACCGCCGCGCTGCTCGGGCGGGGTGCGGGCGGCGTGGTCGCCGCCATGGTCACGGAGGACGGCATCGCGGCGGAGGCGAGGTTGCTCATCTATCGGCATCACGTCGTCACGATGCTGACCGCGGCGCTGCGGGCGACGTTTCCCGTGGTCTGCCGGCTCGTGGACGAGCGGTTCTTCGGGTACGCCGCCGACGAGTACATCCGGCGGGAGCCGCCGGCCGGACCGTGCCTGTTCGAGTACGGGGAGACGTTCCCGGAGTTCCTGGAGGCATTTCCGGCGTGCGCGCCACTGCCGTACCTGGCCGACGTGGCGAGGCTCGAATGGGCGCTGAACAGGGCGCTCCACGCGACGGACCAGACCCCGCTCGCGCCCGCGGCGCTGCAGGCCGTCACGCCGGTCGACGCCGGGAACCTCGTCTTCGCGCTCGCCGCCTCGGTGTCGCTGCTGTCCTCGCCGTGGCCGATCGACGCCATCTGGCGCGCGAACCAGCCCGAGTCGCCCGCCGACGGAGAGGTGGACCTGCGCGCCGGGGGAGCGACGCTCGAGATCCGCCGCTTCCACGACGACGCGATCTTTCGCCCCCTCGGGGCCGCGGGGCACGCCTTCCGGCGGGCGCTCGCCGAGGGCTCGAGCCTGGCCGTGGCGACCGAGCGCGCGATGGCGGTGGATGCGGAGTTCGACCTGCCGGGAGCGATGGCCGGACTGTTCGAAGATGGGCTTCTGATCGACTTCACGTGCCCATCATCAACGGGGGAACCGGCCATCGGAGGGGATCACCGACGCGAGAGTCAGCGATGACCACGCGTCAGTCCACGACCGGCCTGCGGCCCCATCTCACCGATCTGTTCGCGTTTGTCGAGCGGGTCCCGCTCTCGATCCACCAGCTCCTCTTCCGCCTGGCCATCGCGGGGGTGTTTTTGCGCGCCGGACTGATCAAGATCGGAAGCTGGGAGTCGACGCTCGCCCTCTTCGCCGACGAGTACAAGGTGCCGGTGCTTGCGCCGCACTTGGCCGCGGCCATTTCGGCGACCTTCGAGGTGGGCTGCTCGGTGCTCCTGCTCCTGGGGCTCGGTACCCGGTTGGCCGCCCTGCCGCTGATCGGCATGATCATGACCATCCAGCTCTTCGTCTATCCGGAAGCCTGGTCCGAGCACCTCGTCTGGGGCTCCATCCTCCTCTTCCTCCTCACCCGCGGTGGCGGCGCCATTGCCGTCGACCGCCTGATCGTGCGGGCCCTCAGCCGCCACTAGCACGCGGCTGCCTGACCCGACGGGCGGCAGGGCGCACCGCACCACCCGCCGAGCCAGGCACTCTCGCCCCGAGCGTGGCATGATGGCGCCATGGCAGCCGATCGGTCCGACGAGGCCACGGTGGGGCTGGCGGTGATGGCGAAGGCTCCGCGGGTCGGCGCGGTGAAAACGCGGCTGTGTCCGCCGCTGCGGCCGCCGGAGGCGGCGGAGCTGGCGCGCTGTTTTCTGCTGGATGCGCTGGAGCGGGTGGGGGCGGTGGCCGGGACGCGGGCAATCCTGGCGTATGCGCCGGCGGAAGCGCGGGCCGAGCTCGAGGCACTGGCGCCGGATTTCGTGCTGATTCCGCAGCGGGGCCGGGACCTGGGCGAGCGTCAGGACGGTCTGGTCGAGGATGTGCTGACCCTCGGGTACCAGGCGGCCCTGGTGATCGGCAGCGACCTGCCGACCCTGCCGCCTGAGTACCTCGACGAGGCGGTCGCCCTCGTGATGGCCCCGGACGTCGACCTCGTGCTGGGTCCCACCGAGGACGGGGGCTACTATCTTGTCGGGCTCCGGGCGCCCTGTCCGGCTCTCTTCGAAGACATGCCGTGGAGCTCACCGCTCGTCCTCGGGCGGACGCTGGATCGGGCACGGCGGAGCGGGCTCCGGGTGGCCTGCCTGCCGCAGTGGTTCGACGTGGACACCGGGGCCGACCTCGACCGGCTGCGGGTCGAGCTGGGCACGACCCCGGCCGGGCTCGCGCGCCACACCCGCGGTTTTCTCGACCCCCGGATCGCTCCGGCTGGGAACCGTGTCAAACCTGGCGATCATGACCACACAAAGGACGGCGGAGGAGCAGCGGCTTCGCGCGGCAAGTGATCGTTCCGCCCACTGGAAGCGCTGGGGTCCCTACCTCAGCGAGCGCCAGTGGGGAACGGTGCGCGAGGACTACAGTCCCCGCGGCACCGTGTGGGGTTCGTTTCCCCACGATCACGCCCGATCGCGGACGTATCGCTGGGGCGAGGACGGCATCGGCGGCATCTCCGACAACCACCAACGGCTCTGTTTCGCAATCGCCCTCTGGAACGGCCGCGATTCAATCCTGAAGGAGCGGCTCTTCGGCCTGACCGGCGACGAGGGCAATCACGGCGAGGACGTCAAGGAGTATTACTTCTATCTCGACTCGACGCCCACCCACTCGTACATGAAGTACCTGTACAAGTACCCGCAGGCGGCCTTCCCGTACGAGCGCCTGGTGGAGGAGAACCATTGGCGCGGGCGCGCCGCGCCAGAATTCGAGCTCGCGGACACCGGCGTGTTCGACGAGGGGCGCTACTTCGACGTGCAGATCGAGTACGCGAAGGCCGACGTCGACGACATCCTGATCCGAGTGAGCGTGACCAATCGCGGGCCGGAAGCGGCCGAGTGCCACCTGCTGCCGACGCTCTGGTTCCGCAACACGTGGTCGTGGGAGGTCGGATCCGCGAAGCCTCGGCTCGGGGCCGCGCCCGGATCGAGCGTGATCGAGGCGGACCACGATTCCCTCGGGCTCCGGTGGCTCTCCTGTGGTGGCGCCCCCGCCCTGCTCTTCACCGAGAACGAGACCAACTTCGAGCGGCTCTACGGCGGCGCGAACCGGACGCCGTACGTCAAGGACGGGATCAACGACGCGGTGATCGAGGGACGGACGAACGCGGTGAACCCAGAGCGGGAAGGCACCAAGGTCGCCGCCCACTACCGGCTGACCCTCGCGCCCGCGGAGACCGTGCAGGTCAAGCTGCGGCTCTGCAATGCACCGCCGAACGGCGACGATCTCGGCGCCGAGTTCGACGCGCTGTTCACGCGCCGGCTCCACGAGGCCGACGACTTCTACGCCACGGTCATTCCCGCCGCTCTCGAGGTGGACGGCCGGCGGGTGATGCGCCAGGCCCTCGCCGGCCTGCTGTGGGGCAAGCAGTTCTACCACTACTACGTCCGGGGCTGGCTGCACGGGGATCCGGCCTATCCGCCGCCGCCCCCCGAGCGGCTACACGGCCGCAACCACGAGTGGCAGCACCTCTACAACGAGGACGTCATCTCGATGCCGGACAAGTGGGAGTACCCCTGGTACGCGGCGTGGGACCTCGCGTTCCACTGCATCCCGCTCGCCCTGGTGGATCCGGATTTCGCCAAGGAGCAGCTCATTCTGTTCCTGCGCGAGTGGTACATGCATCCGAACGGGCAGATTCCGGCCTACGAGTGGTCGCTCGGCGACGTCAATCCGCCGGTGCACGCGTGGGCCGCGTGGCGCGTCTACAAGATCGAGAAGCGGCTACGCGGCGCAGGCGACCGGCGCTTCCTGGAGCGGGTGTTCCACAAGCTGCTGCTCAACTTCACCTGGTGGGTCAACCGCAAGGACGCCGAGGGCATGAACGTCTTCCAGGGTGGCTTCCTCGGGCTCGACAACATCGGGGTGTTCGACCGGTCGGCGCCCTTGCCCAGGGGAGGCCATCTCGACCAGTCCGACGGGACGAGCTGGATGGGGATGTACTGCCTGAACATGCTCGCGATCGCGCTCGAGCTGGCGCGGGAGAACCCGGCCTACGAGGACGTGGCGAGCAAGTTCTTCGAGCACTTCGTCTACATCGCGTACGCGATGGACCATCGCGGCGGCGAGGCGGACGCGAGCCTGTGGGACGAGTCCGACGGGTTCTTCTACGACGTGCTCCACCTGCCGAACGGCGACACCCAACGGATGAAGATCCGCTCGATGGTCGGGCTGATCCCGCTCTACGCGGTGGAGACGCTCGAGCCGGAGATCGTGGATCGCCTGCCCGGTTTCAAGCGGCGGATGCAGTGGTTCATCGACCACCACCCGGACTTCCGCGACCACGTGCTCGAGGTGGAGGAGCCCGGCCGCGGCGTGCGCCGGCTGCTCTCCATCGTGACCGGGGAGCAGCTTCCGAAGGTGCTCGGCGTGATGCTCGACGAGGCCGAGTTCCTGTCCGACTACGGCATCCGCGCGCTGTCGCGC
>DATMMH010000041.1:0-2841 GCA_035569855.1 Candidatus Dormiibacterota bacterium
GTGTCGGCGACGCTGATCACCGCGGACGGGCCGTCGCGGTGCGTCTCGATCGTGATGGCGCCCGGTCCCGGGATCGCCTGGGCCGCGTTGGCGAGGAGGTTCAGGAACACCTGGTCCATCTGGGAGCGGATGCACTCGACCTCCGGCATCTCCCCGTACTTGCGGTGGACGGAGACGCGGTCCTTGAGGAGGTGATTGAGCAGGGTGAGGCTCGACTCGATCTCCTCGTGGATGTCCACCGACTGCCACACGTCGTCCTGGGTGCGGGCAAAGACGCGGAGGTCGCGGACGATCTTGCGGGCCCGCTCGGCGCCCTCGCGAATGCCCTGGATCATCGAGTCGAGATACTTGAGCGCGTAGTCGACCTTGCGGGCGTCCCACTCGGCCTGGAGCCGGGCGCGGTCGATCTCGGGGAGGGGAGCGGCGCGATAGGCCTCGAGCATGGCCCGGAGGCGCCGCACGAAGTCCTCGAGCGTGGTCACGTTGGAGTACACGAAGCCGATCGGATTGTTGAGCTCGTGGGCGACCCCGGCGACGAGCTGGCCGACCGAGGCCATCTTCTCCCGCTGGATGAGCTGCATCTGGGTGGCCTGGAGCTCGCGGTAGGCGGCCTGGAGCTCCTCGTGCGCGGTGCGGAGCTGCTCGGTCCGCACGCGCACCTTGTCCTCGAGGCCCCGGCTGAGCTCCTCGATGGTCTGGAAGCTCTCGGCCCGGTCGAGCGCCAGCGCCACGTGATTGGCCACCGCCGAGAGAAGGTCCAGATCCGTCTCGCCGACACGTCCCGGCTCGCTCGAGGTCACGTTTAGGACTCCGAAGACCACGTCCTTCACCCGGAGCGGCACCATGACGACCGACCGGACGCCGAACGAGCGGGCCGTCGGCACATCGACGGGCACGCTCGTGTTCTCCACGTCGTCGATCACCAGGGGCAGCCCGCTGCTGGCCACCCGCGAGGCTCCGCAGTGGACGTCGTCCAGGCGGAACTCGACGTCGGTGAAGCGGATGGGCGCGCTCGCCCGGCCGGCCATGCGGTGGCCCCTGACCACCTGGCGGGCGCGATCGACCAGGAAGATATAGGCGCTCTGGTAACCCATCTGATGAACGAGACGCTCGAGCGCCTGCTCGTAGATCTTCTCGACGTCGAGGGTGGCGTTGACCGCCGCGGACAGCTCGCTGAGCAGGGAGAGCCGCTCGATCGTGGTCTCGAGATCCCGGAACTTCTTCTCGAGCTCGTTGTTCGAGTAGAGGATCTCCTCCGACTGCAGATCGAGCATGCGCTTGGTATGCTGCCAGCGCGCGCGCTGCATCAGGCCATAGCCCACCGCGCCTCCGAGGAGCACGGGGAGCGTCGCCACGACGCCCTCGGCGCTCCAGGACAGCGGCTGGGTCGCGGCCAGCCCGAGGCAGAGCGCGACGGACCCCGCGGTCCCGGCGGCGGTCGGCCCCCAGAAGCGGCGGCCGAGCCCCGGGTTCTTCCAGCGCACCTCGACGAGACAGGAGTCGGCGCCGCGCGCCGCGCACTGGTGCTCGATCACGTCCGCGCGGGGCAGGCCCCAGTTCGTCGGATAGCGCTCCATCATGCCCATGTCCCACACGCAGAACCAGCGAGGGATGGGCTGGCCGTCGACCGGCGTCCGCCGGAAGGTCATCCGGGTACGGCCGAGCCTGACGATGGCGGTGCGGGCGAAGCGCGCCATCCCGCTCTGCATCGTGGCGATCCGGGTATAGATCTCGCGCGGGTCGCCCATTCCCATGGTGTAGGTGCCCATGTAGTGGCGATACTCGCGGGAGGGCTTCCAGTCCATCATGTCCTCGGCGAAGCGGCGCGCCCACGCCTCCTCGTCGCGGTCGCCCGTGAGCTCCATCGCCACGCGGACCAACTCGCTGGCGAGGGACAGCGGCAGCCAGTTGTGATCGGCCATGAGGTACTCGCGCGATCGCGCCGCCGCGCGGCAGAGCGCGGCGACGCCGCTCGGGCCGACCTCCTTCTCCACGAACGGGATCAGCCCCTTCGTGAAGAGACAGTTGATATCTCCGGCCACTACCGGCTGCCCTCCCGTCTCGGTGGACCGATCAAGACGGCTTGTACACGAACTTGGACGTGATGTTCACCGGATTCGCGAGCGTATCGCGCACGGGCGACTTGCGGTCGATGGTCTCCTTGCACTTGCGGACCTTGTCCTCCGAAGCCGGGCTCTGGATCGTGATCGTGTAGTTGATGTCCGTGATGCCGTTGCGCACCGACTTGTCGTGCCCGAGCATCCCGCGGGCGTCGATGTGGGCCTCCAGCTCCATCTCGATCCCGTCGATGGGCACGTCGAAGAGCGCGGCGTTGGTGGCCACCCCGTTCGTGACGCAGCCGGCGAGCGCGGCCAGCAGCACCTCGGGCGGAAACGGGGCGCGGTCGCCTCCACCGAGCTCGGCCGGCTCGTCCACCGTGATGGTGAACCGCCGGGGCGCGGCGGTCATCTGGTTGCCGCCCGCGTACCACTCACTCAGCGTGACCTGGGTCGTCGTCCCACGGCACCACGTGGACTTGGCCTTGACCGTGAGCTTCTCGAGGCCGGGGTTCTGGCGGATCGCCGCGTCGGTTTCCTTCAGCTTCTCGAGGTTGAGGTCGTTCTGTCCCAGTGTCATGTGCAGTCCTCCAGGGGTTAGAGCAGGTTGGCGATCAGGCGGGCAGCCCGCTCGGTGCCGCCGGCCGGCGCGTCCCGGTACTGGACGGGCTTGGCGAGGTGGTCGAGGATGGCCGCGCCCAGCTCCTCGACCCCGGTCCGGTCGTAGTCCATGCGCGTACCGGCCCCGAGTCGGTCCAGGCGACGCGCGACGTGGAAGCTCTGC
>DATMMH010000042.1:0-2856 GCA_035569855.1 Candidatus Dormiibacterota bacterium
GAGCGGAAGGCGGGGGTGAAGAGTGCCGACGTGCTCGCCGAGCTGGAAGCCTCCCACCGGCAGTTCGTGGGCGCCGCCGCCGCTCTGCCGGAGTCGCTGTTCGCGCCGGGCGCCGCTGCCCGGGAATCGTTCGAGGGCGCCGGCGCCCCGCACTATCGCGAGCACGCCGCGCAGATCCGCCAGTGGCGACAAGGCCGGTGACGGGCCGCCCCGGGTTCGCCCTCTTCGAGACCGCGATCGGCGCCTGCGGGATCGCGTGGAGCGACCGCGGCGTCGCGGGCGTGCAGCTGCCGGCGGGCCCGGAGGACGCCACCCGGGCGTGCCTGCGACGCCGTTTCCCCGACGCCCGGGAAGCGGCGCCGCCCGCGGAGGTGCAGCGGGCCGTCGCGGGCATCGTGGCGCTGCTCCGCGGCGAGCCGAGCGATCTCGAGAGCGTCGCGCTCGACATGGACCCGGTGCCCGCGTTCGAGCGGCGGGTCTACGAGGTCGCGCGGACCATTCCTCCGGGCTCGACGCTCTCGTACGGGGAGGTCGCCGCGAGGATGGGCGAGCCGGGCGCCGCGCGCGACGTGGGGCAGGCGCTCGGGCGAAACCCGTTCGCGATCATCGTCCCGTGCCACCGGGTGCTGGCGGCCGGGGGCAAGCTCGGCGGTTTCTCGGCGCGCGGCGGGGTGCCGACGAAGTTTCGCCTCCTCTCGATCGAAGGCGCGCGGTCGAGCGACGCGCCCACGCTCTTCGTCATGGAGCCTTCCACAGCACCGTCCCGCTCTCGTCGAACAGCACGACCGAGGGCGCCGGGCGCCCCTCGGTGACGTCGGGGGCCACGAGGCGGAGGCCGGTGTCGCCGAGGACCGAGCGGGCCGTCCCCGCGGAGTCGTTCAGCATCAGGCGCGCGACACCCCGATCGAGGGCCAGGCTCGCGCGCTCCACGAGCTGGCTTGTGCCAGGGAGCCGAGGATCGGGGCGGTCCGTCTCCTGGACGATGGACATCGAGGCGTTCCCGGTTCGGGTGTGGAGGGACAGGCTGGCGGCGGCGCCCGCCGACAGGACGGCGGCGGTGCCGGGCGAGCTCCCGTCCACCTGAACGGTGCCGCCGGTCGCGGCCGCATACAGGGTCGGCGCGGATCGGCGGCGGGCTGCCCAGAGCTCGATCTGGGTCACGTCGTTGTCGGCTACCGCCATCCGGATGCGGGGCGCGCCGGTGCGGTCGAGGATCGTGACCGAGCGGGCCTGAAGATCAGCCGGCGCCGGCGCGGCGACACCCAGGGCGCCCGCCGTCCCCAGCAGCGCCGCCAGGATCGCGGCGGCCGTTTTCCAGTGCCGCGTCTGTCGCTCGAGTCGGTCGAGACGTCGGGCCAGCGCATCCAGCGGGAACTCGGCCATGGGGTGAACCTCCGTTCGCGGTCAGCCTTCGCGTAGGAGCCGACCGAAGCCCGCCACGATCTCGCGGACGCCCGCGAGCCGCAGGGCGCGCCAGAGGCAGGCCTGATTGCTGCTGATCACCGGCTTGCCCAGATCGCGCTCGAGGCGCTCGAGCATCGCGACGGTGGGCAGGCCGGTGCCGCTCAGCAGCACCGCGTCGGCGTCGGGTGCGTCGGCCTGGCGCGCGAGCCGATAGGCGCGCTCCTCGCTCTCCGCGTAGATGTCGGTCACGTCGGCGAGCCGGTGATACCCGACGATCTGGAAGCCCGCCGCCTCCCAGTACGCCTTGCCCTGGCGGCTGATCGACTCCGGGTAGGGCGTACCGAGGGCCAGCCGCTTCACGCCGAAGTGCTGCAGCGCCGCCCGCACCGCGTGCGCGGCCAAGAGAGCGGGCGCGCCGGTGAGCGCCGAGACGCGCTCGCCGAGCGGCTCGTCGTGACCCCAGCCTAGCGCGTAGCTCGAGGCGGTGTGGGCCAGCACGACCACCGCGGGCCGCACCTCGCCGAGAGCCCTCGCAGGGCCGTCGAGACCCTCGCGATACGCCCGTGTGCGCTCCTCCATGCCTGCGGCGCCGCCCGGGGGGCCATCGGAGCGGGGCGCCTCCATCCTCGCAAAATGCAGCGTGACGCCGTCGGGCGTCATGCGGTACAGCTCCGGCTCCACGGTGGGATTGCCCGGCGGCACCAGCACGCCGATGCGCGCGCGCCAGCCGAACATCACGCGCTCCCCGGCGCGTCCGCGGGCGGCGGCGTCTGCACAGGCCCGACCATGCGGGCGAAGTTGCCCACCAGCGTGGGACTGTGGAACGTCCCCACGCGCTCGGTGAGCACCTTCACCGCGAACTCGCGCGAGCGGGCCTTCGCGTAGGGCCGCGTGGTGCAGATCGCGTCGTAGACGTCGGAGATGGAGGTCATCTGACTCGCCAGGGTAGGGCGGCGCCCGATCCGCGGCACCGGATAGTTCGGGGCGCCGTCGTAGCGCATGTGGTGCTCGTAGGCCACCAGGATCGCCAGCGGCTGGCTGCCCTCGACCCCGCAGAGATGAACGGCTCCCTCCTCCGCGTGGCTCATCATCACCTTCCACTCCTCCCCTTCGAGCTTGCCCGGCTTGTTGAGGACCTCGAGCGGGATCTTGAGCTTGCCGATGTCGTGCAGGAACGCGGCGAGCCCGATGGTGTGCAGGCGCTGGCCCTCGATGCCGAAGGAGCGCGCCTGGGCCAGCGTGAGGAGCGACACGTTCACCGAATGCACGAAGGTGTAGTCGTCGTGGGTCTTGACCGGGGCCAGCGGCAGGACCTCTCGCGTGGCGCGCTGCAAGGCTTCCATGAGGCTCCACACCACGTGCTCGAGTCGGCCCAGGCCGCCCCGGCGATCGGTGCGGAACTCGAAGAACGCCTCGCGGGCGCTGTCCACGCTCGCCCCGGTCAGGCTCTCA
>DATMMH010000043.1:0-28504 GCA_035569855.1 Candidatus Dormiibacterota bacterium
CATTCCCCCCAGGACCGTCGTACCCAAAATCTGTCGCGAGTTGGCACCGGCGCCCTTCGAGAACACGAGGGGAAGGACGCCCAGGATGAAGGCGAACGCGGTCATCAGGATGGGGCGCAGCCGGACCCGCGCGCCCGCGAGCGCGGCGTCGACGAGCGAGCCGCCGCGCTCGTATTCCTCCTTGGAGAACTCGACGATGAGGATGGCGTTCTTGGCCGCCAGGCCGATCACCATGACCAGGCCGATCTGGGAGAACACGTCCAGCTCGAACCGACCGAGCCAGAGCGCACCCACGGCACCGAGGACGGCGATGGGTGTGCCGAGCAGGACGCCGAAGGGCAGCGTCCAGCTCTCGTACTGGGCGGCGAGCAGCAGGAACACCACGAGCACCGAGAAGCCGAAGACGGCGGAGGGAGGGACACCCTCCGCCGCCACCTTTTCCTGGAACGACATCCCAGAGTAATCGAAGCCCATGTCGCGGGACATGGTCTGAGCGAAGACCTCCTCGAGCGCCTGCATGCCCTGCCGGGTGGTGTAACCAGGCGCGAGCGATCCATTGATCTGCGCCGCGCGGTACTCGTTGAACCGGGTGGTGAACTCCGGGCCGTTGAACGGTTTCATGGTCACCAGCGTGGACAGCGGCACCGGCTGGCCGTTGGCATTGCGCACGTAGAACTGCCCGACGTTCTCGGCCCGGGTCCTGAATTCGCCCTCGGCCTGGACGTAGACCTGCCAGACCCGTCCGTACTGGTTGAAGTAGTTCACGAAGGCGCCGCCCAGGAATGCCTGCAGGGCCTGGTAGACCGAGGAGAGCGCGATCCCTTGCTTGAGGACCTTGTCTTGATCGACCTCGGCAAAGAGCTGCGGGGCGCCCGGCAGCAGGGTGGTGAAGAGCCGGGCAAACTCGGGTCGCTTCCGCGCGGCGGCCAGGAACTTGTCGGTGTTCTCGGCCAGGAACGCGGGATCCCGGCCCGCGCGATCCTCCAGGATGAACGTCACCCCACCGGACGTGCCGATGCCCGGGATGGCGGGGGGCGAGAAGGCGAAGACCTGGGCCTCGGCCACGCCGGCCAGCCGCTGGTTCAGCTGCCGTATGATCACGTCGGCCGTCAGCCCCTTCTTGTTCCGCGCGTCCCAATCCTCCAGCGTGATGAAGTAGAACGCGTTGTAGGTGGTCGTCACCAGGCTCAGCAGGCTGAAGCCGGCCACGCCCGTGTAGTACTTGATGCCGGGCGTCGTCTTGAAGACGGCGTCGAGCTTGTCGTTGACGGACGCGGTGCGGTCCAGCGAGGCGGCCAGGGGAAGCTGGACGTTGACGTAGAAATACCCCTGATCCTCGTCGGGGACGAAGCCGCCGGGAAGCCGGGAGCTGATCAGGCCCGCGAACACGGCCGCGATGAGCAGGAGCAGCAGCGACATCGCGGACTTGCGGATGAGATGGCCGCAGGCGCCGACGTAGCCGTTGGTGGCGCGCGCGAACCAGCGGTTGAAGCCACGGAAGAACATCCCCAGTGGGCCGCGCATCTCCCGCCGCGGCCGCAGGAGCAGCGCCGAGAGGGCCGGGCTCAGGGTGAGCGCGTTGAACGCCGAGATGAGGACCGACACGGCGATCGTCACCGCGAACTGCTGATACATCCGCCCCGTGATGCCCGGGATGAAGGCGGTCGGTACGAACACCGCCGCCAGGATCAGCGCGATCGCCACCACCGGCCCCGAGACCTGCTCCATCGCCTTGAAGGCGGCGTCGCGCGGCGAGAGCCCAAGCTCGATCTGGTGTTCGACCGCCTCGACCACGACGATGGCGTCGTCCACCACGAGGCCGATCGCCAGCACGAGGCCGAAGAGCGACAGCGTGTTGATCGAGAAACCCAGCAGCGGAAAGACCATGAAGGCGCCGACGAGCGCCACCGGCACCGCGAGCAGCGGAATGAGGGTCGCCCGGAAGCCCTGGAGGAAGATGAACACGACGATGACGACGAGGATGAGGGCCTCGGCCAGGGTCTTGACGATCTCCCGGATCCCCGCGCTCACGGCCAGCGTCGTGTCGAGCGCCGTCACGTAGTCGAGGTCGTTGGGGAAGCGCGCTTTGGCCTGTTCCATCAGCTTCGTGGCGCCCCTCATGGTGTCGATGGCGTTCGAGCCGGGGAGCTGGTAGACGGCGACGAGGGCGGACGGGCTCCCGTTCAAGCGGCCCCGTCGGATGTAGCTCTGCGCGCCCAGCTCCACGCGGCCCACGTCCTTCACCCGGACCAGCGCACCGTCGGGCCTCGCCCGCACCACGATGTTCTCGAAGTCCGCGATGCTCGCCAGGCGCCCTTTCGCCGTCACCGTGTAGGTGAATTCCTGGCCGGGGGGCACCGGATCGCCGCCGAGCTGGCCGGCGGGGTTGACCGTGTTCTGGGCCTGCAGGGCGGTCGCGATCTCGGCGACCGTGATGTCGAGCTTCGCCAGGGTGTCGGGGTTGACCCAGAGCCGGATGGCGTACTGCGAAGCGCCGAAGATCTGCACCTGGCCGATGCCGGGGACGCGCGTCATCGGGTCGTTGATGTTGACGTACGCGTAGTTGGCGAGGAACAGCGGATCGTACGTCCCCTTCGGCGAGTACAGCGCGAAGATCCCCAGCGGGCTCGTGACCGACTTCGTGACCGTCACGCCCTGGTTCACCACGTCGGGCGGGAGCTGCGAGGCGGCCTGCGAGTATCGCAGGTTGGTCAGCACCTGGTCGACGCTCGGATCGGTGGTGACGTCGAAGTCCACCCGCAATTGCATCTGGCTGCCGGCGGCCTGGTTGAGCGAATACATGTAGAGCATGTTGTCCACGCCGCTCATCTGCTGCTCGATCGGCGTGGCGACCGATTGCTCGAGCGTCACCGCGTCGGCGCCCGGATAGCGGGCGGTAAGGAGGATCTCCGGCGGCGCGATGTTCGGGTACAGCGCAATGGGAAGCTGCACCATGGCGACGAGGCCGATGATCACCATGAGGATGGAGATGACCATGGCCACGATCGGCCGATTGATGAAGAACCTGGCCATGACGCGCGGCAGTCAGTCCGGCTAGCTCGGCCGCCCGGTCTCGGCCGCGGTCGGCTTGACTTTCTGGCCGGTTTTCACGCGGTCGATTCCCTCGACGATGACCCGCTCACCCGGCTTCAACCCCTGCTGGATGATCCAGAGGCTGCCGACGCGCTCTCCGACCTGGACCTTTCGAAGGTCCACCGTCTCGTCGGCTCCCACCACCGCGACCAGGTGCACGCCCTGCTGGTCCAGGACGGCCCGCTGCGGAACGAGCAGCGCCTCCTTCTTGGTATCGACGAGGGCGCGCACCTTCGCGTACTGGCCGGGGCGCAGGAGGTCGCCCGGGTTCGGGAACACGCCCCTGATGTTGATGGTCCCGGTCGTCTCCCCGACCGCGCGGTCCAGGATCGCGGCCCGCCCCCGGTGGGCGTAGGTCGCTCCGTCGGCGAGGGTGATCTCGAGGTCGCGCTGCTTCTCACCGTCGCCATCGCCCAGAGGGCCGCGCTGCCGCAACTTCAGATATTCCTGCTCGCTGACCGGGAACTGGACGTAGATCGGGTCGACCTGCGAGACCGTGGTGAGAACCGTGCTGGCGCTGATCAGGTCGCCGATGTTCGCGTTCTTGATCCCGGCGATGCCGGTGACCGGGGAGAACACCTTCGCCCAGCTGTGGTTGAGCTGGGCGTTGTCCAGCACGGCCCGGGCCTGCGCGATGTCCGCCCGAGTCCGGGGCACGCCCGCCTGCGCGTTCGCGAGGCTCGCCTGGGCGGCCTTCAACGAGGCCAGATTCGCCAGATTGGCTTGGACGGCGTTATCCAGCTCCTGCTGGCTGATCGAGCCACGCTCGGCCAGCGGGCTGTAGCGGCCGACGTCGAGCTCCGTCTTCTTCTGGTTCGCCTCGGCCCGGGCCACGTCCGCCTCGGCCTGCGCGACCTGCGCCTTCGACTGCTCGAGCTGCGACTCTGTCTGCAACAACTGGGCCCGGGCCTGTTCCACGGCGATCTGATACGGCCGGGGGTCGATCTCGAACAGAAGGTCGCCGGCCTTGACGCGCGTCCCTTCCTTGTAGGTCTGGCTCACCAGGTATCCGGAGACACGGGCGCTGATCTGCGCGGTGACGTACCCGACCGTGGTGCCCACCCACTCGCCGTAGATCGGCACGTCCTTCTCCACCACCGGCTCGACCTTGACCACGGGGGGTGGCGGTGGGCCGGCGGCAATGGACCTGTCACGACACCCGGCCGTGAGCGCGGCGATCACGACGAGCGAGCCGAGCAGAGTGCGCTCGACGCACCTGGTGGGAGCGAACCTCGACGGACTGACCCGCATGGTGCCTCCTCATCATCCGGGTCCCGGCTAACTCCACCGCCCGGCTCGACCTGCATATGCCACGGAACCCCTGATCCCGCAAGGACAAGTCTATGCCCTTGTGCAAGGGCCCACGGAGCGATCCTCGGACGCGGCGACCGGGTGATCAGCTGCGCGCAGGACGGGACGGTGCACGGCCACGCCGTCGAGGAGCTGGTGGCGGCCCGGCCGTAGGGGCCAGCGCCGTGGCCGTCCGAGTGGTGACGACCTGATCCACCGAGAAGAAGTCGGCCCACGGATCCTTGCGGGCCCTCAACCGCCGCGGCACCGTCTGCACGGTGAAGTCGCCGGGTCGGATACCCGCGGAGAGCTCGCTCCAGGCGAGCGGCGTGGACACCGGCGCGCCGGGCCGGGCCCGCGGGGAGTAGGCCGCCACCGCGGTGGCTCCGCGCGTATTCCGCAGGTAGTCGATGAACACGCGGCCCCGGCGCGCCACCTTCAGCGGATTCACCGTGTAGCGGTCGGGCGCCCGGCGCGCCAGCTCCGCGCCGATGCCCTCCGCCAACCCGTGCAGCGCCGCCCACCCGGTCTCGGCTCGGAGCGGCACCACCACGTGGAGCCCCTTGCCGCCGGTGGTCTTCACGAAGCTCACCAGGTCGAGCCCGGTGAGCAGCGTGCGCACCTCCACCGCGGCCTCGACGACGCGCGCCCACTCGAGACCCGGCGCGGGATCGAGATCGAGCACCAGGCGGTCCGGCCGCTCGAGTCGTCCGATCCGCCCACCCCACGGATGCACCTCCAGGACACCGATCTGGGCCAGGGCGATCAGCCCGGGCAGGTCGTCGACGTACAGGTACGACGCGGTGCGGCCGCCGCTCTCCTTGATCCGCACGCGCTTGACCTCCTCGGGGACGCCCGGCGCCGCGTGCTTCTGGTAGAAGCACTGCCCGCCCGCGCCCTCGGGGCATCGGACGATGCTGAGGGGCCGGTCCGCGACGTGAGGCACGATCCAGTCCGCGACGGACTCGTAGTAGCGCGCGAGCCCGAGCTTGGTGATCGCCTGCTCGCGGTACAGCACGCGATCGGGATGGGTCAGGCGCACGCCCGCCACCACCACCGGCCCGTCGCTGGCGCCCGCGATGCGGCGCGCCGGCTTCGGCGGGTCGGCGCTCCGCTCCCTCACGATCTGCGCCGCCGGCTTGTCCTCACGGAGACCCTCGAAGGCGGGATGACGCAGGAGCCCGTCGCGCGTCCACTCGGTGAAGGCCACCTCGCCCACCAGCGTGGGCTTCACCCAGTGCGCGCCGCGGTCGGGCGGACGCGGGCCCTCGGCCGCGAACGGCGACTGCCGCTGCGCGAGCTTGCGCAGCCGCGGGCCGAGGCTCGCGAGGGCGGCCTGGCTGAAGCCGGTGCCCACGCGGCCGGCGTAGACGAGCCGCCCCTCGCGATCGTGCACGCCGAGGAGCAGTGAGCCGAACTCGGTCCGCGCGCCCTCCGGATCGGTATAGCCGCCGATGACGAACTCCTGGCGCGCCACGCACTTGACCTTGAGCCAGCTCTGGCCGCGGCCCGACGTGTACGGCGCCTGCTTGCGCTTGGACACGACGCCCTCGAGCGCCATCTTGCAGGCGCGGGCGTAGACCTCCCGACCGGGCGCGTCGAAGTGCTCGGAGTAGCGCAGCCGCCGATCCCGCGTCCGGCTCCGCCCCTTCAGGATGCGCGCCAGCTCCTTCTTCCGCTCGAGCAGCGGCTCGGCCCGCAGGTCCCGGCCGTCGAGGAACAGAAGATCGAACGCCACGTAGACGATGGTGCGGCCCGCGGCCAGCTCGGCCGACTGCTGGAGCGCCTGGAAGCTCGAGACGCCGGCGCGGTCGAGGGCCACCACCTCACCATCGAGCAGCGCTTCCTTCACCGGCAGCGACGCGGCGGCCTCCGCGACGGTGGGGAAGCGGGCCGTCCAGTCCTGCCGGTTGCGGGTGAGCAATCGCACGCGCCCGCGCTCGATGCGGAGCAGGATGCGGTAGCCGTCCAGCTTGACCTCGTGCACCCAGTCGTCCCCCTCGGGCGGCGTCGCCACCAGGGTGGCGAGCTGGGGAGCGACCCAGGCGGGCAGCGTCATCGGCCGCGCGGCCTGGCGGGAGCCGGGACGTCGCGCTCCTTGATCAGGAGCCAGCTGGCCTTCTTATCGCCGGGCCGGACGCGGGCCTCGCGGGGTCGCATGCGCACCAGCGCCCAGGCGCCGCGCAGCTTGCGCCCGTGCAGGACGAACTCGAGCGAGCCCTTTCGGTAGCCGGCGTGCGGATCGGCGACCGGCTCCCACCACCCGCGATCCCAGATGGCGACGGTGCCGGCGCCGTAGTGCCCATCCGGAATCCGCCCGTGAAACGAACCGTACTCGAGCGGATGGTCTTCCACCTGCACCGCGAGCCGCTTCTCCCCGGGCACGGGATGGGGCTCCTTCGGTACCGCCCAGCTCTTCAGCACGCCGTCCAGCTCGAGCCGGAAGTCGTAGTGCAGATGGCTCGCCGCGTGACGCTGGACGACGAACGCCAGGCGCCGGGCGCCGCGGCGGGCGCGCCCGCGCGGCTCGGGCGTCTGCGCGAAGTCCCGCTTGTGGCGATACGTGGCGAGGCTCACGGCTCAGGCGGTCTTCTTCCCCCGGGCGCGTCGCCGATCCGGGCGCGGCTTCGCGCCGGCCCTGGCGAGACTCTTCTGGAGCAGCTCGGCGATGTCGATCACCTCGGCGCGCCGGGGCGCGGGCGCGGCCGCGTCGGTCTCGGGCGCCGCGGCGAGCTTGCCGGCGCGGGCGCGCTTGCGGATGAAGGCGAGCAGCTCGTCGCGGTACTCGTCGTGATATCGCTCGGGCTTCCAGGGCTCGGTCATCTCCGCGACCAGGCGCTCGGCCATCTTGAGCTCGCGCGACGAGATGCCGAGCGCCGCGAGACCGGCGCCCGGCACGCGCAGCCTGGAGGGATCGCGCAGCTCGGAGGCGTAGCGGAGGAGGTCCAGCACCAGCACGCGATCCTGGACCACCACCGCGGCCAGGTGCTGCCGCGTCTTCACCACCACCGTCGCGACCGCCACCTTGCCGCTGCGTCGGAGCGCCTCCCGGAACAGGGCGTACCCCCGATCGCCGCCCCGCGCCGGCTCGAGATAGTACGGCCGGTCGTAGTAGACCGGCGGGACCGCGCCCGCCTCCACGAAGCCGAGGACGTCGATGCGCTGGGTGCGCTCCGGGCTCGCCTTGCGGAGATCCGCGTCGGTCACGATCACGTAGCGGCCATCCCGGAACGGAAATCCCCGCACGATGCGCTCGTTGGGCACCGGCTTGCCGGTGCGCTTGCTGATCTTCTGGTAGCCGATCGGCGAGTCGTCGCGCCGGTCGAGCAGGGTGAAGTCCAGCTCCTCGCGCGCCTCCGCGGTCACGAGCGACACCGGGATGTTGACGAGGCCGAAGCTGATGCTACCGGTCCACAGGGTCGACGGCATGCAACACCTCGGGCGGAGATGAAATGACAGGCGGCTCGACGTCGTCCGCCCACGCCGGCCGCACCCGCATGCGGGATAGCACGTCGAGCACGCAGCGCGGGCTGCCCAGGTCGCACCACGTCAGCCGGGGCAGGCGACTCACCCTGAGGCTCTCCGGATGGCGCTCGAGGACGTGGCGCGAAAAGCTCGCCCGCTCCATCAACGCGTACGCCTGGTGCACCGCCGCCGGCTCCTCCTCCGAATCCACGAACGGCTCGATCCGCGCCAGGCGACCGGTCATCTCGGGGAGCGCCTCCGCCCCGAGCTGCACGAGGGTCGCCACCTTGGCCACCACCACCGCGGTGTTCCAGAGGCAGCCCGCGGCCAGGCACGCCTGGGCCTGCGCCGCCGCCGGCTTCTCCCGGAACTCGCGTACGCTGGAGACGGTCCCGGCGGGCCCCTCGAGCGGGGCCCCGGGCTCGATCCAGCCGTACTCGCCCTCCGGCCCCGTCGGCTGCGCCCCCAGCAGTACCACGCGGTCGGGATGTCGGTCCAGCGCTCGCGCGACCTCCTGAACGTGCGCCATGAAGGTCGCCTCCCCCAGGATGAAGTGGTCCGAGGGGAAGATCGCCACCGTGGCCTCCGGATTGCGCCAGGCGATCCAGTGCGCGGGATAGCGGACGCCGGCCGCGGTGCCCCGGTCCAGCGTCTGCATCAGCACGTAGGGCGGCTGCTCGGCGCCCGAGAACTCCTCGGCGATGTAGCCGGCGTGCGGGCGCACCGTGACGACCACCGTGCGCTCCGCCGACACCCCGAGGGCCACGCGGTCGAGCGTCTGTCGCAGCAGGCTGCGCGGCCTCAGGAGCTTCACGTATTGCTTCGGTCGGTCGTCCCCGGTCACCTTGCGGACCAAGGGCCGGAGGCGCAGCCCCTCGCCTCCCGCGAGCACCACCGCCCACGGGCTTCTCGAGTCGGCCATCGTCGGCCCGGGCGCCCGGGATCAGGCGCCGACCTTGCGCTCGTGCACGCCGTTCACGAATCGGGCGGCGGCAACGGCGGGGTCGACGAGAAAGGGCCTCTCGGCTGCGAAATGATCCCGCGCGGGTACCGCGCTCAGCGCGATGAGCCCCACCAGGGGCGAGAAGAAGAACGCGAGTATGAACCAGCTCACGGGCTCGCGTCCCTTCTCCCAGGCCACCCACGCCGCCACGAACGACCCTCCGATCCAGACCGCGACCGCCCACAGCATGAACGCCAGACCCAGCCGGACCAGCTCGACGGTGAGCTCGCTCATGGCGCGCCTAGTGGCCGACGCCCAGCAGGAAAAGGATCAGGATCAGGCTCAACGGAAGACCGAGAAGCCAGAGCAGTATGAGGACCATCTCACCAACCTCCAGTGCCGGCGCGGGCTTGCCGCGTCCGGTAGTGGGTGAACGTCATGGGCTCGCCCGAGGCCAGCCAGCCGCCGATCACTCCGCCCATCAGACCGAGCAGGAGGGCGGTCACCGCTGCCAGGGCGCCGTTGCGGGCGGCCGCGGCCGCCGCCGGGTCCTGGGTGGCCGCGGCCACCGTGGCGGCCCACGCCGGGGTGCCGGCCAGCCCGCCGTACCACGCGCCGAAGTAGGCGGAGGCCCCGAACGCGGCCAGCATCATCAGGATCGGCACCGCGACCAGCCATGCGATCGCGCCGTGCAGCATGGCCGTCTCGGAGCGGCGCAGGCCCGCGACTTTCGCGGCCACCCACCCGCCCAGCACGAACGAGAGGAAGGCGCCGAACACGCTGAACAGCAAGGCGAGGAAACTCACCTCCCGCCAGGGACCGAACGGCTGCCCGATGCGCTGGGCGCCGACCGCGATGCCGACCAGGCCGAAGATCAGCGCGAGCGCCACCGCCGACAGGGTCCCGACCCACACCGCGCTCCACGACAGCGGCCAGGGCGCAGTCGGCGCCGCGGCGGCACCCCCGTAGCTCACCGCGGTCACGTCCTCCACCTTCACGCCTCCGCCCGACTTGTCCATGCGTGCCGTCCTCCCGCGAAGGGCCGGGAGCAACTTCTGTGCCCGCGTCTTCCCGCGCGCAACTTCGCGCTCTCGCGCAAGCAGCGCCGAATCGACGAAGCGAACTCGGTAGGGTTTACCGGGAAGGGACGGCGCGACGGGTCGGCGTGTCAGGCCGGTTCGCGCGGGAACACGCGAGCGGATGGCGGCCCGCCCTGGCCGCGCGATTGCAGTAGGACGGTGTTGATGGCGCTCCTCTCGGTACGCACGACTCTGGCGGTACGCACGACTCTGGCCGGCGCGCTGCTCGGCATGGCCCTCCTGGGTGGCGGCGGGCGGGCGGACGCGGCCCCGGTCGCGGTCCGCTATGTCGAGGGCGTCACGCACGGCTTCCTCGCGCTACGCGCCCCGTCCGGGGAGCCGCTGGCCGACGGCGAGTTGCTCCAGATCGCGCGCCCCGCCGGCGTCGAGTCGCGCATGGTGTTCCGGTTCCGCGATGGCTCGCTCTACGACGAGACGGTGGTCTTCGGGCAGCAGCACGCGTTCGCGCTCATGAGCTACAAGCTGGTGCAGCGCGGCCCGACCTTCCCGGAAGACATGGACGTCACAGTGGAGAGGAGCCGGGAGCAGGATCGGGGCCGCTACCAGGTCCGCTCGCGCCGCCGGGGCGGCGCCGAGGAGACCGCGAGCGGCGACGTCGAGCTCCCGCCCGACGTCTACAACGGCATGTTGATCATGCTGGTGAGGAACCTCGCCCGGGACACGGGCGAGACCGTCCACGTGCTGGCCTTCACCCCGAAGCCGATGCTGGTGCAGATCGAGCTGACGCCGATCGGGGACGAAACGGTCTCGGTCGGCGAGCGTCGGATGGCAGCCACGCACTACGTCCTCAAGCCGAAGCTCGGTCTCCTGCGCGGCACCGTCGCGGCGGTGCTCGGCAAGACACCGTCGGACTATCACTGCTGGATCGTGACGACCGGCGCGCCCGCCTTCGTGGCCATCGATGGCCCGCTCTTCAACGGCGGGCCGATCTGGCGGATCGAGACGGTGACTCCGCGCGGGCCGGGGCGGCCCGTCTCGCGGCGCTAGGGTCGGCCCGAGCCGGTCGGAGTCTCGGGAGACCGGCGCACCCCCACCACCAGGCCCGTGGCGATCTCGACGAGCCGGGTCGGGTCCACCGGCTTCGAGAGGTGCGCGTCGAAGCCGGCCGCGAGCGCCCGGCGGGAATCCTCATCGCTCGCGTAGGCGGTGAGCGCGATCGCGGGCAGGTGGCGGCCCAGGCCTTCCTCCATCGCGCGCAGGCGACGCACGAGCACGTAGCCGTCCTCCATCGGCATCCCGATGTCGCTGATCATCAGGTCGGGGCGCGCTTCGCGGATGGCGTCGAGCGCCTGGGCCGCGGAGTCCGCGGCCCGCACGCGCGCGCCGCCGCGCTCAAGCATGAAGCGCATGACCTCGCGCGCGTCCGTCTCGTCGTCGACCACCAGGATGTGGAGACCAGAGAGCCCCCGCCCCAGCGGCGCGTCGGTGCTGACCGCGGCGGGCGTGCCCTCCGTGGGCTGGGCGGCCACCGCCACCGGCAGCCGTACCGTGAAGGTAGCGCCTCGCCCCTCCCCGTCGCTCTCGACCGCGACACTGCCGCCGTGCAGCTCGACCAGGTGGCGCACGATCGCCAACCCCAGCCCGAGGCCGCCGTGCGACCGGTTCGTGCTGCTCTCGGCCTGCCGGAAGCGCTCGAAGACGTGGGGCAGGAATTCGCCCTTGATGCCGACGCCGGTGTCGGTGACGGTGAGGACCACCTCTGACTGGCGGCCGGTCAGACCGACGGTGACCCGGCCGCCCCGCGGCGTGAACTTGACCCCGTTCGAGAGCAGGTTCCAGAAAACCTGCTGGAGCCGATCCGGATCGCCCAGGACCGCGGGGAGCCCGGGGTCGATGCGCGCGTCCAGCGTGACCGCCTTGGCGAGCGCGGCGGGCTCGACCGCTTCCATCGCGGCCCGGATGACGCCGGGCAGCCGGACCGGGCGCGCCTGCAGCCGGAGCTTGCCGGTGACGATGCGCGAGACGTCGAGGAGATCCTCGATGAGCTGGCCGAGCGTCTTGGTGCTGCGCTCGATCGCGTCGAGCGCGCGCTCCGCGCTCGCCGGGTCGAGATTCGGCGAGCGCAGGAGATAGGCCCAATTGAGCAGGGGCTGAAGCGGGCTGCGCAGCTCGTGCGAGAGCGTGGCCAGGAACTCGTCCTTCATGCGGCTCGCGTCCTCGGCCTCGGCCCGCATCTGGTGCTCATGGTCGAGCATGCGCATGTTGTGGATGGCGATCGCCGCGTACTCCGCGAGCTGGCGCAGCACGGTTTCGGTCCGCTCGGTGAACGGGCGCGGCGTCCGGCGGTGCACGTAGAGGAGCCCTTCCAGGCGCCCCTCCACCATGATCGGCACGACCAGCGTCGTCACCAGACCCTCGGTCTCGATCACGTGGTAGTAGTCCCGGCTGACACGCGGGTCCTGGGCCATGTTATCGCTGCGGAACGGCAGGCCGGACTGAAGCACCAGGCCACCCGCTCCCTTGCCGGGCTCGATGACCAGCGCCTCCGGCGGGCCGCGGAAGTCCCCGGCCCGGTTGCGCATGACGATCGAGCCGCTCGCGGTCTCGCGCAGGGCGACGCTCGTGAGATCGCAGCCGCAGAGCTCCTTGGCCCCGTCCACCACCCGTTGCAACACGGTGCCGACGTCGTGCGCGGCGTTGATGGAGCGGGCCAGCTCCGCGAGGACCTCCGCCTCGCGGCGGCGGCGGCCGCCCTCGACGAAGAGGGCCGCGTTGTCCACCGCGACCGCCGCCTGCACCGCCAGCCGCTCGAAGCCCGCGAGGTCCTCCGCCTCGAAGGGCGACCCGCCGTTGGGACGACACACCACCAGCACGCCCAGGAGTCGGTCACGGCTCACGAGCGGCTGGGCCATCGCGTGGCGGACTCCCAGGCGCACCACCGCGGGTAGCGCGTACGGAGAGGTCGGGTAGTCGTTGGCCAGCATGCCCTCGCGCGAGCTCGCACAGCTCGCCACGAGGCCGCCCGCCTCCGGAACCGGAGCCTCCGCCTCGGGCTCGCTACGGCGCCAGGCGCGCGCACCGAGGGCCTGGCTCTCCTCGTCCACCAGGTAGGCGAAGCCATAGCCGCGGAACAGCCGTCCGGCCCGCTCGACGATCAGGGCGAGCAGGCGGTCCAGGTCGAGCTCGGCGCTCAGGTCGCGCTGCACCGCCGCCAGCGCCTCGAGCTGCTCGCGCCGCGAGGTCTCGAGCGCGAAGCGGCGCGCGTCGTCGACCGCGAGGGCGCCCTCGCGCGGCTCCCCGGCCCGTTCCTCCGCGCGCCGTCGCCCCGCCCGCCCCGCCAGGAGGCCGCCGATCGCGACCGCGACGAGGAGGCCCGCCGTGATCAGCAGCAGGGTCAGCAGCAGGAAGGGCCGCGAGAGACCGGCCAGCGGGGCGATCAGGCCGATTGCGCCCAGAGCGAGGCCGACCGCGAGGAGAGCGGCGCCGTACGGCTTCCAGGTCTTCACCGTCCGAGAGTCGAGCACGCTGGATAGGCCGGTATCTTACCGCCACCGGTCCTGGGAGTCTGGATCGAGCAATGGCTGTGCCGCCTCTCGGGTAACTCGAGCCGCCGGCTTGATGAGCTCTGGCGGCGTTTCTCCCCCCGGCGCGGGCCGCCCTCCGGTAACTTTGACCCGGTAACGCCGACCGATGGAGCCAGGGCCGCGGCCGACCGGCTGGCTGATCGTGGCGGTGACGGCCGGTGTGCTCGCCGCAATCGGCTGGATCGCGCGCGAGCGCCGGATCACGCGCCGCCACCGCGGAGCTGGCCCGAGTCAGTGCGACCGGCGCGCCTTGCGCCCGCCCGCGCGACTCCTGTAGCCTACCCGCTGCTGCGATGAGGCAGCCGGAGGGAACATGAGCGCGCAGAGGACACGGATCGGCATCATCGGAGCGGGAGCGATCGGCTGCGTGGTGGGCGGGCTGCTCACCAAGGCGGGTCACGACGTGACGCTGGTGGACCAGTGGCCCGAACACGTGGAGCAGATCAAGACCGGCGGGCTCCGGCTCTCGGGGAGCTGTGGCGAGCACCTCGTGCCCATGAAGGCCCTTCACCTGCACGAGCTGGTGCACGTGCGGCAGCCCTTCGAGGCGGTGTTCGTCGCGGTGAAGTCCTACGACACCGAGTGGGCGACTCAGATCGCGGTCGATCACCTGCGGCGCCCGGACGGCGTGGTGGTGGATTTCCAGAACGGCATCAACGATCATCGCGTGGCCGCGGTGGCCGGCCGCGAGCGCACGCTCGGCTGCGTCATCCTGATCAGCGCGGGCATGTACGAGCCGGCCCACGCCATCCGCACCGACCGGGGAAGCGCGGCGTTCAAGATCGGCGAGCACGACGGCAGCGACTCGCCGCGGGCGCGGCGGCTGGTCGAGATCATGAGCGAGGTCGCCCCCGCCGCGGTCACGACCAACCTGTGGGGCGAGCGATGGTCCAAGCTCGCGCTCAACTGCATGTTGAACCCCCTGGCCGGGCTGAGCGGCCTCGGCACCGCCGAGGTGCGTACCGAGCCGGTCACGCGCCGCATCGCCGCGCACCTCGGCGCGGAGGTGGTGCGGGTGGGGACCGCGCTCGGCCACCGCATCGAGCCGATCCTGGGCATCCCGGCGCCGCGGTTCGCGGAGGCCTCCGACGCGCATGCGATCGAGGCGATCGGCCGCGACATCGCGGCCGACGCCCAGAGCCGCAGCGGCGGCCGCCCGTCCATGCTGCAGGACGTAATGAAGGGTCGCCGGACCGAGATCGACTACCTGAACGGCTTCGTCGCCGCGGAGGGCCGAAAGGTGGGCGTCCCCACCCCGTTCAACGACGCGGTGGTCGACGCCTTCCACGCGCGGGCGGTCGGCGCACTCGCCGCGGAGCCCCGGAACCTCGAACCCGTCACGCGACTGCTCGCCTAGCCGCGGCCGTGGAGCTGCTGTTCGTCGTGGCGGTCGGGCTCGCCGCCGGCACCATCAGCGGCATCGTGGGCTTCGGCTCGTCCATCATGCTGATGCCGGTGCTGGTGATCGCGTTCGGCCCGCTCCACGCGGTGCCGATCATGGCGATCGCCGCGATCCTGGCCAATCTCGCGCGCGTGCTGATCTGGTGGCGGGAGGTGGACTGGCGCGCGGTCGCGGCCTACTCCGTCACCGGCGTGCCCGCGGCGGCGCTCGGCGCGCGCACCCTGCTCGTGCTTCCGCCGCGGTTGATCGACGGCGTTCTCGGCTTCTTCTTCATCGCGATGATCCCGGCGCGACGCTGGCTCGCCACGCGCGGGCTCGCGCTCGGCCGCGCGCACCTCGTGGTGATCGGGGCGGTGATCGGCTTCCTCACCGGAATCGTGGCGACCACCGGGCCGATCACCGCGCCGGTCTTTCTCCAGTACGGGCTCGTGAAGGGCGCGTTCCTCGCCAGCGAGGCGGCCAGCTCGCTCGCGGTCTACCTGAGCAAGGCCGCGGTGTTCCGCCGCTTCGGCGCCCTGCCGCTGCCGGTGATCACGCTCGGCCTCATCAGCGGCGCCTCGCTCATGGCCGGCGCCTGGATCGCCAAGCGCTTCGTCCTGCGGCTGCACCCCGACCGGTTCCGCCTGCTGATGGACGCGCTGATGCTCCTCTCCGGCCTCTCCATGCTCTGGACCGCGTTCAGATGAGGGGGTCAGCTCTTGCGACCCGCTTATTTGAGCTCCGCTTATTTGAGCTCCGCGTCGTGCTCGCCGATACGGGGTGGGGCGCGGCGGATGGGGGGACGCTGGCCGTCGAACGAGAGCGGCAGCGCGATCACGTCGTAGTCGTCGCCGGGCAGGCCCTGGATGATGCCGATGGCCTCGGTCTGCGGCTGGGTCACCGCTTCGGGCAGGCTATGGATGGGCCCGCACGGCACCCCGGCCGCTTCGAGCAGTTCGATCCATTCGCCCTTGGTCCGGGTGAGGAAGATCGCGTCCAGGTCGTCGAGCAGCGCGGGCTTGTTGGCGACCCGCGCGGCGTTGGTGGCGAAGCGCGCATCCTTGACCCACTCCGGATGCCCGACCGCCTCCGCGAGCTTGGCGAAGAGGCGATCGTTGCCCGCGGCCACGATGATCGTCCCGGTCTTGGTCTCGAAGCCCTGGAACGGCACCACGCGCTTGCTGCCGGTGCGATGGCGCTCGGGCACCTCGCCGGAGGCGCGATAGCTCGCGAAGTGACCCTTGAGCCACGCCAGCCCGGTCTCGAACAGCGAGGCGTCCACCAGGCAGCCGCGCCCGGTGCGCTCGCGCTGCACGAGCCCGGCGAGCGCGCCCATCGCCGTCCACATCCCGGTGCCGTAGTCGAGGATCGAGGTGCCGATGCGGGTCGGCGGCCCGCCCTCGTCGCCGTTCATCATCATGAGGCCCGAGAAGGCCTGCACCATCGGCTCGAACCCCGGCTTCATCTTGAGCGGTCCCGAGCGCCCGAAGGCCCACACCGAGCAGTAGACGAGGCGCGGGTGGCGCGCGAGGACCACGTCCGGCCCGAGCCCCATCTCCTCGAGCGAGCCGGGGCGCAGGTTCTGGACCAGCACGTCGGCGCTGCCGAGGAAGTCGAGCAGCCACGCCACCGCCTTGGGGTCCTTCAGATCGAGGCTGATCCCGCGCTTGTTGGCGTTGACCGCGAGAAAGCCCGGAGAGACGCCCTTCCAGAACGGCGGCCCCCACTTTCGCGCGTCGTCGCCCTCCGGCCGCTCCACCTTGATGACGTCGGCGCCCATGTGGGCCAGGATCTCGGCGGCCATGGGCCCGGCCAGGTTCTGGGCCACCTCCACCACGCGGATGCCGTCGAGCGGAAGCATCGGCGCCGCGCTCACGCTCGCGCGGCGGTGGACGCCGCGATGGGCTCCACCAGCACCGGCTCGAAGCGGTGGGTGTCGCCGTCCCGCACGATGCGTCCGGGATGTGGGAAGTGCGAGGGCAGCACCAGCTCGCCGGAGGCGGCGTGTCGCTCGACGAAGGCTCGACGGGTGGCCGCGGCCTGCTTGCCGTCGTAGCAGAAGCAGCTGCTCCACTGCGGCTCGGCCACCTGCACCACCCGGTGCATCAGGTCGCCGGAGAAGACCGCGTCGCCCGCACGGGTGTGCACGCGCACGCCGACGTGACCGGGGGTATGGCCCACCCACGGCTCGTAGGAGAGCCAGGGATCGACCCGGTACACACTGTCGACCATCACCGCCTGCCCGGCCTCCACCACCGGCACCACGCTGTCGGCGATGCAGCCCGACTTCTCGCGGCCGGCCTGGTCCTCGTGCTTCCAGAACTCCCACTCCTCGCCCGGGAAGACGTACTTCGCCTTGGGGAACGTGGGCACCCATCGCCCGTCCACCAGCCGGGTGTTCCAGCCCACGTGGTCCACGTGCAGATGCGTGCACAGCACCATGTCCACCCGCTCCGGCGTGACCCCGGCGGCGCGGAGATCGTCCAGATAGCCGCCGCTGCGCCGGTTCCAGAGCGCGTTGTCCCCGCGGTCCTTGTCGTTGCCCACGCCGGTGTCGACCAGGACCGTGTGCTCCGGCGTGCGGACGATCCACGTCTGGATGCGCGAGCCGAGATCGCCGGTGGTGTCGTCCCAGAAGTGCGGCTTGATCCAGCGGTGATGGCGCGCCACCTGGTCCGCGTTCGACTCGGGCAGCATCTGGGCGGTGGGGAAGGACGAGCGGCCGATCTCCACGATGCGCGAGATCGTGACCTCTCCGAGCGTGAGCGTATTCATGGGGCTCTCCCTAGCGTGAGGCCATGTGGGGCCAGAGGGCGTCGGCGCCGCGCGCGGCCACCTCGCGCCCCAGCGCCACCGACCAGTGGCTCTCCGCGCCGAACTCGGCTCGCCAGGACCAGAGACGACGCGTGACGAAGTGCAGCGAGTGCTCGTAGGTGAAGCCGATCGCCCCGTGCGCCTGGTGCGCGATGCCCGCGCCGAGCCCCGACGCCTCCCCGGTACGCACCTTCGCCACCGCGATCTCGAAAGACGCGTCGCCGCCCTCGACCGCGCGCTCCACCGTGTAGAAGGCGTGCTGGGCCGCCATGGCGGCGGCCGCGGTATGCCCGGCCAGGAGCGCCAGGTTCTGCTGGATGGCCTGGAACGCGGCGAGCGGCCGGCCGAACTGCTTGCGCTCGGTCACGTACTTCACCGACTGGGCGAGCAGAAACTCGAGGCCGCCCGCCATCTGCGCCGACCGCACCAGCGCGCCGCCCGCGAAGACCGGCGTGGCGCCGAGCCGGCCGCGCAGGGGCGCGGCGGCCCGCACCGGCGTGCCCGACCAGACCAGCGTGTCGCGCGGCTCGCGGGCGAGGCTCGTATCCGGCTCGGCCTGGGCCTGTCCGCCCGCCACCAGTGCGATCATCGGCGCGCCGCCGCCCTCCTCCGCCGCCACCACCACCACGTGCCCGGCGCGCGCGCCCCACGGCACCCGCGTGGCGCGACCGCTGAGCCGCCAGGCGCCGCCCTCGCGGGTCAGGCTGAGCCGCTCGGCGATATGCACGGGGGCCACGGTGAGGGGGCCGAGCGGCACGTCGAGGCCGGCGTCGGCCAGGATCGCGCCCGCGAGCATGGTCTCGGCCAGCGGCACCGGTGCGGCGAAGCGCCCGGCCGCGGTCAGCACCACGAAGGCGTCGCTCCAGGAGCCGCCCGCCCCGCCGCGCGCCTCCGGCACCTGGGGCAGCGTGAGCCCGTTCTCCTCCAGCGCCTGCCAGAGCGCGGCGGGCCATTCGCCCTTCTCCGCGCCCTCCAGCACCGCGGTCGTCGCGTGATCGGTGAAGAGGCGCGTGCACGTCTCGGTCAGGATCGCGGTGAGCTCGTTCATGTCCGTCTCGCCCCGTTCGGCCAGATTGTCATATTCGCTCGGCTCGCCTCCGGCTGCACCTCGCCCCGAATCGTCATATTCGCTCGGCTCGCCTCCGGCTGCACCTCGCCCTACTACCGCAGCCCCAGCCCGCGCGCGATGATGCCGCGCAAAATCTCGCGCGTGCCCCCGCGCAGCGAGAAGGACGGCGCGTGCTGCACCAGGTAGCCGAGGGTGCGCTCGAACTGGGTGCCGCTGCCGACGTGGGGCTCCGCCCCGGTGAGCGCGTGCACCGCCTCCGGGATCTCCTGCTCGAACGTGGTGCCGATGTCCTTGACCACCGCCGCCTCCAGGTTCGGGTTCTGCCCGGCCTGCAGCATGCTCGCGATGGAGAGCGACATCTGGCGGAGGGTGACCAGGTGCGCGGTGAAGTGGCCGATCAGCGCTGCCGACCGCTCGCTCGGCTCGCGCCCCGCCTCGCGGATCAGCTCGATCACGAGCTGGAGCGAGGAGAGGTAGCGCTCGGGCCCGCTCCGCTCGAAGCCCAGCTCGGTGGTCACCTGCTTCCAGCCCTCGCCGTCCTTGCCGACCAGCATGTCGTCGGGCACCAGGCAGTCCTGGAAGTGCACCTCGTTGAAGTGATGGCCGCCGGCCAGGTCGTAGATCGGCCGGATCGAGATGCCGGGCGATTTGAGATCCACCAGGAACTGCGAGAGGCCCTCGTGCTTCTTGTCGGGCACCACCTTGGTGCGGAACAGCGCGATCGCGTAGTCGGAGAGATGCGCGTTGCTGGTCCAGATCTTCGTCCCGTTGACCTTGTAGCCGTCGCTCACCTTCTCGGCCCGGGTGCGGATCGAGGCCAGGTCCGAGCCCGAATCCGGCTCGCTCATGCCGATGGCGAAGGCCAGCTCGCCCCGCGCGATACGGGGCAGAAAGCGCTGGCGCTGCTCCTCGGTGCCGAAGCGCAGTAGCAACGGACCGCTCTGCCGGTCCGCCACCCAGTGCGCGCTCACCGGCGCCCCGGCGGCCAGCGTCTCCTCCAGGACCACGTAGCGTTCGAGCGCGGTGCGCTCGTGCCCGCCGTACTTCTTGGGCCACGTCATGCCGATCCAGCCGCGCTCGCCCATGCGGCGCGAGAAGTCGCGGTTGAAACCGCCCCAGGAACGGGCGCGCTCCGCGGGCGGATACTGCGACATCTCGCGCTTGAGGAACGACCGCACCTCCTCCCGGATCGCCTCCGCCTCCGGGGGAAGACTGCGCAGCTCGAAGTTGAACGTGGCCATGGTGGTCTCCGGTGTTATCTGAACAGTGACCGCGCGATGACCATCCGGTGCACCTCGGACGGCCCCTCGCCGATGCGGCGCACGCGGGCCTCGCGGTACCAGCGCTCCAGCGGGAACTCCTTCGACACCCCGTAGCCGCCGTGGATCTGCACCGCCGCGTCGATCACGCGGCCGAGCACCTCGCTCGAGTAGAGCTTGGCGATCGAGGCCTCGACCCGCGCGTCCTCGCCGCGGTCGGCCTTCCACGCGCCCTCCCAGATGAGCCAGCGACACGCGCGCAGCTCCACCTCCGCGTCGGCCAGCATCCACTGGATGGCCTGGCGCTGGCTCAGCGGCGCACCGAAGGTCGAGCGCTGCTTGGCGTGCTCGACGGCCATGCGGTGGGCCGCGGTCGCCACCCCGAGATTGCACGCCGAGTACGGGAACCGGTTCTTGACGAGGAGATCGAACGCGAGATCGAGGCCCTGACCTTCCTGCCCGATGAGGTTCTCGACGGGAATCTCGCAGTCCTCGAAGCTGACGTCGTTGGGGATCGCGGAGGTGCGAATGACCCGGATCGGCTTGGCGTGGAAGCCGGGCGTGCCGTGCTCCAGGATGAAGCACGAGATGCCTCCGCGGCCCTTCCCCTTGTCGGTACGCGCGAAGACGATGCCCCACGGGGCGTCGTGGGCACGGGAGATAAAAACTTTTCTACCGTTGAGGACCCACTTGTCGCCGCGCCGCTCCGCCCGGGTCTGGATCGCGCCGGCCGGATCCGATCCGCCCGACGGCTCGGTGATCGCGAAGAAGGTCTCGTAGCCCTCGCGCAGCGTGGGCACCGCGTACTTCTCGATCTGCGCCTTGCTGCCCGCCCAGATCGCGGGCGGCGGGTAGCGGCCGAAGACGCCGCAGCCCGGGTTGTAGAGCCCCATGCGGTGCTGCGCCATCGCCTCCAGCACCACGCACATGCTGAAAGTATCGAGCCCGCCGCCGCCGTAGGCCTCCGGCGCGCCGAGGGTCCAGAGCCCGGCCGCCTTGGTCTTGGCGGAGAGGCGCAGGAAGTCTTCTCTCGGAATATCGGGCGCGTCCGGATCGATCGTCTGCTCGAGCGGAACGATCTCGTCGTGGACGAATCGTCGGATCTGATCGCCGAGCAGCCGTAGCTCTTCGGGAAGCGTGAAGCCGGGGAACACCGCCATGGTGGCTCCTGGAGACCGTGATGTGGGAGGGATCATACCACCGCGGGGAAAACCGGGTACACTCCCCGGAGCTGGCAATCCGAGCGAGGAGCGAGTCGGAATGAGGAAGCGCTGGTCCCTGTCGGTGCCGATCGACGGCTTCGCCCTGCCCGAGCTGGCGGAGGTCGCCCGGGAGAGCGAACGGCTCGGCTACACCGACGCCTGGTCCTTCGAGGTGGACGGCGTGGACGGCTTCACCCCGCTCGCCATCATCGGCGCGGCCACCGGGATGCGGGTCGGCATCGCCATCGCCAACGTCTACACGCGCGGCCCGGCCACGCTGGCCTCCACCGCCGCCGGGCTCGCCGACGTGGCGCCGGGCCGCTTCGTCCTCGGCATCGGCGCGGGCTCGCAGCCCATCGTGGAGTCGTGGAACGGCGGCAAGTTCAGCAAGCCGGCCACTCGCGTACGCGAGACCGCCCAGTTCCTCCGCCGAGCATTGGCCGGCGAGCGCGTCGTGTTCAAGGGCGAGACGTTTACGGTGGACGGCTTCCGCCTCACGCGCGTGCCGAAGGACCCGGTGCCGATCCACGTCGCCGCGCTCCGCGAAGGCATGCTGAAGGTGGCCGGCCAGGTGGGCGACGGCGTGATCCTCAACTGGCTCTCGCCCGATGACGTCCCCCGCTCGGTGGGCGTGGTGCGCGAGGCGGCCCGGAAGGCCGGGCGCGATCCCGACGCCATCGAGGTCACCGCGCGCCTCTTCGTGAACCTGGATCCGCCGGGACCCGAATCGGACCTCGTGGTGCGCCGGCACGTCGCGGCCTATCTGAACGTGCCGGTCTACCGCGCCTTCCAGGAATGGCTCGGCCGTACCGAGGCGCTCGGCCCCATGTGGAGCGCGTGGGGCGCGGGTGATCGCAAGGGCGCGGTCGCCGCGATCCCGGACCGGGTGATCGGCGACCTGATGCCGCGCGGCAGCCTCGCCGACCTCAAGGCCCGCATCCAGCTCTACCTCGACCGCGGCATCGACACCGCGTTCCTCTCGCTCATGACCACCGAGCCCGACCCCAAGAAGAAGCGCGACCTGATGCTGAACGCGCTGCGCGTCCTGGCGCCCGGCAAGCCAACGGAGGCAGTCCATGGCCGATGAAGTGCTCGTGGCCGTCGATGGAGGCATCGCCACCGTCACCCTGAACCGTCCCGACCAGCGCAACGCGATGAACACCGCGCTGCTGCAGGCCCTTCGCTCCTCCTTCGACGAGCTGGACGGCCGGCGCGACGTGCGGGTGGTGGTGGTCCAGGGCGCCGGGCCGGCGTTCTGCTCCGGCATGGATCTGAAGGAGATGCAGCAGCGGCGGGGCGAGGCCGACCCCGAGGGCAACGTGGTGGAGGTGCTTCGCCGCGTGGAAGCCTCGCGGCATCCCACCATCGCCGCGCTCCACGGGGACGCCATCGCGGGCGGCTGCGAGCTGGCGCTGCACTGCGATCTGCGCGTGGCCGCGGAGCCGGCCCGCCTCGGCATGCCGCTGGCGCGCATCGGGCTCGTCATCCCGTTCAAGCTCAACCAGAAGCTCGTCGAGATCATCGGCCCGGCCCACACCCGCCACCTCCTGTTCACGGGCCAGCCCGTCGACGCGCGGCGCGCCTACGAGATCGGGATGGTGCATCAGGTGACGCCGGCCGCCGAGCTGCCCGGGACGGTGCAGGCGCTCGCGCGCCGCATCGCGGACAACGCGCCGCTGTCGCTGGCCGGGATCAAGGCGAGCATCCAGCGCACCATCGCGGCGCGCGACGCCGTCGCCCACGACGATCTCGACGCGGCGGCCAATCGGGCCCGTACCAGCGCGGACGCTCAGGAAGGGCGCCGGGCGATGCTGGAGAAGCGGAAGCCGCACTTCCGGGGCGAGTAGCGCCTCAGCGCGGGGGCGCTCCCGCCATCAGCGCGGCCACCGCGCGAGCCAGCGGGTCGTCGGTCGCGGCCAGCGCCTCACGCGTGCGCGCCTGGTCCTCCGCACTGCGATTCTGGCTGAGCTTGGCCTTGCCCTCGAGCGTGGCGATCGGGATCTCGAACGCCACGATGCCGCGCTGCATGCCGTCCACGTAGTCGGCCGACAGCGACTCGAGCGACCACGCGACCGGTCGCCCCGCGCCTTCGTAGACGCGCACCAGATCGGTGAGCAGGGTCCGCACGAGCGCCGGGTCCTCGACGAGGGCGCCGGTGCCGGTGGCGTGCACCGCCACGTAGTTCCAGGTGGGCACCGCGGGATGATTGGCGTACCACGACGGTGAGACGTAGGCGTGCGCCCCCGAGAAGACCACCAGGGTCGGGCGGCCGGCGGCCACGTAGCGCCAGTGCGGGTTCGCCCGCGCGACGTGGCCACGCAGCGTGCCCCGAGGCCCGCGCGCGTCGTCCACCAGGAACGGCAGGTGGGTGGCGAACGGCGCGCCCGCATCGTCGGCGGTGATCATGACCGCGAAGGGCTGCGCGCGCATCAGCGCGTGACACCACGCGGGATCGGCGATCTCGAAATGCTTCGGGACGTACATGGCTCAGGCTCCGATCACGGCACGCGCAGCCGGCCTTCGATGACCGGGACCACGCGCCCGCCCACCAGGATCTCGCGGATGCGGCCGCCGCTCATGCCGACGCGGATCTGGATGAAGCTCTGGCGCCCCATCCGCGTGCCCTGCTCGCTCACGATGTCGACCGTCTCCGCCGGCGCGACCAGCCCGTGCTCGACGAGGTAGGCTCCGAGGGGCCCGCTCGCCGAGCCGGTGGCCGGATCCTCGGGAACACCCGAGGTGTGCGGCGCGAACATGCGCGAGTAGACCGTGCCGGCGCGCGGGTCGGGACCGGGGGCGAAGACGAAGACGCCGAGGTTCGGCCCCTCGCCCTGCGCGGCCAGCAGCGCCGGCACGTCGAGGCGCGCCCGGTCCACCGTGTCACGGTCGCGCAGCGGGATATAGAGGAAGGTGTTGCCGGTCGAGCCCGTCCGCACCGGCTGGCCGGCGAGCAGGTCGGACTCGGCGAGGCCGAGCGCGCGCGCGAATCCGGCGCGATCGGGCAGCGCGGGACCGAAGCGCGCCTCCCCGTGGCGCATCCAGAGAAAGCTCGGGCGCGTGGGCTCGCCCTCGAGCGTCACCTCCACCGGCCCGATGCCTTCCTCTAGATTGAAGCGGAGGTGGTTGGGAGGCAGCCGCTTCTCGGTCGCGAGCACCCAGGCGGTGCCGATGGTCGGATGGCCCGCGAAGGGCAACTCGCGCGCCGGGGTGAAGATGCGCACGCGGGCCGCGCAGTCGGGCCGCGTGGGCGGCAGCAGGAACGTGGTCTCCGAGCAGTTCATCTCGCGGGCGATCGCCTGCATCTCCGCGTCGCCCAGGTCCGCGGCGTCGAAGACCACCGCGAGCGGGTTGCCGCCGAAGACCCGCTCGGTGAACACGTCCACCTGCACGAATCGGTACTCGCGCGTCACGGAGGCCTCCCGTCAGCCCGCGCGCCGGCGGGAGAGGCGGACCAGCCGGCTCAGGTGCTCGCGCTGCAGCTCGAGCTCCTTGATCCGCAGCAGCCACTCCCCGCGCACGCTGGCCATGCCGTCGCCGCCCAGGCGGTTGACCTCCTTGAGCGTCTCCCGGTAGCCGACCAGGGTGGCCTCGAGCGTCTTCAGCTCCTCTTCCGAGCTCATCACGTGGGCTTCCGCGCGGCGCGGGCGACGGCCGCGATCTTGTCGGCGAAGTTCACCTGGCTGTCGTCCTCCGGCTGGTAGCCGATCTTGATCCGGGCGTTGGCGATGGACCAGAAACGGTGGGTGTTGCCACTGATGCCGTAGACGATCAGGAACGGCACGCCGTGCTCGTCCCGGATGTCCTCGGTCTCCACCATGCGCACCGCCTGCTGGACCTGGTCGCGCTTGGAGAGATAGGCGCCGAGCGCGCGGTGCATGACCTTGACGTCGCCGGGCTTCACCTGGTCGATGTCGTCGTCCCGCGGCCCTCCGATGCGCCACTGCACGATCTCGAGCTTGCGCCCGTCCACCTTGCCGGTGGCGAAGACGAAGCCCAGCAGCTCGTAGGCCGCCTTGGCCCAGCCGTACCAGTTGTCGGAGCGCGGCGGCATCTCCGGCGTGACCATGTCGAGCCGGCCGTCCCACACCAGCCGCTCGTAGTAGTCCGCCGCGTGGTTGGAGCTGGCCACCACCACGCGCCGCACCCCTTCCTCGAGGGCCACCCGGCAGACGTTGTAGGCCAGGGCCACGTTCGTGTGCTCGGCCCAGAACTTCTGGTCGCTGTTGTCCTGCCAGGTGGTGGCGTCGAGCCCCGGCGCGCTCACGAAGCCGCAGTGGATGACCGCGTCCGCCCCGCGGAAGTGCTGACGGTACTCGTTGCGGTCCGGGCGCGTCAGGTCGGTCACGATGATGCCGGGCACCTTCGCCCCCGCGCGGGTGGTCGGCCGCACGTCGATCGGCACCAGGTCCCATCGCTCGCTGAGCTCGGGGAACATCCGCTGGGCGATGTAGCCCGACGCCCCGGTGATCACGACACGTCGCTTGGCCATTGGGGTTTGGTCTCCTCGGTCCGGGTCAGCGCGGCCCCGACCGGCTCTTGACCGGCGCGGGCGGAGCCGCGGGTGAAGTCGACTCGCGCTCGGGCGTGCCGCTCGGGCGAAGCGGGACGTAGAGCACGGACGGGCGGCCCCGGCCGCCCTGCGGGTAGAGATCCATCAGGTCGTACACCGTGCGCGGCATCTCGGTGGAGACGGGCAGGCCGAGCTGCCGGGCCATCTCCACCGTGATCGGGAAATCGTGGGTCCAGCGTCCCTCGGTCATGGTGGTCGCGAGCGCGACCGCCTTGTCCTTCGCCATGTGCTTGAGCAGCACCTCGACCACGAAGACGCCGACCTGCACCCGCGCCTTCGCCGACATGTCGGCCAGGATCAGCATCTCGTCGCTGATGTCCTCCGGCTTCTTGAGGGAGAGGAGCTTGATGATGGACGCGGCCGGCATGTCGCCGATCTGGGGATCCACCGGGCCGAGCACCGCGTTGGGGTCCATCACGATCTCGTCGGCGGCCAGCGCGATCAGCGAGCCGCCGGACATCGCGTAGTGGGGTACGAACGCGGTGACCTTGGCCTTGCGCTGTACCAGCGCCTTGGCGATCTGCTCCGCGGCGAGCACGAGGCCGCCCGGCGTGTGCAGGATCACGTCGATGGGCTGGTCCTCCGGGGTGAGCCGGATCGCGCGCAGCACCGCCTCGGAATCCTCGATGCTGATCGAGCTGCTCACCGGCACCCCGAAGAGCGTCACCGTCTCCTGCCGGTGGATGAGCGCGATCACCCGCGACTTGCGCTCCTGCTGGAAGCGGTCCAGCACCGACGTGCGTGAGATCTCCACTCGGTTGGAGCCGTAGACCTGCTGCAGGATGACCACGATCAGCACGAGCCAGAACAGCATCTTGGCCAGGCTGACCAGGCGCAGCCACCACGAGGTGGACGTCCCTTCCGCCATGGGTCGGCGCCCCCTTCAGCGGTAGTCGGGTGGCGGCACGAAGGCCTGGAACTCGCGCTCCAGCAGCCGCGCGAACTCGATGCACGTGCGGTCGCCGTACTGCGGCCCCACGATCTGCACGCCCACCGGCAGGCCACCGGGGGTGAAGCCGCAGGGCGCCACCGTGGAGGGCAGGTACGCCATGCCGGTGTAGCCGGCCCAGAAGAGCTGGTCGGTGGTGGGCACGCGGCGGCCGTTGACCACGATCGTGCGATCGTAGCGCTCGCCCTCGTGGTCGTGGGGGAACGCCGCGGTCGCCGCGACCGGGCAGAGCAGCAGGTCCCACTCCCGGAAGAACTCGGCCCAGCGCCAGCGCATCTTGTGCCGCGTCTCGTTGGCGGCGAGCCAGTCCCGGTGCGAGGCGGTGTTGGCGCGCATCATCCGCGCGTAGTAGCGCTCGTCGTCGGGCGCGAGCCCCCGCGCGATCTCGACGTTGCGCCCGAACTCCTCGGGCGTCTGCCGGCCCGCGGTCGCCGCGCGCAGGAGGAAGACGTAGACGCGATGCGCCTCCGCGGTGTCGATGGCCGGGCGCGCGGTGTGGCTCACCTTGGCCTTCTTCTTGACGAGGAAGTCGGCCAGCGCCTGCAGCCGCGCCTGCACCTCACGGTCCACCTCGGCGGTGGGATCGGTCAGCATCACCGCCACCTTGAAGTCGCGCAGGGCCTTCTTCCTCGGCGCCGGCAGCGCGAGCCGCCAGCCCGCACCGTCGATCTCGTCGGCGCCCGCCATCACCGAGAGGCCGATCGCCAGGTCTTCCGCGCTTCGCCCCATCGGGCCGATCACCGAGATGTCGCCCTGCGCCACCCGACCGGGCAGGGCCTGGCCGCGCGGCGGCACGATCGCGTAGGTCGGCTTGTGGCCGAACACTCCGCAGTAGTGCGCGGGATTGCGGATGGACGAGCCGATGTCGCTGCCCGCCTCGAAACCGGTGAGGCCGGCGGCCAGCGCGGCGGCCGAGCCGCCCGAGGAGCCGCCCGGGGTCCGCGAGAGATCCCAGGGATTGTTGGTGGTGCCGTAGACCTCGTTGTAGCTCTGGTAGTCGGCGAGCCACGCCGGCACGTTGGTCTTGCCGAAGAGCACCACGCCCGCCGCGAGCAGCCGGTCCACCGAGAGCGCGTTGCGCGGCGCGATGTTGCCCTTCAGCGCGGGAAGCCCCCAGGTGGTCGGCATCCCGGCGACGTCGTACGACTCCTTGATGGTCATCGGGACGCCGTGGAGCGGTCCCCAGACCTTGCCCTTCCGGAGCGCGGCGTCGGCCTGCTTGGCGCGCCGTCGGGCGCCCTCGACGTCGGTGACCACGATGGCGTTGAGCTTCGGATTGAAGCGGTCTCGACGGGCCAGGAACGCGTCGAGCGCCTCGAGGCAGCCGACCTTGCGGCGGCGGATGTCGGATGCGAGCTGCTTCGCGCTGCGGAAGTGCAGTTCGGTCATGGAACCCTCCGGCTCACGGCTCGAGAGAGAACGTCACGCTGACGGATGCCTGGATCTCCTGCTCGCCCGGCGCCACCGGCACCGCGCCCGACATCATCGCCCGGGCGGCCATCTCGGGACGCGGCGACGCCGCGCCCGCTTCCTGCACCGCAATGACGCGCCCGACCTTCAGGGAAGCGGCGGTGGCGTAGAGGTCGGCGCGGTGGCGCGCGTCGGCCATGGCGCGCTTGCGCGCCTCATCGAGCACGGGCGCAGGGTCCACGAGCCCGAAGCGAATACCGTACACGGAATTCGCGCCCTGCTCCACCTGCTGGTCCAGCACGCGGCCGAGCCGGCTCAGGTCGCGTACCTTCACCCGCACCTGGTTGCTCACTTCGTAGCCCACGATCTCCGGCGCCCGGCCCTCGTTCCTCCCCTGCCGGCGCACGGGCGAGACGCTGATGTTCGTGGTCTGGA
>DATMMH010000044.1:0-3358 GCA_035569855.1 Candidatus Dormiibacterota bacterium
TTCGGGCTGGCCGCGATGGCGCATCGGCCGGGCGTGCTCGGCTGGCCCGAGCGAGTCCCGCAGGTGGTCAAGTACGCGCTCTCCTATCTCTTCGCCCAGAGCGAGTTCGGGCTGCTCTGCCCGGTCAACATGACCGACTCCTGCGCGCGCATGCTCGGGGCCTTCGGCAGCGAGGATCTCCGGGCGCGCTATCTGCCGCATCTGACCACCACCGATCCGGATGCGCTCTGGCAGGGCACGCAGTGGATGACCGAGCGCACCGGCGGCTCCGACGTCGGCGCCTCCACCACCGTGGCCCGCCGCGGCGCGGACGGGCAGTGGCGTCTGTGGGGCGACAAGTGGTTCACCTCGGTGGCCAACGCAGAGCTCGCCCTGACGCTGGCCCGGCCCGACGGGGCGCCCGACGGCACGCGCGGGCTCGCGATGTTCCTGGTGCCCAAGCGCTTGCCCGACGGCAGCAAGAACAGCTGGACGATCAACCGGCTGAAAGACAAGCTCGGCTCGCGCTCCATGGCCACCGGCGAGGTCACGTTCGCGGGAGCGGTGGCCTACGTGGTGGGCGAGCCCGGCGACGGCTTCAAGCAGATGATGGAGATGGTCAACGGCTCGCGCCTCTCCAACGCCATGCGCGCGGGCGGCATCATGCGGCGCGCCGTGCTCGAGTCGCTGGTGCACGCGCGGCAGCGCGTGGCCTTCGGTCATCCGCTGATCGAGCTGCCGCTCCTGCGCACCAACCTGCTCTCCATGCTGCTGGACTCCGAGGCGGCCGCCTCCGTGATCCTGAACGGCGCCGCGCTGCTCGATCGTCGCGACGCCGGAACGGCCCATGCGCGCGCGCTCGCCCGGGTGTGGACCCCGCTCGCCAAGTACTGGATCACCCTCCGCGCCCGGGATGTGACCGCGGAGGCGATGAACGTGCGCGGAGGCAACGGCTACGTGGAGGAGTGGGTCAACCCGCGCCTGCTGCGCGACGCGTACCTCGGCGCGATCTGGGAGGGCTCGGCCAACGTGGTCGCGCTCGACGTGCAGCGCGCGATCCTGAAGGATCGCGGCCTCGAGGCGCTCTCCGCGGCCGTCGCCGAGCGGCTCGCCGCGGTCACGGAGCCGGCCGCCAAGCCGCTCGTGGACCTGGTGGAGGCGGCGCTCGAGACGGTCACGCGCCAGGCCGCGGGCTGGGCCGCGCTGCCCGCCGCCGAGCGGGAGCTGCAGGCGCGCCCGGTCGCCGACACGCTCTATCACGTGCTGGGCGGCTCGCTGCTCCTGGGCGAGGGCCAGCTCCTGCGCGGGCAGGGGAAGGGCTTCCGGAAGCTGCTCGCGGCCGGGCTCTACCTCAAGCGCTGGCTCGAGCCGCGTGGCCCGGCCACCCCGCCCTTCTCCGCGCGCCAGATCGAGTGGCTCGACGCGCTCGCGGAGTGGCGGGTCATCGACGCTTCGGCGCTGGCCGATCTCGAGGCCTGACATGGACGACGCCTGACATGGACACCGGGGAGATCATCTGGCGACCCACCCCGGAAGCGGCGGCCCGCAGCCGCATGGGCCGCTTCATGACCCAGCACGGCCTCGCCACCCTGGCCGATCTGCAGCGCCGCTCGGTGGCGGACCCGGAGTGGTACTGGGACGCGGTCTCGCGCGATCTGGGCTTCCACTGGTTCACGCCCTATCGGCGCGTGCTCGACGTCTCGCAGGGCATCGCGTGGCCGCGCTGGTTCGAGGGCGGCCGGCTGAACCTGGCCTACAATTCGGTGGACCGGCACGTGGCCGCGGGTCGCGGCGGGCATCCCGCGGTGATCGCGGAAGCCGAGGATGGGACGCTGCGCACCCTGACCTACGCGGAGCTGGCCGCGGAGGTGGGACGCCTCGCCAACGCGCTCAAGCGGCTGGGCATCCGCCCCGGCGACACGGTGGGGATCTTCCTCCCGATGTGCGCGGAGGCGGTGATCGCCACGCTGGCGGTGGTGCGCATCGGCGCCGTGTACACGCCGTGCTTCTCGGGCTACGGCGGGCCGGCGGTGGCCTCGCGGCTCGACGGCTGCGGGGCGCGCCTGCTCATCACCGCGGACGCCTTCGCGCGACGCGGCCAGGCGGTGCCGCTCAAGCGCACCGCCGACGAGGCGGTCTCCGCCTCGCCCAGCATCGAGCACGTGATCGTCTACCGCCGGGGCGACTCGGAGGTCCCGTGGAAGGACGGGCGCGACCTCTGGTGGCACGAGCTGGTGGCGAACGAATCAGCCGAGTGCCCGGCCCTTCCGGTGGAGGCCGATCACCCGTGCCTGATCATCTACACGTCCGGCACCACCGGGCGGCCCAAGGGCACCGTGCTCACCCACGGCGGCTTCTCGATCAAGAACGCGCACGACTTCGCCTATCTCTTCGATCTGGGTGAGAGCGACCGGCTCTTCTGGGTGACCGATCTCGGCTGGCTGATGGGGCCGATGCTCATCGGCGGCGCCCTGTTGACCGGCGGCACCGCGGTGCTCTTCGAGGGCACGCCCGACTATCCCAAGCCCGATCGCCTCTGGTCGCTGGTGGAGCGTCATCGCATCACCGTGCTCGGCATCTCGCCCACCGCGGTGCGCGCGCTCATGCCGCACGGCAGCGAGTGGGTGACGCGCCACGATCTCTCGGCGCTGCGGATCATGGCGTCCACCGGGGAGCCCTGGAACCCCGAGCCCTACCGCTGGCTCTTCGAGACCGCGGGCAAGGGACGGCTGCCCATCATCAACTACACCGGCGGCACCGAGATCTCGGGCGGGATCCTGTCCTGCTTCCCGATCGCGCCCATCAAGCCGTGCTCCTTCGCGGGGCCCATCCCCGGCATGGCCGCCGACGTCTACGACGAGGACGGCCGGCCGGTGCGCGGCCAGGTGGGCGAGCTGGTCGTCACCCGGCCGTGGCCCGGCATGACCGCGGGTTTCTGGAAGGACCGGGAGCGGTACCTCGAGACCTACTGGGCGCGCTGGCCCGACGTGTGGGTGCACGGCGACTGGGCGTACGTGGATCCGGACGGCTTCTGGTTCATCCAGGGGCGCTCCGACGACACGCTCAAGATCGCGGGCAAGCGGGTGGGCCCGGCCGAGGTCGAATCGGTGCTGGTGGATCACCCCGCGGTGGCCGAGGCGGCCGCCATCGGGGTGCCGCACGAGATCAAGGGCGAGACGGTGGTGTGCTTCGCGGTGCTCCGCCCGGGCCATCAGCCGTCGGAGTCGCTGCGCGCGGAGCTGGTGGAGCAGGTGGTGCGCTCGATGGGCAAGGCCATCCGGCCCGAGCGCGTCCTGTTCGCGCGCGAGCTGCCGAAGACCCGCAGCGCCAAGATCATGCGCCGGGTGGTGCGCGCCACCTACCTCGGGCGCGACCCCGG
>DATMMH010000045.1:0-5405 GCA_035569855.1 Candidatus Dormiibacterota bacterium
CGCCAAGATCCAGGAACGGATGAAGTAGGGGAGCCACCGCATGAGCGACGCCGCGACGTTCGGACGCTATGCCGAAATTCCCGTCGACCGGATGACACCCGCGCAGCGGGAAGGGTACCGGTTCCTCGTCGAGGGCCCCCGCGGCCGCCTGCCCGGACCCTACAAGGTGTGGGTACACAACCCGAAGCTGGTGCACTCGGCGGCGCCGCTCGGGCAGCACTTCACGCCCGGGCAGTCGTCATTGTCGGAGCGCGAGCGGGAAATCGCGGTTCTCGTCATCACCAGCCGATGGCATTCGGCCTACCCCACCGCCGCGCACGAGAAGCGCGGCGTGGAGGTCGGGCTGCCCGCCGTCACGGTGGAGGCGATCGTCGCCGGTCTGCCGACCTCGTTCCCCGACGCGCGCGAGCAGGCGGTCTACGAGGTGGCGACCGCGCTCGCCGGCGGGCGCCTCGTCCCCCAGGGTCTCTACGACCGCGCGGTCTCGGTGCTCGGACACGAGCGCGTCACCGACATGATCGTCTTGATGGGCTACTACACGGCGGTCTCGCTGACCATGAACTTCTATGCCGTGCCGGCCGGAAGCCCCGGTCTGACCCGCTGAGCCGGTACGCCATGGCTCCCGCACGGATCACCCCGCTTCATCCTTCGCTGGGCGCCCGAGTGGCCGGCGTCGACCTGAGCACGCCGATCGACGAGCCGACCCGGCACGCGCTGACGCGCGCGCTGGCCGACCATCTGGCGCTGGTCTTCCACGACCAGTCTCTGACGCCCGCCCAGTATCTCGCCGCCGCCTCGGTGTTCGGGCCGCCGATGGAGCAGCACTACTCGCAACACAACATGCCCGACTTCCCTCTGATCGGGCTGATCTGGCACCGGAACGGGCAGCAGCCGGCCGAGCAGTGGCATACCGACCACACCAATCGCGAGCGCCCGCCGGCCGCCACCATCCTCTACGGGCAGGAGGTTCCCTCGGCCGGCGGCGGGACCAGCGTGGCCAACATGCGCGCGGCCTATCTGGCTCTGTCCGATGACGAGCGCCGGCGTCTCGAGTCGCTCACGACCTTCAACGGGCTCGACGGGCACGCCGACACGCGGGATGAGGACCGCGAGAAGTACGGGAGGCCGATCGAGCACCCGATGGTGCGGACCCATCCGGTCGACGGATCGAGAGCGGTGTACTTCCACGTTTCGAAGGCCACCCACATCAGCGGCATGACCGCCGAGGCGAGCCGCGTCTACATGCGCGATCTGCTCGACCGGATGATCCGGCCGGAGATCGTCTATCACCACGTCTGGCGCAAGGGCGACGTGCTCGTCATCGACGATCGCGCGACGATGCACCGCGCCCACGGAGACTACGACCGCCGCCAGAGCCGCGTGCTCTGGCGGATCATCGTCGAGGGCGACCGCCCGCGGCTCGTCTGAGGCCTAGAGCGCGGCGGCCAGCTTGGCTCCGTTGGGGCTGCCGAGCCCGGTGCAAGGGTCCCAGCCCGTCCCGGCCTTGTAGGCGCCGTTGTCGCCCATGGTGATGTCGCGAAGCATACCCGGGCTCGTATACAGGTGAGGATTGATGTAACCCACCGGCTTCCCCTTGTTCTGATTGATGAGCGCGATCAGGGCGGCCCACAGCGGGGCCACCGCGCTGGTCCCGCCGATCACGGCGTCGTGGCCGTCGACCCGCACGCGATAGCCGCTGACCGGATCGGCGTCCCCCGAGACGTCCGGCACGCCTCGTCCGCCGCTCTTTTGCCCCGACGAGGGCACGTGCGCGGTCGACTGCCAGGTGGGACGAGCGAATACCGCGCTGACGCCGCCGCCGGTGGCGCCCCCGCTCGCGCCGTCGTTCCATACCACCTCGCTGGTGATCGCGGTCCCCGAGCCAACCAGGCGCGTGCCGCCACAGCCGAGCGCGAACGGGCTCGATGCCGGAAAATCGACGTGGTTCTTGCCGTCCTGCTCACCATCGGACGAGCCGTTGTCTCCCGATGCGCAGCACACCGTCACCCCCATCGCGGCCGCGGCCTGGAACGCCTGATCGAACGACTGCATCGCCTGGGCGGTCCAGTTCGCCTCCGCGCTCCCCCAGCTGATCGAGATCACCGACGGCTTGTTCTTCTTGTCGTGGACCGCGGTGGTGATCGCGTCGAGGAAGCCGCGATCGGTGTTGGGAGCGAAGTACACCACGATGCGGGCGCCGTGGGCGATCGCGCCGGCGACCTCGATGTCGAGCATCACCTCACCGTCGGGGCCGTTCGCGCTGCCGGTCGGCGTGTTGCTGCCGTGATCCACCGAGACCGCGATCACCTGCGGGGCCGGCGAGACACCCATGGCCTGGAAGTACGTCGTCAGGTCGGCCGGCCGAAAGCCGCCTCCGAGCTCGATGAGGCCGATACACTGCCCCGCGCCAGTGGCGGACGCTGGAAAGCCGTAGAGCTTCGCCACCTGGGAAGGGGTAAACGACCCGCCGAAGGCATGCGGTTGGGCCACGCCTTCGCCCTGGTCCGCGGCCACCCGCAGGTGCGGGGCGGCCTGGGGTCGGTCGTCGAGCCCGAACACGCCTTCCACGATGTCGCGCAGATTCGCGGGCACGCTCACCGTCCCGGTCCGCCCCCGGTACGTGCCGCCGGGGTGCTCGTATCGGGCCAGGCGCACCCCGAAGGCGGCGCCGAACGCTCGCGCGGTGCCGGACAGCACCACGCTCCGCCTCGGCGCACTCTCTTCCACGACCGTGAGCTTGTGCTGCTTGGCGAACTGGACCACCTTCTTCAGGTCCGCCGGATCGGCCCCGTGGGTCTTCTCGAACTGCTCCCGCGTCATGGGCCCGCCCTTGCCGGACTCGGCGCGTCGTGCGATCAGTTCCGGGAGGGCCGTCTTCGCGCGGGACCGCACGCGGATCGTGACCTCGAGACGCTCGTCCGGATCGACCGGACCCACCGGGTGGGCGCCCGGGAGGGGAGTCCGCTTGCTGTTGGGAAGGGAACTCTTGCGATTGGCCATGGCACGCTCCTTCCTCATCTCCATCTACGGTTGACCCGAGGCTGGCCGTACCGCGCGGCTATCCTCAGGAATCAACCGTGGGCGCCTGGCCGGGCGCTGTCAAGACCGTTCCGCCCTTCGCTACTCGGCGAGCCATACCGTATCCAGCTGGTTGTTGAGGAAGTGGCTCGGGGTGATCGTCCAGCCCCGGACGCGCGCGCTGTGGGGGACGATCCGATACCACTGGAACGTGAAGATATAGTGGGCCTCCTCGTCGAGCAGACGCTTCTCGAACTCCCGGAGGTAGCGCCGGCGCTGGTCGGGATCCAGGGCCCGGCTCTGCTTCTGGTAGAGCTCGTCGAGCGTCCGATCCACGTACCGGCTGTAGTTGATCGAGCTCACGTCCATCGACTGGAACTTGAAGAGCTCCAAGTCGGGCTCGACGATGTAGCTGCAGTGGAAGTCGGCCGCGACTTCGAAGTTGCCCCCGAAGATGTCCCGGTAGAGCATCCCCAGCTCGAGCGTTTCCATCCGGACGTTGAGGCCGATCTGCCGCCACTGGTCGACCAGCCATACGCCGAGGGCGTCGTACGGGTTGGGAATGCCTCGGTTCTTGAAGGTGAACGCGAAGCCCTCCGGTACGCCCGCCTCGCGCAGGAGCCGCCGCGCCTCCGCCCGCGATTGCCCGATGTCCCGTGAGTATCCGGCGAGCCGCTCCAGCTCCCCGGGCGGGGTCGCGAACGCGGTGCCGACGCCCTGCACGCCGGCCACGTCGTGGAGGATGGTGAGCCGCGACAAGGTCGCCGCGCCCTGGTAGCGGTCGAGGGCCAGCGACAGGGCGCGGCGCACCCGACGGTCGTCGAACGGCTTGCGCTCGTGGTTGACGGCGAGCGGATTGCTGCACTCCCACGGGCTCTCCTGCACCGTGATACCGGCGCCGAGAGCCTGCACCAGGCGATCCCGCTCCGGCGGCGAAAACCCGCGGAACTGGATCATCGCCCGCTGGCCCCGGATGGCCGCGACCTGCGCCGCCGAGTCCCGGACGAAGAGGGCCCGGTAGCCGTCGAGGTAGGGCTTGCCCTTGTCCCAGTAGTCCGGGTTCCGTCGGCCGATCCAGTGCGAGCCCTTCACGTACTCGACGAAGACGAACGGCCCGGTCCCCATCACGTTCTTCTCGTACCAGTGGACGTCGCGGGCCAGGATGTCCGCCTTGTAGATCCAGTTGAAGGGGGAAGCGAGGGAGGAGAGAAACGAGGCGGAGGGCCACTTCAGCCGAAAGACGACGGTGTACGGATCGGGAGCGGCGACCGTCTCGACCGCGATGTACTCGCCCTTGCGATTCGACGTCACCCCGGGCGGAGGAAAGATGATCTTGTCGTAGGTCGCCTTGACGTCGCGCGAGGTCAGCTCACTACCGTCGTGGAAGTGGACGCCTCGGCGGAGCCTGATCGTGTAGGTTCGGCCGTCCGCCGAGGCCGTCCACGACTCGGCGAGGTCGCCGACGATCCGCGCGCCCGTCCGATCGGCGGGATCCACGCGCAGCAGCGTGCTGTAGTGGGGCGCGGCCGGGTGGACGACCGCGAAGGTCTCCTCGCGGTGGGCATCGTACGACGGCGGCTCGGCGGGCACCACGAAGATCAGCTCGCCGCCACGTCGGGGGCTCTCCTGGGCGACGGCGGGCGGACCCGCCGCCAAGACCGCCAGGAGCGCGGCGCCGAGCCATCGGCGCACGCTACACCCGCATGACCACCTTGAGCGCATTGCCGATCCGGTCGACGTAGGTGTGGAAGGCATCGTGGACCGCGTCGAGCGCGAAGCGATGCGTGATGATGGCGTCGGCGTCGAGCTTACCCGCACTCATCAGGGCCAGCGAGCGGCCCGAATTCATCCCACCCTCCCCTCGAGCCGCGTAGATGCGCACGTTGCTGCGGACGGCCAGGTTCATGTCCATCTCGACCGGCCCGGCGTACCACGCGACCACCCCGATGCGCCCGCCGCGCTTGACGCTCTCGAGCGCCTCCTGCATCGACGTGGGCCCGCCCGCGCACTCCAGCACGGAGTCCGCCCCCCGGCCGCCGGTGATCTCGGCGACGCGCCGCGCGACGCTCTCCTGGCGCACGTTGACCACGAAGTCGGCTCCGAGCCGCCGGCCGATCTCCAAACGCTCCGGACGGGTGCCGGAGAGGATCACGCGCTCGGCCCCGAGGGCCTTGCACAGCTGGACGGCGAGGAGGCCGATGGGACCCGGCCCCTGGACGAGCACCGTCTCGCCCGCGAGGTAGCCCCCCATGAGGTCGATCGCCCACAGCGGGGAGGCCGCGGTGGTCACCATGCACGCCTGCTCGAAGGTGAGGTTGTCGGGAAGCTTGTAGAGCGTGTTGACGTGGTTGACCGCGTACTCGGCAAAGCCCCCGTCGCACGTCAGT
>DATMMH010000046.1:0-2807 GCA_035569855.1 Candidatus Dormiibacterota bacterium
CTGCGGCTGGCCTTCCGCGTCGCCGACTTCCTCGTGCTCGACAACGTCAAGCGCTCGCTCGGCCTCCACCGCGCCCGGGGGGCCGCCACCGGCGCGGCCCCGATCGCGCCCGATCTGATCCGATGGTATCTCGCCCTCGGCATCAACATGATCGAGGTCTACGGCCAGACCGAGAACACCGGCCTCGCCACCGCCATGCCGCCGGATCGCATCAAGCTCGGCACCGTCGGCGTGGCGCGGCCGGACACCGCGGTGCGCCTCTCCCCGCAGGGCGAGGTCCTGCTCAAGGGCCCCCACGTCTTCCTCGGCTACTACCGCAAGCCCGAGAAGACCGCGGAGACCGTGGTGGACGGGTGGCTCCACACCGGCGACGTGGGCACCATCGACGAGGACGGCTTCGTGCGCATCACCGACCGCATGAAGGACATCATCATCACCGCGGGCGGCAAGAACGTGACCCCGTCCGAGATCGAGAACCAGCTCAAGTTCTCGCCCTTCATCTCGGACGCGGTCGTGATCGGGGACCGCCGCAAGTTCCTCTCCTGCCTGGTCATGATCGATCACGAGACGGTGGCCCAGTTCGCCCAGGAGCGGAACGTTCCGTTCAGCAACTTCGCCTCGCTCTGCCGGGCCCGGGAGGTCCAGGATCTGATCTGGACCGAGATCGAGCGGGTGAACAAGCAGCTCGCGCGGGTGGAGACCATCAAGAAGTTCCGGCTGATCGAGCAGCTCCTCACCCCGGAGGACGAGGAGCTGACGCCCACCATGAAGCTGAAGCGCACCTTCGTCAACGTGAAGTACAAGGGCCTCATCGACGACATCTATGAAAGGAGCGACGCATGAAGCGACTACTGGCAGTCAGCGTGCTGGCCGCCGCGGTGGCGGTGGCCGGGGTGGCCACCGCCCAGAAGGACCAGCGCGGCGTCACCAAGACCGAGATCGTGCTGGGCATGCACACCGACCTCTCGGGGCCGGCCGCCACCTACGGCGTGTCGTCCTCGAACGCGGTCAAGATGCGCTTCGACGACGTCAACGAGGCGGGCGGCATCCACGGACGCAAGATCCGTCTGGTGATCGAGGACACCCAGTACCAGGTCCCGCGCGCGGTGCAGGCGGGGGCCAAGCTGATCAACCGCGACCACGTCTTCGCGATCGTGGCGGGCCTCGGCACCCCGATGAACAACGCGCTGTTCAAGGACCAGTTCGACGCGGGCGTGCCCAATCTCTTCCCGCTCTCGGCGGCCCGCTCGATGTACGAGCCCTTCCACAAGCTCAAGTTCTACGGGGCGGCGAGCTACGTGGACCAGGTGCGGGCCGGCATCAACTACTTCGTCACCAAGAAGGGCAAGAAGGCCCTCTGCGCGATGTACCAGGACACCGACTTCGGCAAGGAGGTGCTGGACGGCGTGCAGATACAAGCGGAGAAGATGAAGGTCAAGCTCGTGGAAACCACTACCCACAAGCCGACCGACCAGGACTTCAGCGCCCAGATCACCAAGCTGAAGGCGGCCAACTGCGACCTGGTGGTGCTGGGGACGATCGTGCGCGACTCCATCGTGCCCTATGCAACCGCCCGGAAGATCGGCTGGACCGACGTGGACTTCCTGGGCTCTGCGGCCTCGTACGATCTCTTCGTCGCCGCGGCCCAGGGGGGCACGACCGAAGGCCTCTACGCGATGGGCCTCACCGCGATGCCCTATCGCGACACACTCTCCCCCCAGGCTCAGAGCTGGTTCGACCGCTACAAGGACCGCTACAAGGTGGACCCGAACATCGGCGCGATCTACGGGCACGTGGCGGCCGACCTGACCGTCACCGCGCTGGAGAAGACGGGCCCCGAGCTGACCACCGACAACTTCGTGCGGGCCATGGAATCCGTCAAGGGCTACCACGACATCTTCAACGGGCCGGAGGTCAACTTCGCCCCCGACAAGCACCAGGGCGCCGACTCGTCGTTCCTGGCCGTGGTCAAGGGCGGGCGCTGGGTCCGCCTGACGGATCCGCTGCGCTTCTAGGCTCGATCGGGCGGGGTGACGGCGCGCCGCGCGGGCGCCGCCACCCCGCCGCGTGGCCGCGGCTCAACCGAGGATCGCGGCCGCCGCCTTCTCCGCGATCATGATCGTGGGCGCGTTGGTGTTGCCGCCGATCAAGGTCGGCATGATGGACGCGTCCACCACCCGCAGCCCCTCCAGCCCGTGCACGCGCAGCGCGGGATCCACGACCGCCTGCTCGTCGGTGCCCATCTTGCACGTCCCGACCGGGTGGAAGATGGTCCCGGACGCCCGGTCCCGCACGTAGGCCGCGAGCTGCTCGTCGCTCTGCGCCTCGTCACCCGGCCCCAGCTCCCGTCCGAGCAGCGAGCCGAGCGGCTCGGCGCGCAGCAAGCGTCGCGTTTCCCGGATTCCCGCCACGAACTGCGGCAGGTCCGCCGGCGCGCTCAGGTAGGCCGGATCGATCAACGGTTGATCCAGGGGATCATTCGAGGCGAGCGTGATGCGGCCTCGGCTCGCCGGCCGCGTCACGTAGAAGACGTAGGTGATGCCGTGGCAGTAGGGCTGCGGCGCCTCCACCGGCGACTCGGTCAGGCAATAGGGCAGGAAGAATCCCTGCAGGTTCGGGACCGCGCCGCCGTCCGTCGTGAGGAACGCGCCGGCCTCCGCGATGTTCGAGGTGAACACGCCCTGGCGCGTGGCCTCGTACTCGGCCTGGGCCGCGGCCAGCAGCTCCGGTGGCGCCCCGTAGAGCGAGACGGGCGCGGTGATCTCGTAGCGGACGAACGTCCCGAGATGGTCCTGGAGATTGCCGCC
>DATMMH010000047.1:0-9808 GCA_035569855.1 Candidatus Dormiibacterota bacterium
GGGCAGGCCGAAGCGCGCCGAGGCCTCGGCGACGCGGAGATCCTGGGCGATCGCCAGCATCAGGCCGCCGCCCAGCGCGTGGCCCTGCACCGCCGCCACCGTGACCTGGGGCAGCGCCGCGAAGCCATCCATGATGCGCTGCCAGCGCGCGGCCAGCGCCTCCGCCTCCTCGGGCCGGAGCGTCGGCATCTCGGCGATGTCGGCGCCGGCGCAGAAGGAGCGCCCGCGTCCGGCCACCACGACCACGCGCGCCTCCGCGTCGACGGCCAGACGCGCCAGCGCGTCCTCGAGGGCCTCGGCCATCGCCCGGCTCAGGGCGTTGCGGGCCTCCGGCCGCTCGAGGGTGAGGTGGGCCACGGCTCCGTCGCGGCTGAGGGTGGCCGCCGGCGCGGAGGTCACGACAGGAGGCGCTTCGCGATGATCTCGCGCATGATCTCGGAGGTGCCGGAGGCGATGGTCCAGAGCCGCACGTCGCGGAAGAAACGCTCGACCGGAAACTCGCGCATGTAGCCGTAGCCGCCGTGGAGCTGGACCGCCTGGTAGGCCACGCGATTGGCGACCTCGGTGGCGAAGAGCTTGGCCATCGAGACCTCCGTCACGCACTCCTCGCCCGCGGCGTACCGCGCGGCGGCGTGATAGAGGAGATGCCGGGCGGCCTGGATCTCGGTGGCCATGTCGGCGACCCGGTGGCGCAGCGCCTGCTTGCCGGCGAGCGGCCCGCCGAAGGCCTGCCGCTCGCGCAGGTAGGCGAGCGTGTCCTCGAGCGCCTGGGTCGCGCCCGAGAGCGCGAGCACCGCGGCCATGATGCGCTCGCGCTGGAGTCCCGCGGCCAGCTGGTGGAAGCCGCGGCCTTCCTCGCCGAGCAGGTTCGCGGCGGGAACCGGACAGTCCTGGAAGGACAGCTCCGCGGTGTCGGAGGCGCGCATGCCCATCTTGTCGAGCTTCCGGCTCACCGTGAAGCCGGGCAGGCCTCGCTCCACCAGGAACATCGAGACGCCGGCGTGACGGCGCTCGGCGGAGCCCGCGCCGGTCCGCGCGGCCACGAAGTAGAGGTCGCCATACACGCCGTTGGTGATGAAGATCTTGCTGCCGGTGAGGCGATAGCGGTCGCCATCACGTACGGCGCGTGTCTGGATGGCCGCCATGTCGGAGCCGGTGCCGGGCTCGGTGATGCCGAGGGCGCAGACGGTCTCGCCGCGGGCGATCCCGGGCAGGTAGGCGCGCTTCTGCGCGTCGGTGCCGTAGCGGGTGAGCCAGGGCGAGGACATGTCGGTGTGGACGAGCACGCTGAAGGCCACGCCGCCCGAGCGGCAGCGCGCCATCTCCTCGCCCAGCACCACGCTCGAGAGGAAGTCCGCGCCGCCGCCCCCATACTCGGGGGGGAACTCGAGGCCGAGGAGGCCCAGGTCGCCCAGCCGTCGCCAGAACTCGCGGGGGATGCGCCCGGCCTCCTCCCACGCGTCCACGTGGGGCGTGACCTCCTTCTCCACGAACGCGCGGACGGTCCGCCGCAGCATCTCGTGCTCGTCGGTGAACATCGAGAGCGGCATCGTCAGCGCGTCAGGACACCCTCACGTAACCTTCCATGAGCCGCCGCGCGGTGCGGTACACCGTCACGCGCTCCGCCCAGGCGGCGCCGTCCTTCCGGCCCACCGCGGCCGCGATGGGCAGCACGCCCGACGGATGGCCGAGTCGCAGGTCGCCGACCCGGCCGCCCGCGCACTCACTCACGACCGTGCCGTCGATCTGCGCGGCGACCGCCAGACACATGGCGGCGGTGAGCGCGAAGGCCCGGTGGGCGTTGCCCATCGAGATGCAGCGGGCGACCACGTCGGTCTGCTCCGCGTCGTACGTGACGGAGTCGAGCGCGGTGAAGCGAATCGGGGGCGCCACCACCGCGACCTTCGGCGTCGCCGCGCTGCCCGGGATACCCATCGCCTCCGCCGCGCCGACGCGAATGGCCTCGAGCCGGGTCACGAGGGCCCGGTCACCGTCCATCGCCTGCGGCGTCTCGGTGCCCGCGAGCCCGAGGTCCTTGGCCCGGACGAAGACCATCGGGTTGGTGGCGTCCACCAGGGACGCTTCGACTCCCGCGACCTGATCGCGGGCCCGCCCGGTCGGGAGCAGCCGGCCGGTGCGCGCGCCGCCCGGGTCCAGGAAGTCGAGCGCGATGCGGGCGCCGAGGCCGGCCACGCCGGGCAGCTCGAAGTCGCCCACCACCGCCGCCTCGCCGTCCACCACCGGCACGCGCGCCACGATGATCTTCTTCGTGTTGGTGTTGTGGATGCGGACCGCGGTCTCGCCGTCGGCGAACGGCACCAGACGCTCGTCGATCGCGAAGGGGCCGACCGCCGAGGAGCAGTTGCCGCAGTTTCCGGTGTAGTCCACCACCGCCCGGCCTACCTCGACCTGCGCGAAGGTGTAGTCCACCTGGGCGTCCGGGTGCGTCGGGGATCCGATGATGAACGCCTTCGACAACGACGAGATCCCGCCGCCCAACCCGTCGAGCTGACGGCCGTAGGGATCGGGGCTGCCGAGGGCGCCCAACAGGATGCGGTCGCGCGCGGGACCGGCCGGCGGCAGGTCGCGATCGTGGAAGGCCAGGCAGCGGCTGGTGCCGCCGCGCATGTAGACCGCTCGGATTCGACTCTGGGCCATGGCTGTCTTCCCCTCCTCCCTCACCCGGCCGCGGTCTGGGCGAGCAGTCCGCCCGCCAGCAGCATGTCGCGCTCGCGTGGGCTCAGGATACAGCGCATGCGGAAGCGCGCGCCGGTGCGCTGGTCGACGACCGTGACGGGGCCGCCCGCCGCGAGGTCGTCCCGCAGCCCGTCGAGGTCGAGGACGTCGTCGCGCTCGATGCCGTCGTAGTCGGCCGGATTCTCGAACTCCAGCGGGACGATGCCCCAGTTGATCAGGTTGGCGCGGTGGATGCGCGCGAAGCTCTTGGCGAGCACCGCCCGCACCCCGAGGTGCAGCGGCGACAGGACCGCCGCCTCGCGGGACGAGCCCTGGCCGTAGATCTCGCCACCCACGATCAGGCCGCGGCCCGCCCGGCGCGCGCGCGCGACGAACTCCGCGTCGACGTTGCGGAAGCAGAACTCGGAGATCGCCGGCACGTTGGAGCGGAACATCAGCGCCTGGGTACCGGAGGGTGAGATGTCGTCGGTGGAGACCTTGTCGCCGAGCTTGATCAGCACCGGCGCGGTGAGACGTGCCTCGACCGGCGTGCCGCGGGGCACCGGCTTGATGTTGGGACCCTTGAAGACCTCGACGCGGGCGGCTTCCGACGGAGGCGCCGGCGCGATCAGCCCGGCCTCGGACGCGAGCAGCGAGGAGGGCCAGCGCGGCTCGGGTGGCGGACCGGATTTGCGGGGATCGGTGATGCGCCCGGTGAGGGCGGAAACCGCCGCGGTCAGCGGCGAGCAAAGATAGACGTGGTCGTCCTTGGTGCCGCTCCGTCCCGGGAAGTTGCGGTTGAAGGCCCGCAGGCTCCGGCCGCCCGACGCCGGGACGTGACCGATGCCCGCGCACGCTCCGCAGGTGGGCTCCGAGATCGTGGCACCGGCGGCCAGGAGTGTCGCGAGCAGGCCCTCGCGCGCCATCACCTCGAGGATGCGGTGGCTGCCCGGGAAGACCACGAAGGAGACCGACGAGGCCACGCGCCGGCCCTCGAGCACCCGCGTCACCGCCTGCATGTCCTCCCACGAGGAGTTGGTGCAGGAGCCGACCATGACCTGCTCGACGGGCTCACCCTCCACCTCGGAGACCGGCACCACTCGATCCGGTGAGCCGGGCAGGGCCACGAGCGGCTCGAGCGTCGAGAGATCCAGCTCGATCCGCTCGTCGTACTCGGCGTCGGGATCCGGGCCGAGCGGGCGCCACTGCGCCTCGCGGCCGAGGAGCCGGAAGTACTCCAGCGTGGCCTCGTCCGACGGGAACACGCTGGTGGTGGCGGTCAGCTCCGCACCCATGTTGCAGATGGTGGCCCGCTGGGGCAGCGAGAGGGTCGCGGCGCCGGGACCGCCGTACTCGAAGACGCGGCCGCTGCCGCCGCGCACGGTGTAGCGTCGCAGCAGCTCCATGATCACGTCCTTGGCCGAGACCCACGGCCGGAGGCGTCCGGTGAGCCAGACCGACGTCACGCGCGGCATCGTCAGGTGATACGGCCCGCCGCCCATGGCCACCGCCACGTCGAGACCGCCCGCGCCGATGGCGAGCATGCCGGTGGAGCCGCAGAGCGTGGTGTGGCTGTCGGTACCGAGCAGGAGCTGGCCCGGGACGCTGAAGGACTCGAAGTGCACCTGGTGGCAGATGCCGTTGCCCGGCTTGGAGAACCACGCCCCGTAACGACTCGCCGCGGTCTGGAGATAGCGGTGGTCGTCCGAGTTGCGCGAGTCCACCTGGTAGACGTTGTGGTCGATGTAGGCGACGACCCGCGCCGGCTGGACCCGGGGGAACCCCATGGCCTCGAACTGGAGGAAGGCCATCGTCCCGTTGGTGTCGGTGAGCAGGACCTGGTCCACGCGCAGGCCGATCTCCTCGCCGGCCACCGCCTTGCCGGAGACGAGGTGCGCGTCGATGAGCTTGCGGGTGAGATTCACCGTTGGTCGACCGGCACGAAGGGGCGGCGGGAGTAGCCCTTGTAGTCGGCGCGGGGACGGATCAGGCGGTTGTCGTCGTACTGCTCGATCAGGTTCGCGGTCCAGCCCGCGATGCGGGCGGTCGCGATCACGGGAGTGAAGAGATCCACCGGGATGCCGATCGAGTAGAAGAGCGGCGCCGAGTAGAAGTCCACGTTCGGGATGAGGCGCTTGGTGGCCTGCACCTTGGCGTGGAGCGCCACCGCCAGGTCGTACCAGAGGGCCTGGCCCGACTGGCGGCAGGCCGCCTCGGCCATGCCCTTAAGGATGGCGGCCCGCGGATCGCCCGCGGTGTAGACGCGGTGGCCGAAGCCCATGAGCCGGCGTTTCTCGCTCATCGCCCCATCGACGAACGCGTCCACGTTGTCGAGCCGGCCCACCTCGAGCAGGGTCCGCATCACCGCCTCGCCCGCGCCGCCGTGCAGCGTGCCCTTGAGCGCGCCCACGCCGCCCGCCACCGCCGAGTGCATGTCGGCCAGCGTGGCCGCGATGACGCGGGTGGTGAAGGTGGAGGCGTTCAGCTCGTGCTCGGCGTAGAGGGTGAGGCTCGCGTCGAAGGCGCGCGTGGTCACCGCGCTCGGCGCCTGGCCGGTGAGCATGTAGAGGAAGTTGCCGGCCAGCGACAGCTCCGCCGCCGGCGGCACCGGCGGAAGCCCGTTCCGCACCCGGTGGTGAGCGCAGATCGCGGTGGCGAACTGACTGGTGAGGCGCAGCGCCTTGCGCAGGTTGGCGGGCCGAGAGTTGTCGGTGGCGTCCGGATCGTGCATGCCGAGCACGGCGACCGAAGCCTGAAGCACCCGCATCCGGTCCGTGTCCCGCGGCATGAGGGCGAAGGCGCGGACCAGGTCGGCGGGAATGGGCCGCGCCGCGGCCAGCTCGGCCCGGAACCCGTCGAGCCGGGCCCGCGAGGGCAGCTCGCCGTGCCAGAGCAGGTAGGCGACCTCCTCGAAGGTCGCCTGGCGCGCCAGCTCGTCGATGTCGTAGCCGCAGTACGCCAGGCGGCCGTTCTTGCCGTCCAGGTCGCAGAGGCGCGTTTCGGCGGCCACGACGCCCTCCAGACCCCGGATGAGCTGGCTGCTCTCGGTCATCGTCGACTCCTCTCGAACCGCGAGTCTTTCCGGCGCTCTCCGACGGTATACCCCGGCGCCCCCGCCGCGCAAGAGCGTTGGAGCCACGCGCGCGACCCTGTAGAATCGAGCCGGGTGACGCGATCCGGATCGAGCCGCTCCCGAAGCTCCGCCGGCATCGCCGGCCCGCCCTCGGCTTCTCTCCTCGGTTCCCTGCGCCGCGCGTGGCCCGCCTACGTGGTGCTCGCGTGCACCTTGCTGCTGACCTTCGGCGCCTGGCGGTACGCCCAGCGGACGGTGCGCGCCGACGAGCAGGAGCGTTTCGACCGCATCGTCGCGGTGAGCCGGGAGGCGCTCGACCGGCGTCTCGATTCCTACGTCCAGATCCTGCTCGGGGTGCGTGCGCTCTTCGCGGGCAGCAGCGCGGTCGAGCGCTCGGAGTTCAAGTCCTACGTCGTGGCGCTGGGCCTCGAAGGGCGCTACCAGGGCATCCGCGGCATCGGGTGGGCGCCGCGGGTCCCCGCCGCCGGCCGCGCGCAGCACGAGGCAGTGATGCGACGCCAGGGAGTGCCCGGCTACGAGATCCACCCGCCCGGGGAGCGGACCGAGTACGTTCCCGCCGCGTTCCTCGAGCCCGCGGAGGCCTTCCCGGCGAGCGCGTTCGGGCTCGACATCACCAGCCTTCCAGAGAATCTCGGCGCGATGGCGCGCGCGCGTGACACCGGGACGCCCGCGATGAGCGAGCGGCTCCCCCTGCTGCGGGACGACGGCGGCGCCGGGTTCGTCATCTTCGTGCCGGTCTACCGGGCGGGGCGCACCCCCGGGAGCGTCGACGAACGTCGCCAGGCCCTCGACGGATACGTCTCGGCCTCGGTCCGTCCGGATCTGCTGATGGCGGTGCTGTTCGGCCCGGCGCTCAGCGAGCCGGTGGACCTGGAGCTCTACGATGGCGACGTGAGATCGGAGGACCTGCTCTACGACCGCGACCCGACCTCCGGCCCCGCGGGCGCGCCGCGGGAGCTGAATCGCACCGTCCGGCTGGAGTTCGGTGGGCATCGCTGGACCCTCCACTTCGCCACGCTCGCCGCGTTCCACTCGGTGCCGGATCGCCTCGTGCCGGTCTGGGTGCTCGGCAGCGGGCTGCTGATCAGCGTGCTCGCCTTCGTGATCACACTGCTGCAGACGCGGGCCCTCACCGCGGCGAGGCGACTCGGGGCCGAGGTGCAGGCGGCGGAGCGGCGCCTGCGGCTGGCCAACGAGCGCTTCGAGCTGGCCGCTTCCGCGGTGAGCTCGGCGATCTACGACTGGGATTTCCGCAACGGGTCGGTGGTGTGGACCCAGGGCCTCACCGAGCTCTCCGGCTATCGGCTCGACGAGGCCGCTCCGACCTACGAGTGGTGGATCGAGCACGTGCATCCCGACGATCGCGAGCGGGTCCACCGACAGTTCGAATCCGATGCCGCGGTCGGCCGCGACTTCGTGGCCGAGTACCGGTTCCGCGCGAAGGACGGACGATTCCTCAACCTGCTCGACCGGGGCCGCTTCGTCCTCGACCCCGGGGGCCGCCCGGTCCGCATGGTCGGGAGCATGATCGACATCTCGGAGCGCAAGCGCGGGGAGGCGGTGCTGCTCGAGAGCGAGGCCCGGCACCGCGCGGTCCTGGAGTCGGCCATGGACGCCTTCGTGGGCATGGACCGCGGGGGGAGCATCACCGAGTTCAACCCGGCGGCCGAGCGCATGTTCGGGCGCCCCCGCGCCGACGTGCTCGGTCGCGAGCTGGCCTCCGTCATCATCCCGCCCGCTTTCCGGGAGGCGCACCGCGCCGGACTCGCCCGGTACCTGGCCACCGGCCAGACCGCCCTGCTCGGCGGGCGCATCGAGGTCACCGCGCTGCGATCCGACGGCACCGAGTTCCCCGTCGAGCTCACCGTCACCCGGTCCGGGATCGCGGATCCGCCCGCGTTCAACGCCTACATTCGCGACCTCACCGACCAGAAGCGCGCGGAGGCCGCGCGCGGCAGCCTCGAGATGCAGCTGCAGCAGGCTCAGAAGATGGAGGCGGTCGGCCGGCTCGCCGGCGGCGTCGCCCACGACTTCAACAACCTGCTCACCGTGATCACCGGCCGCGCGCACATGCTGCTGAGCCGGCTCCGGCCGGGTGAGCCGCTCCACCGCGACGTGGAGCTGATCCAGAAGACCTCACAGCGGGCGGTGGCGCTGACGAGCCAGCTCCTCGCCTTCAGCCGCAAGCAGGTGGTGCAGCCCCGCGTGCTCGAGCTGGGACCGCTGGTGACCGAGCTGGCCCCGATGCTGCAGCGAATGATCGGGGAGGACCTCGAGCTGCTCGTCGAGCCAGTGGAGGGCTCGGGACGGGTCAAGGTGGACCCGAGCCAGATGCAGCAGGTGCTCATGAACCTGGTCGTCAACGCGCGCGACGCGATGCCGGGCGGCGGCCGCATCACGGTGTCGATCCGTGACCTCGAGGTGGACGAGGCCACCGCGCTGAGCCAGCCGAATCTGCCCCCCGGCTCCTACACGACCCTGGTGGTGCGCGACACCGGGACCGGCATGAGCGCCGAGACCGCCGCACACGTCTTCGAGCCGTTCTTCACAACCAAGGACCAGGGGAAGGGGACCGGGCTCGGACTCTCCACCGTCTACGGCATCGTCGAGCAGAGCCGAGGGCACATCGAGGTGCAGAGCGAGCTCGGTCACGGCACGACGTTCACGATTCACCTGCCGCGCGTCGAGGAGCCGCTCGCCCCCGGGCAGTCCACCGAGACGGGGCGCCGCCTGCGCACCACCGCGCGCACGGTGCTGGTGGTGGACGACGAGCCCGAGGTTCTCGAGCTCGCCTCCGAGATCCTGCGACGGGTCGGCTACTCGGTGCTGGAGGCCGCGGACGGCGGGGCCGCGCTCGAGGTGGCCGGTCGCCACGAGGGAGAGATCCACTTGCTGGTGACCGACATGGTGATGCCGGGCATGTCGGGCCGCGACCTCGCGGAGCGGCTGCGCGGGCTACGCGCGACGCTGCGCGTCCTCTACATCTCGGGCTACGTGCAGGATCCCGCCGCCCGCGTGGCCCTCGCGAGCGAGCACTCCGCCTTCGTGGCGAAGCCCTTCACCCCCGAGCTCCTGACCGACCGGGTGCGCGAGCTGCTCGCCACCGCGGAGGCCGAGGCCTCTTGATCAGCCCCGCAGCGCCCCGTCGATCCGGACGTCCACCAGGTACGGCCCGCCCGAAGCCATCCCGCGCTTGAGCGCGGAGCCGACGTCGGCCGCCTTCTCCACCGTCTCGCCCGGCACGCCCTGCGCCTTCGCGAGGCCGACGTAGTCGAGGCCCGGCTTCACCAGGTCCATCGCCACGTAGGTGTTGTCCTCGGCCGAGAAGCCCTTGAGCGCCTGGGTGCGCTGCTTGAGGATGCGGTAGGACTGGTTGTTGAAGATCACGAACACCACCGGGATCGAGTCGTGCGCCGCCGTCCACAGCGACTGGATCGTGTACATGGCGCTGCCGTCGCCCACCAGCGCGACGACCGGGCGATCCGGCTGGGCGAGCTTCACCCCGAGCGAGGCGGGCAGGCCCCAGCCGATCCCGCCGCCGCGCAGACCGTAGAAGCCGCGGTGGTCGCGGGCGCGCAGCAGCTCGCGGATCCCGTGGCTCGAGGAGATCGACTCGTCCACGACGATGGCCTCGTCGGGCACCGCGCCCGCGACCGCGCCCACCAGCGCGAGCGGACTGATCGGCACGCGGCTCGCCTGAGCGGCCGCCTCCTGGCGCAGCGCCTCGCGGCGCGCCTCCTGCGCCACCCGCAGCTTCTCGGCCCGCGCGCTCACGTCCTTGGCCTGCGCGGCGGTCAGGCGCCGCTTCAGCGCGTCCACGAGGTCCGGCAGCGTCGCCTTCGGATCGCCCTGGATGGCCACCTGCGCGGGGTAGTTCTTGCCGATCTCCCACGGATCCACGTCGAGGTGGATGAGGGGCAGCCCTTCCGGCATCGGCTCCACGTCCGACGGCAGCGAGAGGGTGAAGAGATCGCCGCCCACCGAGAAGAGCAGGTCGTGCTGCATCAGGAGCTGGCGGATGGGCTGGCCCAGGCGCGG
>DATMMH010000048.1:0-11993 GCA_035569855.1 Candidatus Dormiibacterota bacterium
GCGGAACAGATCGTCGAGCACGAAGATCACGGTGGCGGACGACATGTTGCCGTAGTGCTGCAGCACGTGACGTGAATGCGCGAGCTGCGGCTCGTCCAGCTCCATCAGCTTGCCGACCTGCTCGATCACGCGGCGCCCCGCCGAGTGCAGCACGAAGTGGGCGACGTCTTCCTTCTTGAGCCCCTGCCCCGTCATCAGGGCCTGGGCCATCTCGGTCATCATGCCCGCGCCGATGCGCCGCACGTCCTTGGAGAGCACCACGCGGGGCCGCCCGCCCGGATACTCGAAGCCCATCGCGCCCAGGTGCTCGGAGCGGAAAATGGTCCGGTGCTCCACGATCTCCGGCCCCGCGGCGTCGGTGCTCAGCGCGATGGCCCCGGCCCCGTCCGCGAAGATGGCGTGGGCCACCGCGCTCTCGAGCCGGTCGTCCAGGAAGTAGGCCGCCGAGCAGATCTCCACCGCCACCATCACCGCCCGGTGTCCGGGGAACGCGCGCAGGTGATTGGAGGCCTGCTGCATCGCCACCATCGCGCTCGCGCAGCCGGTGTCGCCCACGTGCACGCGCTGGATGGTGGACTTGAGCCCGAGCTCGCTGATGATCTGCGCGTCCAGGCTCGGGCACACCCGCCCGGTGCACGTGGTCGTCGCGAGGAAGTCCACGTCCTCGCGCTGCCACCCCGCCTGCTCGATCGCGCGCGCCACCGCGGTCTTGCCGACCTCGATGGCGCCGCGGCGCCATCGATCGTTGAGCTGGTCCACGCTCTCGTCGGGCGTGAACGTCGCGGGGTCGAAATAGAGGTGGCGGGCCTCGATCAGGCTGTTGCTGAAGAAGCCCATGCGGCGCGGATCGTCGTAGCCCGACATGCGGAGCACGGTCGCCTGATCGTAGCGCCAGGGCGGCGTCGCGGTCGCGACGGCGGCGATCTTCGGCGCGAGCATGGGGGCAGGCTACACCTCGCCTCTTGCCTTGTCTAGACGACGAGGGCAATATCGTGGCGCGTCATAACGTCGCCAGCGAGGGAACCTCGATGCCACTCTTCGCGTTCGAAGGAAAATCTCCACGGGTGCACCCGACCGCGTTCATCGCCCCCACCGCCAACCTGATCGGCGACGTCACCGTGGAGGAGAACGCCTCCGTCTGGTACAACACCGTCCTCCGCGCCGACTTCAACCCGATCGTGATCCGCAAGGGCGCCAACGTGCAGGACTGCGCGGTCATCCACGTCACCCCGGCCGGCGGCGTCGAGATCGGCCCCGGCGCCACCGTCGGCCACCTCTGCCTGGTGCACGCCGCCACCGTCGGCGAGGAAGCCCTCGTCGGCAATTCCTCCACGCTGCTGGACGGTGTGAAGATCGGCGTGCGCGCCATGGTGGCGGCCGGCTCCCTGGTCACGCCGGGCACCGAGATCCCTGACGGCGTGCTCGCCATGGGCGCCCCGTGCAAGGTGAAGGGCCCCCTCGCGGGCACCGCCGCCGAGCGCTGGGTGCAGATGAACCCGGCCGGCTACCAGGCCCTCGCCCAGCGTCACCGCAAGGGGGTGCAGCCCGCGTGACCCCCGGCCCGACACCTCACATCCTGCTCACCGGCTTCGAGCCCTTCGACGGCGACGGCGTCAACCCGTCGGGCGAGGTCGCGAAGCTGCTCGACCGCAAGACGATCGGTGCCCGCGTGGTGCGCAGCGCGATCCTGCCGGTGCAGCACGAAGCGGCGCGCGCGGTGGTGGCGCCGCTGCTGGAAGCGCCGGGGCTGATCGCGGTGGTGCACCTGGGCCTGGCGGGCGGGCGCGCGCGCATCTCGCTCGAGCGCGTGGCGGTCAACGTGATGGACTACTCGCGGCCGGACGCACACGGGCAGGTGCTGCGCGACGTGGCGTGCGTGGAGGGCGGCCCGGCGGCCTATTTCAGCACGCTCCCGCTGCGAGAGATCCTGGCCGCGCTGACCGCGGAGGGCATTCCGGCGGCGATCTCCAACACCGCCGGCACCTACCTCTGCAACGACATCAGCTATACGACCCTCCACGCGCTGGCCCGGCGAGGCGTGACGATCCCGACCGGTTTCATCCATTTGCCGTTCCTGCCCTCGATGGTGAGCGCGCACGCTCTCGAGGAGCCGAGCATGGACCTGCCCGTGATGATCCGGGCCACGGAGATCGCGCTCTCCTGCGTCGCCGTCGAGGTGATCTAGCGGCCGTCAGCGCTCGCTACGACGACCGCGCGGCGGTACTGGACTCCGCCGAGCCAGGCGCACGGCAGCGCGGTGAGCAGGAGCGCGAGCGGGTACCAGATCGGGCCCAGGTTCATCGGGATTGTGGCGATCGCACCCGCCGTGCTCACCACGAGCCCCACGACTCCCAGGACCAGCGCGTGGCGCATCGGATTGCGGGGCGCGAGCCGGGCCGCGATGTAGCCGCCGACCACGCCGTAGACGATCCGGTAGCTCAGAGCGAGACAGACCAGGCCGGTGCCGTGCATCGGCTCGCCCCTGGGCGGATAGACGCGGAGCGTGTGTAGCACCTGGTCGGTGATCAGCGAAAGTCCGACGACCGCAACGAATCCGCAGAGCACCGCGCCCGTGCTTCGCCATACCCGGCGAGGTGGTCCCGCTCCCGTGCTCTCGATCATGTCCTCTCTGCTGTACCGGCTGCGCGCCAAACAGAACTACGCGACGTAGGCTACCGGAAGCTGAACCCGGCGTAGCCGGCGGCCGCGACCTCGTCGCACTTCTCGCGGTACTTCGGGGCGCCGCCGGCGTAGACGATGAACGTGCGCTTCTGCTTGCCCGCCACGTTCGAGTTGATGCCCATCATCCAGGAATCGACCTGGGTGAAGAGCATGCGCCGGCCGGTGTCGTGCACGTGCTGGGTCCAGTCCCGCTCGGCCTCGGGGGTGGCCTCGACGCGGGCGAAGCCCTTCTCGCGCATGTGCGCGATGAGCGCGGTCACCCAGTCCACGTTCTGCTCGACGCAGCGCGGGATGTTGCAGAACGTGGCCGCGTTGTGCGGGCCGACCAGCGTGAACAGATTGGGGAAGCCCACGATCTGCAGGCCGAGATAGGTGCGCGGCCCCTCCGCCCACTTGTCGCGGAGCCGCCCCCCGTCCGGCCCGCGCACGTCGATGCGGTCGAACGCCCCGGTGATGGCGTCGAAGCCGGTGGCGTAGATGATCATGTCCACCTCGTACTCGGCGTCGCTCGTCTTGACGCCCGCGGGCGTGATCTGCTCGATCGGCGTCTCGCGGATGTCCACGAGGCGCACGTTCGGCTGGTTGTAGACCTCGTAGTAGCCGCTCTCCAGCGGCACGCGGCGGGTGCCGAAGCCGTGGTTCGTGGGGATCAGCTTCTCAGCGACCTTCGGGTCTTTCACTCGCGCGCGGATCTTCCGGCGCATGAACTCGGTGATCGTGGCGTTGGCGTCCTGGTTGATCAGGACGTCGCGGAAGTTGCCCATCCAGATGCCGAAGCCGGGCTCGCCGTAGAGCTTCTCGAAGAACGCCTCGCGCTCCTCCGGGCTCACCTCGAGCGCGTTGCGCGGGTCGGCCTGGTGGATGAAGCAGCCGAAGGAGTCGCGGCAGAGCGCGAAGATCTCCGGATAGGTCGCCTTGATGCGGGCCTGCGTGGCCGCGTCGATCTTGCTGTTGTGGAGCGGCGCGCACCAGTTCGGCGTGCGCTGGAAGACCGTGAGGTGCCCGACCGTCTTGGCGATCTCGGTGATGGCCTGCACCGCGGTCGCGCCGGTGCCGATGACCGCGACGCGCTTGCCCGCGAAGCTCACCGGCTGATGCGGCCACTTGCCGGTGTGGTAGGCCTCGCCGCGGAAGCTCTCCACGCCCGGAATGGTGGGCATCGTCGGCGCCGACAGGGGCCCGATCGCGGTGATCAGGAACCGCGCCCGGGCCCGCCGGCCGTCCTCGCTCTCGATCTCCCACTGGTTGGCGGCCTCGTCGTAGACCGCGGCCTTGATCCGGCAGTTGAACTCGATGTCGCGACGGAGATCGAGCTTGTCGGCGACGAAGTTACAGTAGCGCAGCGTCTCCGGCTGCGCCGCGAAGTGCTCGCTCCACTCCCACTCGCGCAGGATCTCGTCGGAGAAGGAGTAACCGTAGGTCCAGCTCTCGGAATCGAACCGCGCCCCGGGGTAGCGGTTCCAGTACCAGGTGCCGCCGACGCCGGCGCCCGCCTCGAACACCCGCACGCGCAGGCCGAGCCCGCGCAACCGGTGGAGCTGGTACATGCCGGCGATCCCGGCCCCGATGACGACCGCGTCGTAGGCTGACATGGCAATCGAGAGCATAGCAAAGCTTGCCGATACGGCTCGCTTTCCCTATTCTCAGCAGAAACGATGAAGCTTCGCACGTTCCTGCTCGCGGTGGTCAGCCTCACGCTGGCCCCTCTGCTGGGGGTCGCCGGGATCGCGATCTGGTGGGCTCACCAGGACGAGCGTCGCGCCATGGAGCAGGCGCTCTTGTACCACGCCCGCTCCCTGACCGTGGCGGTGGATCGCGAGGTCGAGACTTCCCTCGCGGCGCTGAACGCGCTCGCGACCTCGAGCGATCTCGACCCGCCCGATCTACGGAGGTTCTACGAGCAGGCGCGTCTGGTGCGGCAGGCCTACCGGCGGTGGTTGACGGTGGCCCTCGTGGATCCCTCGGGGCAGCAAATGCTGAACCTCCTGCACCCACTCGGGAGCCCGCTGCCGAGCGTGGCCGGTCTCGAGGCGTTCCAGCGCACGCTCCGGACGGGTGAGCCGCAGGTGTCGGATCTGGTCATGGGCCCGACCGCCGGCCGCTGGGTGATCGCGGTCACGCTGCCCTTGCTCCGGGACGGAAAGATCCGCCACGTCCTGGTCGCGGTCATGACGCCGGAAAGCTTCGCGTCGGTTCTGGCCGCGGCCCATATCGCCGACGGGACCGTCGGGACCATCGTCGATCGCAAGGGCAACGTGGTGGCCACGACCCAGGGGCAGGTGCAGCAGGTGGGCAAGCCCGCGCCGGCCGGCTTCGCCGCCCGCGCCCGCGAGCACGAGGAGGCGGTGTTCACCGGCCCCACGCTCGAGGGATCGACCGCCTACACCGCGTTCAGCCGCGCCTCGCGATCCCAGTTCACGGTGGGGGTCGCGGTCCCGAGCGAGCAGCTCGAGGGGCCTCTCCGCCGATCGCTCTGGCTTCTGTCGGCGGGCGCCGTCGGCGCCTTCGTGCTCTCGCTCGGGCTCGCTCAACTGGCCGGGCGGCGGTTCGCCGGCAACCTGCGCCGGCTGACGAGCGCGTTCCGTGCTTTCAGCCGCGGCGAGACGGTGCCGGAGCTCCCTGAGTTTCAGCTCGCCGAGCTCGCGGGCGTGAAGGGAGCCCTGGGCGAGGCCATGGCACTCCTGCAGACCCGGACGGCGGAGCTGGAGGAGTCGGAGCAGCGCCACCGCACCATGTTCGAGCGCAACCCCGCCGGGATGTGCCAGACCCTGGCGGACGGGCGCATCGTGGCCTGCAACGAGGCCTTTGCCCGGATCCTCGGCTTCGAGCGCCCGGCGGACGTGCTGGCCGCGAACGTGGGCCAGTTCTATGCGCAACCGAAGGAGCGCGAGCAGCTCCTCGATCGGGTCAAGGCGGAGGGGACCGCCGTCAACGTCGAGCTCCAGTTTCGCCGGCGTGACGGGCGGCTCATCTGGGTGCTCGCGAACGTGATTCGCGGCTCGGGTCCACCCCGCGCCGACTTCGAGACCACCCTCATCGACATCACCGAGCAGAAGGCCGCCGACGAGCTGCGCAGCATCGCCAAGCTCGCGAACGCGGCCGCGCACGAGATCAACAACCCGCTGACGTTGGTCATCGGCCGCCTGGCCCTGCTCCAGGACGATCCGGGCCTGAGCCCGGAGGCCCGGCAGCGCATCGCCCAGGTCCACGCCGCGGCCGAGCGTATCCGCGAGATCGTCATCGACATGAACCACCTCACGCGCGTCGAGCTCTTCGAGCACTCCGGCCACGGGCTGCCCGAGATGATCGACATCCGCAAGTCGGCCGGTCAGCCGCCGAGCTGACTCACCAGCGCCGTCCAGAGCGCCTCCGTCTCGCGCAGCCCTTGCTCTTCGAGTCGACGTTGATCCGCTGCCCGCGCACTATGGCTTGTCCAGGGTCACGGATTGTGGCGCCGCCGCGGCGTTCGACTCGTCGAAGCTCTCGCCGCCGCCATCGGCAGCCGTGATCCACGTTCTCACCGTGAACGCTCCCGGCTTCAGGCGGGACACGTCCAATACGGCCACGAACGGACCCGCCGTGGCCTTGCTCCCCGCCAACCGCGGCATCGTCCAGCTGACGTGGTGGCCCGTCACCGTGCAGCGTCCGAGGCCTTCGAATCCGACCCAGCAGCTCTCGAGTCGTGCGTCGGAGGGGATCTGCAGGTGTACGTCCACGACCCCCACCGCGTTTGGCCCGTGATTGCGCACCGCGAGCCGGTACGTCGCGGTTCGTCCATCCAGTTGTCCGTCCGCGAGGACGTCGAGCGGCGGGGCGGCCGCCGTCACGTACTCCAGATCGCGCGCCTGCCAGTATTTCAGGTAGCTCAGGGTGACGAGAGCGAACCAGTGGGGGTCCGAGAGGTAGAGCATCCCGGCGTGATTACCCTGATCGACGAGCATGGTGCGGACGTGGGGATGGTCCCGCACCGTATCGCGGTATGCCAGGCTGAAGGCGCCCCCGTCATGACGGCCGGCCCGGATCGCCAGTTTCAAGATAAAATCGTCCAGCGCATATAGCATGAGCAACGGTTTCTTGACGCGCGCGACCGACGTATCGGCCCCCGAGAGCTTCTCCATCGTACGGATATCCACGCCATAGGAGCGGGCGGCCCGATCGTAGTAGTCGTACAAAGATCGCGCCCCGAAGAACTCGAGCACGAATCTCTCGAACCGGCCTGGTGTACGTCCGGGATCGGGCGGCGCAGTCGGGGGATACGGACCGAGCGGCGCGGTGACGGCGATCCCGGCGGCGACGACCTGCCCCTCGTCTTCCGCCATCGCCTTGACCAGGCTTCGACCGCCCTGGCTGAAGCCCATCACCGCGACGGATGACGCACGAGTCCGCTCGCGCAGATGACGGACGGCGCCGAGCACGTCCTGAGTCTCTTTCCATCCCATCGAGCTCAGCGCCGGCGACAAGCTACGGCTTTCGCCGTGACCGCGGGGGTCAATCGTGAGGACGTGCCATCCGTTGCGCGCGAACAGCTCGGCCAGCTCCGCCATGAATTTCAAGTCCTTCGTCTGCGTCATGCCCGGCACGAGAACGACCCCGGGGCGGTTCCGGGCGTCCGCGTACCGTGCCATCATGCCGGCCAGCGGGGTGCCGTCGGGGGCCTGGACCGAAGTCGCCTGAAAGGCGGTTGGGTAGCCCTTGGTGCGTAGGTGAGCGGCGCGCACGCCGAGCGCGTTCGCATCCTGCGGAATGCGGACGAGGGCTTCCATGATGTCGCCATCCCGAGCGATGAGGAGACTCTGCCAGTCGGAGCGAATGGGCTCCGAGATCGGAACGCCACCGGCGTCCGCTTCTCGGGCGACCGGCATCGACACCAGACCCGTCGCGAGCATGACCACGAGCAGGCCGATGTTGGGGAGGCTCATGTGCGTCTCCTTTTGCCGGCGGCTCGCCTGCCGCACGGGCGCTCTGAGACCGCCTTGGCGGTCTCGAGATGCTCAGTAGTGGGAACTAGGTGGAGGGACTTCGGGACGCAGCTAGTGGTCTTCGGAGGGCGGCGGCGAGTCGGCTACGACAGGATGCGCTCGGCGGAGAAGTACGATCCATTCGCGGCGGGCATCAGGCGCGCGCCGCTGCGACGTGACAGAGAAGGATTCGAGTCGCTTCACGCGATTCGAAGGTTTCGACGTCACGAGAAAGGTTGGCGAACCCAGCGGACGTGGAGCCGATACCGCCTCGATCGACTCGTCTGCCTCGAAAGCCCAGGCGCCCGGCGTGAATGGGTCTGCGAAGTCGAGAATGATGCAGAGGAGGAAGAAGACGGTGTGTCCGCGGATCCTCGAGAGGAACCCTCGCATCCTCGACCTCCGTGTGAGGGATTCTAGTCAATCGGGAGCGCAAGGCAACAGGGAAACAGCCGCGGCAATGCCCTTACTGAGTGCCTATGAAGGTCGCCACCGGTCGTGGACGTGGTGGTCAGGTCCTGCCCTCGCCCGCGGCAGGCCAGGCCTCATGCGCGATCACGTCCACGCCGCGCCGTGCCAGCTCGGCTTCGAGATCGCCCAGCCAGAAGCGCCGAGCCTCCTCCCGTCGCCCCAAGATCGCATCCATGTGACCCAGCGTGAGGCCGCGCACGAACACGCTGGCCTGTTCCCCCGAGCAGAGCTCTGTGATCGGCCGCATCTCCTTCGGAACCCACGCCAGCTCGCCCGTGAATGGCGTGGCCCGCGCGGTCTCGTGCAATTCCTCGGCATTGTCCATGAAGTGGTAGTGGTCGGCCCGTCGCAAGATGACCATCTGTCGGGTGGCTGGAGTCCTCTCGTAGAGCTCGTACATACCGGTGAGGGGCAAGTAGGTATCGTCTTCCGCGACCAGATACAGGGTCGGCACGTCACGTCCCCACGTGAACGCGAGCGTCGCCGGGAGGATGCCCGGCTTTCGCTGCGACGCCCCGCCCGGCGCGAGCGCCACCACCGCCCGGATGCGTGACTCGACGTCGGGTGCCGCGAGCGCCGTCCACCCGCCGAAGCTGTGCCCCACGATTCCAATCCGGGTCGGATCAAGGCGGGCGTCCGGATCCCATGCCGGGCCGTCGAGCAGATGGTCGAGAAGAAAGCGAACGTCCGGCACCCGGTTGGCGATCTTTCGCTCGGGCATCTCGTCTTCCCGGTGATCCAGTGCCGCGACCACGTATCCGTGGCTGCTCAGGTGGGTGCAGAGAAACGTTGCCGCCCGCCGGTGCCCGCCACTGGGATGCGAGTAGATGATCAGCGGATACGTTCCGGGCTCGGCGGCGGCGTCACGCACTTCCATCTGACTCCGCGGGGCATCTCGCGCCGCCGCGGGATACCAGATGTCACAAGGGAACACGCGATCCCGCACCGTGTCACGTCCATGGATCGTCCGCACGCCGACAGGGAATCGACCGCTGACGAATGGATCGTACCGATCGCTGCTCACGACAGAGCGCCGGCCGATCTGGCTAGGCCGGGCCGGAGCTCAGCTGCGCTCGGAGCCCACGACCGAGACGAACGACACGCACTCGCCCGGCGCACCGCCCAGGTTGTGGGTGAGGGCGAGCTTGCGGCCCCGCGCGATGCTGGCGATCTGCCGCTTGCCCGCCTCGCCGCGGAGCTGCAGCCACGCCTCGAAGAGCATGCGCAGCCCGGAGGCGCCGATCGGGTGGCCGAAGGACTTGAGCCCGCCGTCCGGATTCACCGCGAGCTCGCCCTCGAGGTCGAAGGTGCCGTTGAGCACTTCCTTCCACGCGGTACCCCGCTGAGCGAAGCCGAGGTCCTCCATCAGCACCAGCTCGGTGGGCGTGAAGCAGTCGTGCACCTCGGCCATCGCCAGCTCGGCGCGCGGGTCCTTGATGCCGGCCTGCGCGTAGGCGTCCGTCGCGGAGGCCACCACCTCGGGGAACGTGGTGTAGTCGTAGTCGGGATCGATCGGCCCGGTGGCCGGCCCCGCGATGAACGAGAGCGCCTTCACGAAGAGGGGCTTGTCGGTGTACTTGTAGGCGTCCTCGGCCCGCACGACGATCGCGGCGGCCGAGCCGTCGGACACGCCGGAGCAGTCGAAGATGCCGAGCGCCCCCGCCACCTGCGGCGAGCAGGCGATGACGTCCTTCGCCACTTCCTTGCGGAACTGCGCGCGGGGATTCAGGGCGCCGTTCTTGTGGTTCTTCCAGGCGATGCGGGTCATCGCCTCCTTGAAGGTGGCCTCGTCGACGCCGTACTTCTTGGCGTAGGCGGGCGCGAGCAAGCTGAACGTGGCGGGCGCGGTGAGGCCCGCGCGCGTGCCGTCCTCGGGCGCGCCGATCGACGGCAGGCCCGAGATGCCCGAGTCCTTCAGCTTCTCGACCCCGATGGCCATCGCGATGTCGTAGGCGCCGCACGCCACCGCGTAGCAGGCGTTGCGGAAGGCCTCGGAGCCGGTGGCGCAGTAGTTCTCGAGCCGGCTCACCGGCTTGTAGTCGAGCTTGAGCGGGCGCGAGAGCGTGAGCCCGCTCTGCCCGGAGAAGAGGGTGCCGAGCCAGAAGGCGTCCACCGCGTCGATCGGCACGTTGGCCGAGTTGAGCGCGTCCTGCGATGAATCCACGAGGAGGTCGCTCACGCTCTTGTCCCACCGCTCGCCGAAGGTGGTGCAGCCCATGCCGACGATCGCCACGCGGTCCCGGATCCCGTTGCTGGCCATGGTGAAGTCTCCTCTTGACCCGATCAGGCGTCGGGCATGCCGTTGGCCTTGCGGATCTTGGCGATCTGCCCGGCGTGGTCGTTCCAGTGGAAGTCGAACATAGCGCCCACGTACACCGGCAGGGCGATCTCGTCGGTCCCCATGAACTGCTTGAACAGCGGGATCTTCGCCTTCCGTCCCAGATCCGCGTTCCCGAGGGAGTCGAGGTAGCTGAGGATGCCGCGCCGCTTGGTCTCGAGCTCCTCGCGCAGCTGGGCGAGCGTCATCTTCTGCCGCTCCGGCGTGACCGGGGCATGTCCCGGCTTGATGTCGATCACCGGCAGGCTCCCGACCGTGAAGCTCTGCAGCACGGCTGCCGGCTTCTCCCCCGGATCCCCCAGGAGATGGCAGAGGACTTGCCTGGTGGTCCACTCTCCCGCCGCGTCCGACTTGTCCAGGTTCGGCTCCATCCCCTGGAGCTGCTTCCAGAGATTCACCGCCGCGTCGTCGCTCTTCTTCTTCAGCTCGTTGACTGCCGCGCTGGCCATTGGTCGGCTCCTTGGTTGATTCGTTCCTGAAGCTTCGGGCTGTCCAGGGCGACCTGAACTCGGAGGGCGCGGAGACCCTGCACCCCCTGCAGCTCCTCCAAGTCGAGATGCTCGACGCCACCGGTCAGGTAGCCGAGACTCTGCAGGTACTCGATGTACGCCCGGTATTCCTGCGCCTCGCCGGGCTGGCTGTAGATGAGGGCCACTTTCCCGGGCTGGGTCACGCGCTCGGTCGTCCCCTGGACGAGCGCCTTGTCGATTCGCTTCTTCATGATCTCGTACCGGATGTCGTAGGCCCCGTCGACGTCAAACCGCTTCTCGTCGAATCGGAACCGGATCGACAGCGGCGCGTGCTGGACCAGGATCAGGTGTGTCGTCTCGAGCGGAATCGGGAGGCGATCGCGCAGCTGGTGAGCGCGGACCGCCATCCCGCACGTGATCATGAGCTGCCACAGACGCAGGTTCTTCAGGCACAGGGGGTCGACGCGACCGTTCTCCAGGAGTGCCGACCCGACGTAGATCTGATAGTCGACTCCGTCGGTCTTTTGCTTCTCGAAGTAGTGCGGGAAGATGCCCTGCGCCGCCTGTTCCTCCAGCTCCAGGTACGACGAGATGCTCTCCGCGATGGCGGTGACGCTCTCCTCGAACATCCGGCGCCGATGGTACACGGTGCCGAGCCGGGCGTCGAGACCGGCACGGTAGGCGGCGACCCGTTCCCGGACGCCGGCGCCGAACGTACCGAGATGATCGAGGAGACCCTCGACCTCGGTCCGCAAGAACGCGATGGCTCCGATCTCGTCGCTCGAATTCAGACCGCGTTCGATCTGGGCGGCGCGGCTGTCGATCCGGTACGCGAGCTCGTCCAGAGCCGGTCCGGACCGCGTCTCGCTCGCGCTTTGGATCACCGCTCTCGCGAGGCGGAGCTGCTGGAGCAGATCGGCCTGAATGGCCCGCCCGCGCTGCGTCGAAGATCCGCGAATGTCCGCGAGGCCGAAGAGCGGGTACACGCCCTCGAAGACGATCGGCTCCAGCTCGGTCACCACGCTCGCGCTGCCGCGCTGTCGCTCGAAGGCGTTGAGCACCGCTTTCCGGAAG
>DATMMH010000049.1:0-7253 GCA_035569855.1 Candidatus Dormiibacterota bacterium
GGTGTTCTCGGCCCTGGCCTGGCTGGTCGCGGTGCGCCTGCACCGGACGGACACCCGTCGCCTGCGCGCCGAGGCGGAGCTGCGCGCGGTCAACGCGGAGCTGGAGGCACGGGTCGCGGCGCGTACCACGGCCCTGGCCGCCTCGGAGGAGCAGTACCGTCGGCTGATCGAGGACTCCGCCGAGGGCATCTTCATCCACCAGGAGGGCGTGGTCCGCTTCGTCAACGCGGCGGGGCTCCGGATGCACGGATACACGGAGGCCGCCCAGGTCGTGGGGCAGTCCGCGATGGCGTTCGTCGCTCCGGAGCATCGCGACACCGTCGCGGCGCGGATCGCGGCGCGGCTGCGCGGCGAGGCGCTGCCGTCGACGAGCGACATCGAGGCGTTCCGCCAGGACGGCAGCCGCTTCTGGGCCTCGGCGACCGCCACCGTGGTGGACTGGGAGGGTGCCCGGGCGCTGCTCGTGTCCTTCATCGACATCAGCGAGCGACAGCGACGGGAGGCCGTGGAGCGCGAGGCCGAGAGCCTGCGCGCGGTGACGAAGCTGGCGAACGCGGCGGCGCACGAGATCAACAACCCGCTGACCGTCGTGGGCGGCAATCTCCAGCTGCTCGCCGACAAGCTCGGCGAGCGGCCGGACCTGCAGCGGTACCTCGAGCGGGCCCTCCGGGCGGTCGGCCGCATCGCGGAGATGATCACCCACATGACGCGTGTGACCCGGCTCAGGGCGATCACCGACCTGGACACCGGAGGCGTGCCCACCCTGGATCTCCGCCGCTCCAGCGAACCCGCCCCCGAGGGCGAGCCGCGCGGCGGCGAGGGAGAGACCCCACATGCTTCGTGACCATCCGAGCGGCGACTACCGGTACCTGCCCGGCATCAGCGCGTTCTCCTCCGGCACGGTGGCCAAGCCGGGCCACGAGATCGTGCACGCGACGCTCGCCGCGCCCGTCCCCTGGCGCGCCGGGTTCGCCCGCATCGAGCAGCACCTGCGCGCGCTGGGACGGCCGCGCACCGCGCTCTGCGGGATCGAGCTGCGCAGCCCGCGGCCCTTCACCTTCGACGGCTTCGCCTCGTTCAACGACGGGTACCGGTCGCTCCTCGCCGAGTGGGGCATCCTGGTGGGCGACGACAATCCGATCCCGCGGACCAACGTGGCGCCGGTGGTGGGCGCGCCGTCCGAGCCCTCGCTCTATGCCTTCGCCTACACCGTCCCCAGCGCGACCCCGGCCCCCACCTTCATCGTGGCGGGCGCGGGCGAGCTGCGAGATCGCGCGCAGGGCCCCGACGGCATCGTGCGCCCCGGCGACACGTCGCCCGAGGCGATGCGGGAGAAGGCGCGCTTCGTGATGGCCACCATGCAGGAGCGCCTGCGCGCGCTCGGCGGTGACTGGAGCCGGGTGAGCACGATCGACGTCTACACCGCGATGCCGGTGGACGGGGGTCTACTCGAGGAAATTCTCCGACCCGCGGGACCGGCCGCGATCCACGGCGTCCACTTCTTTCCGAGCCGCCCGCCCATCCAGGGGCTCGAGTTCGAGGCCGACATGCGCGGCCTCGCGCGGCGCCTGGTGCTCTAGGCCACGGTCAGCGCTGGAGCGAGGGCAGCACCTCGGTGGTGAACCGCTCGAACTGGGCGGGCTGATCGTCGCCGACGAAGCGGATGCAGAGATCGGTCACCCCGGCTCCCGCGTAGCGCGAGAGCGCGGCGATCACCGCGTCGGCAGGGCCCAGGCCCATCGCGCCGCGCATGTGCACGCCACCGCCGTAGTAGGTGGCGAGGAACTCGGCGGTGACGCGCTCCGCGGTGGCGACGTCGTCCTCGAGCCGCACGGTGGTGTAGACGCAGAGGGGCAGCTCGTCGAGGGAGCGGCCGTGACGCGCGAGGGCCTCCAGCGCCCGCTCGCGGATGAGCCCGCACTCCTCGATGTGCACGTAGGTCGTGATGATCCCATCGCCCAGACGTCCGAAGCGCTCGAACTGGGCGGGCAGCAGCTCGCCCCGGTTGCCCGCGGTGATCAGGACGGGCGGGCCCGACGGGCGCCACGGCAGCGGCCCGATGGTGTGGTCGACGAGATCGACGTCGTGGCCGTGATACGTGACCGGCTCGCCGGTCCAGAGTCGGCGCCAGATCAGGACGTGCTCCTCGAGACGCCGCACCCGGGCCTTGTGGTCGGCCCCGCACGCGGCCCACTCGCGGGCGGCGCTCGGCAGGCTCCAGCCCACGCCGAGCCCCAGCACGAGGCGCCCCCCGGAGATCTGGTCGACGTTGGCGATCTGCTGCGCCAGCACGACCGGGTGGCGGAGCGCGGGTAGCAGCACCGCCGTGCCCAGCCGCACCCGCGCGGTCTGGCCCGCGATGTAGGCCAGGGTGGTCAGCGCCTCGAGCCGCGGCTTGGCCACGATGCTGTCGCCCACCCACACCGCGTCGTAGCCCGCCTGATCGGCCCGGCGGGCCATCGCCCAGCAGGCCTCGACGGGCGGCCGCCGCGCCGAGTCCATCACGACGCCACGCGTGGGGATCAGGACACCGATTCGCATGGGCGGGAGTCTACCCGGCCCCACGCCCGCCGGTAAGTCTTCCTCTCCAGCCCGGCGCCCGGCCGCCCGCATCGCGGCTCATCCGTGTCAGTGCATTGACAGCGATCGTCGTCATGCCGCGGACTCCGGCCGCGTGCTCCACGCACAACCCATGAAGGAATCGAGCGGTGAATTCTGGGAGTGCGCTGGCGTGGGACGTGCATTCTCCCGATGTGTTGTGAAGACGTTGCGTGCCTCGGTCCTCCTCGCCTCGCTCGCCCGGATCGCCTCGGCCTTTTCCATCCCGCAGCCCGGCGAATCGCTCCCCGCCTCGAGCCCCGCGCTGGCCGGCGGGCCGCAGTCGGACCGGGTGGAGGGCCAGCTCTCGACCCCGGCCCGCCCACTCCGCCGCTCGCTGAGCGCCGCGGTCGCGGAGGGCGCCTTCGCGGAGATCTTCGCGGCCTGCGCCACCGGGGCCGTGCTCACCGGCTGGGCCCTCTACCTGGGGGCGAGCGCGGCGATGATCGGCCTGCTCGGCGCGCTTCCGCTGGGTGCCCAGATCGCGAACCTGCCCGCCGCGTGGTTCACCGGCGCGCGCTCGCGCAAGCGGGTGACCGTGTGGGCGGTCGGGATCTCGCGCCTCACCTTCCTGCCGCTGGTCGCGCTGCCGCATCTCGACGTGGCGCCGGCCACGAAGCTCCACCTCTTCGCGGGGATCGTGGCGGTCAGCACCGTCTTCAGCGTGATCGGCAACAGCGCGTGGGCCGCCTGGATGGGCGACCTCGTGCCAGGTCGCCTCCGCGGGCGCTTCTTCGGTCGTCGGACCATCTTCCTGAACATCGCGGGCACGTTGACCTCGCTCTCGGCCGCCATCCTGCTCGACCGCCTCGCGCCGCTCGGCTGGACCGGCGCCGCCCTCTCCGCGCTGACCGCGGCGGCCTGCCTGGCCGGCCTCGCCAGCCTCACGCTGCTCTCGCGCCAGTACGAGCCGCCCGCGGGCGCCGAGCCCGGGATCCCCGGGTGGCAGGCCCTGCAGCTCGCCCTCCGCGACCTGCGCGCGCGGCCGTTCCTCTACTATCTGCTCGCCTGGAACGGAGCGGTGGGTATCTCGGCGAGCTTCTTCGCCTACCACATGCTGACCAACCTCCGGACGGGCTTCCTGATCGTGGCCGCCCACGGGGTGGGCGTGGCGATCGTGCGGATCACCTCGGCCCGGCTGTGGGGCCACGCGGTGGACCGCATCGGCGCGGGCCCGGTGCTGGTCTTCTGCTCCTTCGGCATCTCGGCGGTGCCGCTCACCTGGCTCTTCATCACCCCGGACCGCCTCTGGCCGATCGCCTTCGACGCCATGTTCTCGGGCTTCCTGTGGGCGGGCCACGGCATCGCGGCCTTCGATCTCTCGATCGGCCTGGCGCCGCGACCGGCGCGGCCCTTCTACCTGGCCGCCTTCGCCACCGCCGGCGGCCTCGGCTTCGGCGTGGCCTCGATGCTCGCCGGCCAGCTCGCCGCCCTCTTCCCGCCTCAGTTCATCCTGGCCGGCGAGTGGTGGACGAGCCTGCACATCCTCTTCCTGCTCTCAGCGGTGGGCCGCCTGTGCGCCGCCGTGCTGTCGCTGCGGCTCGAGGATCCGGGCGCGCGCGGCACCGTGCGCGAGCTCGTCCGCGCGCTGGCCGACCGCGCCGGGATGACCGCGGTGCGGCCGCAGCTCCCCGACGTCATCCGCTTCCCGGCTCTCCGCTTCCTCCGCTGATCCCGCTCGCCTCCCCCCTGACTTCCCGGTAAATCTCGCCGGCCGCGTTTGCCTCGCTGCGCGGCGCGTGGCATAGTAGCGCGCCGTGCAGATCCGCGCGCCCCGCATCGGTCGTTCGACGACCCGACCCGTCCCGCGATGAGCGATCCGGTCAGCGTCGAGAAGTTCGCGATCGGCCAGTCCGTGCATCGCCTGGAGGATCCGCGCCTCATCCAGGGGCTGGGCCGCTACTCCGACGACGTCGATCTCCCGCGACAGGCCCACGCGGTGGTGGTCCGCTCGCCGCACGGGCACGCGCGGATCCGCTCCATCGACACCGCCGCCGCGCGGCGGGCGCCCGGTGTGCTGACCGTGCTCACCGGCGCCGACCTGGCCGCCGACGGGCTCGGCCCCCTGCCGACCGACGGGGGGCGCAAGCGCCGCGACGGCTCCCCGGCGTTCCCCACCCCCCGTCCCGCGCTCGCCCGGGATCGCGCGCGGCACGTGGGCGATCCGGTGGCCCTGGTCGTGGCCGAGACGCCGCAAGCGGCCGCCGACGCCGCCGAGCTCGTGGCCGTCGACTACGAGCCGCTACCCGCGGTGACCGGGGCGGTGTCGGCCACGCGGCCTGGCGCGCCGGCCGTGTGGGACGAGGTGGCCGACAACGTGGCCTTCGTCTGGGAAGCGGGCGCGCGCGACGCGGTCGCGCGCGCCTTCGCGGGCGCGGCCCACGTCACCCGGCTCGACTTCGTGGTCACCCGCGTGGCCGCCGCCCCGCTCGAGCCGCGCGCGGCGGTGGGCGAGTTCGACCGGCGGAGCGGGCGCTACACGCTTCACACCGGCATCCAGGCGCCCCACGGGCTCCGCACGATTCTCGCCGAGCAGGTCTTCCGCGTGCCGCAGAGCCAGATGCGGGTGGTCACGAGCGACGTCGGCGGAAGCTTCGGCATGCGCAGCGGCATCTACCCGGAGCTGGTGCTGGCGCTGTGGGCCGCGAAGCGGGTGGGCCGGCCGGTGAAGTGGACGTCCACCCGGCGCGAGGGCTTCGTCACCGACGAGCCGGGCCGCGACAACGTCTCGTCGGCCGAGCTGGCGCTCGATGCCGGCGGCAAGTTCCTGGGCCTTCGCGTGGCCATCCGGGCCGACATCGGCGCCTACCTCACGCCGCGCAGCGCGGGCCCGGTGACCAACAACGTGGGCGGCGTCGCCGGCGTCTACACGACGCCCGCCATCCACGTCGAGAGCACCGGCATCTTCACGAACTCGACGCCGACCGGCCCCTACCGCGGCGCCGGGCGCCCGGAGGCCACCTACGCCATCGAGCGGGTCATCGACATCGCGGCGCGCGAGCTGGGGATCGACCCGGTCGAGCTGCGCCGGCGCAATCTCATCCCGGCCTCCGCGATGCCCTTCAAGACCGGGCTCGTGTTCACCTACGACTGCGGCGACTTCGCCCGGATCATGGAGATGGCGCTGGCCCTCGCCGACCACGCGGGCTTCGAGCAGCGCCGCGCCCAGGCGCGCCGGCGCGGCCGGCTCCTCGGGCTCGGCATCGCGAACCCGATCGAGGTGGCCGGCGGGCCCTACACCGCGGTCAATCCGGATACCGCCGAGATGCGCGTCAACCCCGACGGCTCGGTCTCGCTCTTCGCGGGCTCGACCTCGATGGGGCAGGGCAACGAGACGGCCTTCGCCCAGATCGTGAGCGACCGGCTCGGTCTGCCGCCCGAGCGCGTCGCCGTCTTCTGGGGCGACAGCGACGCGCTCGGCGCCGGCCGGGGCAACGGCGGCTCGGGCGCCATCTCGGTCGGCGGCTCCGCGGTGCTGCGCGCCACCGAGAAGGTCATCGCGCACGGCCGCCGCATCGCCGCGCACCTCCTGGAGGCCGCCCCCGAGGACGTCACCTTCCGCGACGGCCGCTTCGTGGTGGCGGGCACGGACCGCGACGTCGCGTGGAACCGCGTGGCCCGCGCCGCCTACCAGCCGCGCCAGCAGCCGCCCGGCCTCGAGCCCGGCTTCAGCGAGACCGCCGCGTTCACGCCGCCCGCGGTCACCTTCCCGAACGGCTGCCACGTGTGCGAGGTCGAGATCGACCAGGAGACAGGCGCGGTCCGCGTGGTGCGCTACGCGGTGGTCGACGACGTCGGCCGCATGATCAACCCGATGCTGGTCAAGGGCCAGATCCACGGCGGCATCGTCCAGGGCCTGGGTCAGGGCCTCTTCGAGGCGATGACCTACGACGAGTCCGGCCAGCTCCTCTCCGGCTCGTTCATGGACTACGTGATGCCGCGCGCCGACGATCTGCCGCTCTTCGAGGTGGACTCCCACGAGGTGCCGACGGGCGTGAATCCACTCGGGGCCAAGGGCGTGGGCGAGGCCGGCACGGTGGGCGCGCTGCCCGCGCTGCTCAACGCGGTGAACGACGCGCTGGCCCCGCTCGGGGTGCGCCACCTCGACATGCCGGCGACGCCGGAGCGGGTCTGGCAGGCGATGCGCGCGGGCGGAGCGTGAAGCCCTAACGCGCGCCGGCGTGCCGCCGCGCGCCCCCGGCCGGCGCTCCGAGGATCCGCAGCACGAGCCGTTTGTTCTCCGGGTACCAGAGATTGCCCAGGTGCCCGCCGTACGGGAACACCGTCACCTGGTGCCCCAGTGCCTTCTCGAGCTCGAGAATCGATTCTCGGTTCGTCAAGGGGTCGTCCGCGTTGAGCGCGAGATGCACGCGCGGGTTGGCCCGCAGCCGATCCTGGATCGACGTCAGCGATCCGCGCCGGGCAAACTCCTCCAGGGTGGCCGGGCCCTGGACTTCCTCCTGCTTCCATAACGGGACCGCCATCCGCTCGGCGTAGTCCACGAATGTGACACGGCCCGCGGCCTCGATGCGTCGCCTGGCCTCCCGCAGCGAGGTGGGCCGATGGGTCGGATCGTGAATGACCTGGTTGACGTAGACCAGCTCGGGCAGCGAGAACTGCAGAGCCTTCGCGAGCAGGAACTGGATCTGTTCCGT
>DATMMH010000050.1:0-5249 GCA_035569855.1 Candidatus Dormiibacterota bacterium
GGACGATCTCGCGGATCGGCCCCTGCCGGTGGACGTGGTCGTCAACGGCGGTATTGGCGCGGCCGACCTGGGCTACGGGCCCTCCGAGGGTCGGCTGCTTCTGCTCGGGCCGCCGTACGCGATGATCGACGCGGGCTACGCCGATGCGCCGGCTCGTCGGCATCACGATCGGATCGAGCGCGTCTTGGTGACGCTCGGCGGGAGCCTGCAGCCCCACGCGCTCGAGTCCGCGGTGGCGGCGGTGGATACGGCGTTGGAAGACGTGGTCGTGGACCTGGTCGCGGGGCCGTACGCTGGCCCGAGGGCGGTTCTCGAGGGAGCGGTTCGCCGGCCGGGAAACCGGGCCGCGGTCCATGGCTACGTCCCGGATCTCCGCCCGCTCATGCTACAGGCCGACCTGGCTATTTCCGCGGGCGGCATGACGCTCTACGAGCTGGCGGCGACGGCCACCCCGACCATCATGGTTCTGACCGTCGCCAATCAGGGCCCCAACGTCCGGGGGTTCGAGCAGGCCGGCGCCGCGCTGTTCGCCGGCGCCGCCGACCGCGACGAGACCCGGCCGGCCCTGGAGGGTAGGCTGCGCGAGCTGGCCCGAGACCCTGGGCGTCGGGCGGCACTCGCCACCTGCGGCCGGCGGCTGGTAGACGGCCAGGGGACCTGGCGCGTCGGCCGTGCCTTGGCGTGCAGCCCGAGTGCGCGGACCTGATGCGCTTCCTCGTTGTGGGAACTGGATCGATCGGCACCCGCCATGCCCGCAATCTGCTGGGGCTGGGCCATGGGGTTCTGGGATGGGACGCTGATCCTCAGCGGCTTGGCGAGGCCCGGCGGGCGCTCCCGGCCTTGGAGCCGGCGACCGGGATCGAGTCGGGCCTGACCGCCCGGCCGGATGCGGTGCTCGTGTGTACGCCGCCCGCGAGCCATGTGGCCGTGGCCAGGCAGGCGATCGAGGCCGGCTGTCACGTGTTCGTCGAGAAGCCCGTCGCCCACACGTCCGAGGAGGTGCCGGCCTTGCTCGACTCGGCCAAGCGCGCCGGAAGACTCGTCGTAGTGGGATTCAACTTGCGGTTCCTGCCGAGCCTCCGGCGCGTGAAGGTGCTGATCGAGGCGGAGCGGATCGGGCGCGTCCACTCCGCGCGAGCGTACTTCGGGTCCTATCTACCGGACTGGCGGGCTGGACGCGACTACCGGGAGAACTACGCGGTGAGCGCCGCGCAGGGAGGCGGGGCCCTGCTCGACCTCGTCCACGAACTCGACTACATGGGGTGGCTCTTCGGGGATGCGGCGGCGGTGTGCTGTGCGGCCGGTCACGTGAGTGCTCTCACCGGCGACACCGAGGATCTGGCCGAGGTGACGATGCGCTTCGCCTCGGGTCTGATCGCCCAGGTCCACGTCGATTATCTGCGCCGCATCTACCGGCGCGACCTCGAGGTCATCGGCGCCGAGGGAGTGATCACGTGGGACTACGCGTCGCGGACGGTTCGCGTGCTCGGACCCGGCCGCGACGAGGCCGAGATCCACGACGGTGGCGCCGACGGACCGAACGAGGCGATGTACGTGGAGGAGATGCGGCACTTCATCCGGTGCCTCGAGGGTCGCGAGGAGCCTCTCGTCGACGGCTGGGAGGCGCTCCGGTCGCTGCGGATTGTCGAAGCCGCCAAGATTGCGGCCGCCGAGCGGCGGTGGGTGAGCCTCTGATGGCCGCGCGCGCGGCGGTTGTGATCCAGGCGCGGCTCGGCTCGACGCGCCTTCCCGGTAAGACACTGGCCGACATCGCGGGCCGGCCGCTGCTCGCGCACGTGGTCGAGCGGGCGGCGGCCATTCCGGGCATCGCCGACGTCGTCATCGCGACCACGGTGAACCCGGCCGACGACGCGCTGGAGGCGTTCGCTCGAGCTGGCCGTTTCCGGTGGGTCCGCGGCAGCGAGGAAGATGTGCTCGACCGCTTCTGTCTCGCCGCTCGTGAGACGCGGGCGGAAGTGGTCGTGCGCATCACCGCGGATTGCCCGCTCCTGGATCCGGTGGTCTCCGGCCGGATGCTGGCCGAGTACGAGGCTCGCCGTCCCGGAGTCGATTACGTCAGCAATGTGCATCCGCCGACCTATCCGGACGGGCTCGACACCGAGGTGTTCTCGCTCGAAGTCCTGGAGACGGCCGCGCGCGAAGCCGGCCTGCCTTCGGAGCGCGAGCACGTCACCCCCTTCCTCTGGAGTCACCCGGAGCGGTTTCGGCTTGCCAATCTCCGGCACGAGGAGGATCTCTCGGGGCATCGCTGGACCGTGGACACGGCGGCCGATCTCGACTTCGTCCGCGCCGTGTACGACGCGCTGGGCCCGGCCGGCGGGATCGTGGGTATGACCGAGGTGCTGCAGCTTCTGGAAGAGCGGCCAGAGCTCCGCAAGCTCAATGAGGGTATCCGCCGGAACGAGGGGTTCGAGCGATCGCTGGCCGTCGACCGCCAAACCATCGCCGGCACGCAGAGGTCCACCACACCATGACTACGCCCCGTCGTAGCTTCGACCGTTCGATGGCCATGCTGGACCGAGCCCGCCGTTCCATTCCCGGGGCTTCGCAGACCCTGTCGAAAGGCGCCGACATGTTCGTCGAGGGCGCCTATCCTGTCTTCCTCCAGCGCGGCCGCGGCTGTCGGGTGTGGGACGTGGATGGCGGCGAGTACATCGACTACCTCTTGGGCCTGGCCTCCATCACCCTGGGCTACGCGTATCCGGCGGTCACCGAGGCGGTGGGCCGGCAGCTTGCCGAGGGAAGCATCTTCTCGCTGCCACATCCGCTGGAGGTCGAGGTGGCCGAGCGGCTCATCGAGGTGATCCCGTGCGCGGAGAAGGCGCGATTCCTCAAGACCGGCTCCGAGGCGAATGCGGCGGCCGTGCGGATCGCGCGGGCCGCCACGGGCCGAGACGTGGTCGTCTATTGCGGCTATCACGGCTGGCACGACTGGTACGCGGTGACCACTCCACGCTCGAAGGGCATCCCCAAGGGGACGAGCGATCTCATCGTACCCTTCGGCTACAACGACCTGGCGTCGCTCGAGCACGCCCTCGAGGAGCGGCGGGGGCAGGTGGCCGCGGTGATCATGGAAGCCGTGCTCCTGGACGCCCCGGCGCCCGGCTTCCTCGAGGGTGTCAAGAAGGTGGCGCACGACCACGGGGCGCTCCTGATCTTCGACGAGATCATCAGCGGCTTCCGTTGGGCCGCGGGCGGCGCGCAGGAGCATTTTGGCGTCGTTCCCGACCTGGCCACGTTCGGCAAGGGCATGGCGAACGGGCTGCCGCTCTCGGCCGTCGTCGGCCGGGCCGAGTTCATGCGGGAGATCGACGACGTGTTCGTCTCGAGTACCTTTGGCGGCGACACCCTGGCGCTCGCGGCGGCGCGCGCCACGATCGACGAGTACCGAGAAAAGCCGGTCATCTCCCACCTCTGGGCCGCGGGCCAGCGTCTCCAGGACGGCTTCCGGCGGATCGCGGCCCGATTGGCCCTGCCGGTCGACTGCATCGGGTTCCCGGTGCATCCCAAGATCCTCTTCCGGCACCCGAGAGAGGAAAACAACCGCCTGCTCATGAGCCTTTTTCTCCAGGAGACCGGGCGACGAGGGATCATCTTCCACTACGCGGGGTTCAACATCTCCTTCTCGCATCGCGACGCCGACGTGGACGAGACGCTCGCCGCCTGCGAGGAGGCGCTGCGAGTGGTCGGGGCCGCGCTGGATGATGGACGGATCACGGAGCGGCTCGAGGGCAGGCCCTATGGCGAGGTGTTCAAGCGCTCCTGATGCGCATCGTGTTTCCGATTCATCGCACGAACTACTACCGCCCGCTGGGTCCCGCCATCGAGGAGGCGCTGCGCCGCGGCCACCGAGTGGAATGCTGGCACGACTGGAGCCGGCCCCGTCGAGGAGGTAAGGGCTCCGAGTTCCCAGAGTCGGCGCCCGCGTCTCTCGCCGAGGGGGTCCGCCTCCAGAGGTTTCAGGGGCCCGCCGACATGCTGCAGCGGTTCCGGCGCGATCAGCCAGACGTTGTCGTCGCGCTCGACCCGCCTCCGGCCGGGTTCAGGGACGGGGTGACGTCCAGGTGGTTGTGGCTGCAGTACTCGGCGGACATCCTCTTCTTCCCCACTCCTGAGGGCGTGCTCGCCTCCGATTCCCTGGCGACCTACAGCCCCTATTGGGGGACGAAACTGCGGGAGCGATTCGCCGGATCTGGCCAGGGCGACGATCTGGAGCCCCGAACCGTGCCCGTGGGCATGCCGGAGCTGGATGTCGTGTCACGCATCGATCCCGACGAGGTGCGGCACCGGTTCGGCCTGGCTCCCGGCCGTCCGGTGGTTCTGTACCTGCCGTTTCCCTTGCGGTCAAACCCCCCCACATTCTGGCTACGCCGGGTCTTCACTCCTTCGACGCGCCTCGTCCAGGGCGTCGGTGCGGCGCTGAGCCGGCGCCTCGACTACTGGGACCATGTCCGATACGGTTGGAACGATCGTCATCTGGTCGAATCGGTACGGACGTTCTGCGATCGGACGGGGGCCATCCTGGTGATGAAGTCGCGATTGAAAGATCCGATTCCACGGTATGCACGGGGAGTGGCCGACGTCGCGCTCTACGATCCGTCCCACTATCCGCCCACGATCCTCGAGCTGCTCAGCGTTGCGTCGCTGTGCATCCATGCCTACAGTACGTCGGTGTTCGAGGCAGCGTACTCCGGAGTTCCCAGCCTCTGTCTCGCTCCTGATCGACGGGATATGGGGCTCCCCGATCACGTCGTCAATTTCGTCCACAACGGCGACCTGGGAGGGATCTACAACTGGCCCGGCACGGCATACTGCGTGCCGCTGCGTGCGGCGTTCGACGGACTGCGCCGCTGGGATCTCACCGACTTTCCCCTGGACGGTGCGGCACGCAAGCGTTACGTCGAGCGCTTTCTCGGCTTCGATGATGGGCGGAGCGCCGGGAGGCTGCTGGACGTGGCCGAGCGCCTGGGCGGCCGCCCGTCGACGAGGAGATGACCAAACTGGCCGGCGAGCACGCCGAATTGACGGAGCGGCTTCGCGGGTTGCTCGAGCAGTACTACGTCCGGTACTACCGGGACACGCTCGGGCTGCCCGACTGGCGCGCGAAAGTGATCGGGCGCCAGCGGGAGGAAGAGGTCGAGGCGACCCGCATCCAGGCGGTGGCCGACACCGTCGGACGGCCGCTGCGCGGGATGCGCGTGCTCAACGTGGGATGCGGGACGGGCGGG
>DATMMH010000051.1:0-7400 GCA_035569855.1 Candidatus Dormiibacterota bacterium
GGGCGAGAGCCGCTGGCTCTCGATCCGGGCGAGCTCGGCCTCCTCCAGATCGGTCAGGGTGATGTAGTTGCCGTGCAGGAACGACAGCCGAAAATCGTCGTCCTTCACGTAGAGGCTCTTGCGCATGCCCTTCGGGAGCTGGTGGATGAAGCAGAACACGCACTTGTTGGCGCAGGTGGCGATCTCGGCCGGACGCGGGGCTTCGAGCTCGAGCCCCAGGCCGAGGCCGCGGCGGGTCAGCACCGCGCGGTGGGCCCGCCCCTCGCGCTCGACCGACAGGTGGAGGCGCTCCTCGCCCGCGTGGAAGTGGAAGTCGATCACGTCGCGGAGCGGTGCCTGGTTGATGGCCACGATGCGGTCGCCGGGTCGCAGGCCGGCCCGCGCGGCGGCGGTGCCCCGCTTCACCGCGGCCACCACCACGCCGTCGCCCGCCTGCGTCGTCCGCCGGGCCACGATCAGACCCGCCCGCCGACCGACGTCGGCGCATCGAGCTGCTTGAGGCCCATCACGATGTACTGCAGCCCCGAGGTGATCGTGAAGCCGGCGGTTACCCAGACCAGCACGCGGGTGACGATCGGCGGGACGAGCTGGAAGTACACCCCCGCCATGGCCGCGAGCACGCTCGCCATCTGGAAGACGGTGGACATCTTGCCGATCCAGGATGGCGTGGGATGGACGGTGCCGCCCGCCACGTGGATGACGAGCACGCCGATGCTCAGCACCACGTCGCGGCTCACCACCACCGCGGTGATCCAGAACGGGATCACCTTGAGCCACGTGAGGGTCACGAACCCGCACGTGAGCAGCAGCTTGTCGGCCACCGGATCGAGGAATGCGCCGAGCCGCGTCTGCCGGTTCTGGACGCGCGCGATGTAGCCGTCGAGCATGTCGGTGAGGCTCGCCAGGCAGAACACCAGCAGCGCCGCCCCCGCCCGCCGGTAGACGAGCAGTGACACGAAGACCGGAATCAGGAGGATGCGCAGCGTCGTGAGCCAGTTGGGTAGTCCCATGGATGGTCCGCGGGAGCGGAGGCCCCCGATTGTAGCACTTCCGCTCAGCCGGGCAGCCGGTACCCCTCGAGCGAGGCCACGAGCCGCCGCGGCAGCTCGACCTCGAGGTGGATGCCGTCCGGCTCGTCGCGCCGGACCAGGACGCGGCCCCGCTCGTAGCACGTGGCCAGGGCCGGACCGTCCGCGTACGGGATGCGCAGGGCGAGGTGCGCCACCCGTGGCTTCAGCGCCAGATCGATGCGCGCGCGCAGCGCCTCCATCCCCTCCCCGGTGAGCGCCGAGACCGCGACGCCGTCGAAGCGCGCGAGCAGCGCGCGGGCGGCGCCAGCGTCGAGCCGGTCGACCTTGTTCAGCGCGACCACCATCGGCCGGCCCATGAGCTCGAGCTCGCCGAGGAGCGCCTCCACCGCCTGTACCTGGTCGTCGAGGCCCGGGTGGCTGGCGTCGACCACGTGCACCAGCACGTCGGCCTCGGCCAGCTCCTCGAGCGTGGCCTTGAAGGCGGCCACGAGCTGGTGCGGCAGCTTGCGGATGAATCCCACCGTGTCGGTCAGGATGAACGAGGCGTGGGTCGGGCTCGTCACGATGCGGGCGGTCGGGTCGAGCGTGACGAACAGCGCGTCCGCGGCCACCCGGTCGGCCCCGGTCAGGTGATTGAGCAGCGTGGTCTTCCCCGCGTTCGTGTAGCCGACCAGCGCCACCACCGGCACGCCGCTCGCCTTCCGGCGATCGCGCAAGAGCCGCCGGTGCACGCGCACCCGCTGCAGCTCGTCGCGGATCTTCTGGATGCGGTGCCGGATGATGCGGCGATCGGACTCGATCTGCATCTCGCCCGGTCCCCGCGTCCCGATGCCGCCGCCGGTGCGCTCGAGGTGCTTCCACTGCCCCACCAGACGCGGCAGCAGGTACGAGAGCTGGGCCAGCTCGACCTGGAGCTTGCCCTCCATGGTGCGGGCGCGCTGGGCGAAGATGTCGAGGATGAGCGCGGTGCGGTCGATCACGCGCACCCCGAGGGAGCCGCCGAGGTTGCGCTCCTGGATCGGCGAGAGGGCATCGTCCGAGATCATCAGGTCCGCGCCCTGCCGCTTGGAGAGCGTCTTGATCTCCTCGACTTTGCCCTTGCCGAAATAGAGCCCGGGAGTGGGCGCCCGCCGATCCTGGGTGGCCCGCCCCACCACGAGGGCGCCGGCCGACTCGGCCAGTCGCCCCAGCTCGTCTAGACTTTCCTCCACCACGACCCGCGGCTGACTCGGCAGCCGCAGGGCCGCCAGCACTGCCTTTTCCCGCGATCTCACTCGATCAATCCCTCCCGCGTGAGCTGTTTGAGCACCGCCTCGGCCGCGCCCTCGATGCCGCCGGCTTCGTCCACGTCCAGCCAGCGGATCTCGGGCTCGCGCGCGAACCACGTCATCTGCCGCTTGGCGTAGCGCGTGGTGTCCCGAATCATGAGCCGGAGGGCTTCGGTCTCCGCCATCCGGCCCCGGACGGCCAGCGCGAGCTGCCGGTAGCCGATGCCGTCCATCGGTGGCCGCGCCGGATCGTAACCCGCCTGCAACAATCGCCGCACCTCGTCCATCATGCCACGGGCGAGCATGCTGCGCGCGCGCTCGGCGAGGGCCGCGCGGAGCCGCGTGCGCTCCCGGGCGAGGCCGATCATCACGAGCCGCCACGGGCGGGGCGGCTCGGCCCAATCGCCTTCTCCCGCCCTCGCGGGCACGGCGGCGCGGTGGGCGTGCACCTCGAGGGCGCGCACGATACGGACACGGTCGTTCGGATGCAGGCGGCGCGCCGTCTCGGGCGCCACCCAGGCCAGCCGGGCGTGCAGCGCGGCCGCGCCGTGCGTCTCGGCGAAGCGCTCCAGCTCTCCCCGGAGCGCCGGGTCGGCCGGCGGTGCGGGCGCGAGCCCGCGGAGCAGCGCGCGCACGTAGAGCCCGGTGCCGCCCACCACCACCGGCAGCCGGCCGCGGTCGCGGATGGCCGCGATGGCGGCCAGCGCATCGGCGCGGAAGCGTGCGGCGTGATACCGCTCGGCGGGATCGACCACGTCGATCAGGTGATGCGTGACGGCCGTGAGCTCATCGGCGGTGGGCTTGCCGGTGCCGATGTCCATGCCGCGGTAGACCTGCCGGGAGTCCGCGCTCACCACCTCGATCGCGATCTGCTGCGCGAGACGCACCGCCACCGCGGTCTTGCCGACGCCGGTCGGCCCCACCAGCGCGAGCAGCGGCGGCCGGCTCACCACGTGCGTCCGAGCTCGCGCTTGATGTCGCGCAGCGACAGGCGGCTCACGATCGGGCGGCCGTGGGGGCAGAAGTACGGCGTCTGCGTCCCGGCTAGATCGCCGAGCAGCCGGGTCATCTCCTCGCGCTGCAGCGGCGTGTGGGCCTTGATCGCGCCGCGGCAGGCCACGAAGGCCAGCGCGCGATGGAGCAGCGGCGCGGGCTCGCCCTTGGGCGGGCGCGCGACGTCCTCCACCAGCGACTCGATCAGGCGCGCGGGCTCCTGGCCTCGGAGCAGCGCCGGCACCGCGCGCAGCACCAGCGTCGAGCCGCTCCAGCCCTCCAGCGCGAAGCCCAGCCCCTCGAGTGCGGGCGTCCACTCGCGCACCAGCTCGGCCTGCCCGGCACCCAGCTCCACCGGCTGCGGAAAGAGCAGCTCCTGCGAGGCCAGCGGGCCCGCCTCGGCTTCGCGCAGCAGCCGCTCGAAGAGCACGCGCTCGTGCGCCACGTGCTGGTCCACGAAGAAGACCTCGTCGTCGGTGGCGGAGACCACGAAGGTGTCCTGGAGCTGGCCGATGACCGCGCCGAAGCTGGCGAGGGTGAAGGGGGCGGCGGTTTCGTGAAATAGACGGGTCTGGGCTTCGGGGGGTGCTGTTGCTGCCGGAAGCGGCTCTGTTGAATGCGGGGGCCCGGAAATGGCCCCCGCACTCCCCCAGTCGGCGGACACTCGTTCCGGCGCTGCGTCGGTTGTTCCTTCGGTTCCTTCTGTGGTCAGGCCGCGTTGGGGTTGGACTACGTGGCTCGTTCTCAACGCGTCGTGGACGGCGCGGTAGAGGATCTCCTGGATCTGCCGGGCGGAGCGGAAGCGGACCCAGGCCTTGGTCGGGTGCACGTTGACGTCGACTTCTTGGGGCGGCAGGTCCAGGCGGAGCACGGCCACCGGGAACTGGTCGCGGGCCAGGAGCGGGCGGTAGGCCTCGATCACGGTCTGGGCGAGCTGGGTGTCGCGCACCGGGCGCCCGTTGACGATCAGCACGATCTGGTCCCGGTTGCCGCGGGAGGCCTGGGGTGGCGCGATCAGCCCGGAGACCGCGAGCGGGCCGTCCTTGCGCTCGACGTCGAGCAGGCGCCCGGCGCGCTCGAAACCCCAGAGCGCGCCCACCCGGTCGCGCAGGGTGCGGGCGCGCGGGGCGACGAGAGCCGACCGGCCGTTGTGGGAGACGCGGAAGTGCGCCTCGAGGTGGGCGAGCGCGGTGGCCTCCAGCAGGCGCAGCGCGGCCGCCATCTCGCTCGGCGCGCTCTTCATGAACTTGAGCCGCGCCGGGGTGTTGAAGAAGAGGTCCTGGGCTTCCACGGTGGTGCCCGCGGGCGCGGGCACGAGCAGCTTCTCGCTCACCGTGCCCCCTTCCCCGCGCAGCAGCGTGCCGGTGTCCGAGCCGCGCGGGCACGAGAGCACCGAGAAGCGTGTCACCGCGCAGATGGCGGGCAGCGCCTCGCCCCGGAAGCCCAGGGTCACGATCGCGTCGAGGTCGGCGTCGGTGGCGAGCTTCGACGTGGCGTGGCGCAGCAGGGCCAGGTCGACCTCGTCGCTGCTCATCCCGACCCCGTCGTCGGTGACGCGGATCAGCGCGCGCCCGGCGTCGCGCAGGTCCACCGTCACCTGGGCGCTGAGGGCGTCGAGCGAGTTCTCGACCAGCTCCTTGACCACCGAGGCCGGGCGCTCCACCACCTCGCCCGCCGCGATCTTGTTGACGAGATGCTCGGGCAGGCGCCGGATGCGGGCGTCGCTCATGGGCGAGTCTTCAGGCGCTGCTGCCACTCGGCGAGCAGGTTCAGGGCCTGTAGCGGCGTCATGGCGCCCAGGTCGAGGGCGGCCAGCTCGCGCAGCAGCGGGTCGTGCGCGGCCGTGAAGAGCCCGAGCTGGGCCGGGCCGGTCGCGGACGGCGAAGGCGCGACCGCGGCGGTCAGCTCGGTGCGCTCGCGCTCGAGCTCGCCCAGGATGGCCTTGGCCCGTGTGATCACCGCGGGCGGCAGGCCGGCCAGCCGCGCCACCTGGATGCCGTAGGAGCGGTCGGTGCCGCCCGGACGCACCTTGTGAAGGAAGATGATCTCGTCGTTCCACTCGCGTACCGCCACGTGGAAATTCTGCACCCGCTCGAACCGCTCGGCCAGCGCGGTCAGCTCGTGGTAGTGGGTGGCGAAGAGCACCTTGGCGCCGCGCCCGCGCTCGTGCAGCTCCTCGGTCACCGCCCAGGCGATGGCGAGACCGTCGAAGGTGGACGTGCCGCGGCCGACCTCGTCGAGAAGAATCAGGCTCCGCTGGGTGGCGTGGCGGAGGATGCTGGCCGTCTCCACCATCTCCACCAGGAACGTGCTCTGCCCGCGGGCCATGTTGTCCTGGGCGCCCACCCGCGTGAGGATGCGGTCCACCAGTCCGAGCCGCGCCGAGCGGGCGGGCACGAAGCCGCCCATCTGCGCCATCAGCGTGAGCAGCGCCACCTGGCGCATGAACACGCTCTTGCCGCTCATGTTGGGGCCGGTCAGGATCATGATCTGGCAGCCCGCCGGGTCGAGGTGCGTGTCGTTGGGCGTGAAGGGCGAGCCGCCCGCTTCCAGCACCGGGTGGCGGCCGTCTACGATCTCGAGCGCCAACCCCTCGTCCACCTCCGGCCGCACGTAGCCGCGCTCGTGTGCGACCGCGGCCAGCGAGGCGAGCGCGTCGAGGCTGCCCACCGCGCGGGCGTTGCGCAGCAGCGGGGCCGCGGCCGCCGCGACCGCGGCGCGTACCTGGCCGAACAGCTCGAACTCGAGCCGCGCGATGCGCTCCTCGGCGCCGAGGACGCGGCTCTCGTATTCCTTGAGCTCGGTGGTCACGTAGCGCTCGGCCCCCACCAGGGTCTGGCGCCGCAGGTAGTCGCCCGGCACCTTGGCCCCGTGGGCGTTGCTGACCTCGATGGCGTAGCCGAAGACGCGGTTGAACCGCACCTTGAGCGACGGGATGCCGGTGCGCTCGCGCTCCCGCTGCTCGAGCGAGGCGATCCACTCCTTGCCTTGGCGCGCTGCCTGCTTCAGCTCGCGCAGGTCCTCGTTCCAGCGCTCGCGGATCAGCCCGCCTTCGCGCAGGGCCAGCGGCGGGTCGTCCTCCAGAGCCTCCTCGAGTAGTTTCTGAAGATCGGGGAGCGGGACGATCTCCTCGCCCAGGGTCGTGAGCAGCGGGGCGTCGAGGGCGCCCAGCTCCTCGGCCAGCCCCGGGAGCCGGTCCAGGAAGCCCCGCAGCGCGATCAGGTCGCGGGCGTGGGCCACCCCCAGCGCGGCCCGGCTGGTCAGCCGCTCGAGGTCGCCCACGCCCTGCAGCCGCCGGCTCAGTGCCTCGCGGGCGGCGGGGCTCTCCACCAGGGCCGCGACTGCCTCCTGCCGTCGCACGATGGCGTCCCGATCGAGCAGGGGGCGGAGCATCCACTGACGGAGCAGGCGGGCTCCCATCGGGGTCGCGGTGGCGTCGAGCGTCGCGAACAGCGAGCCCTTGGCGGTCCGCTCCTGGCTCGTCTCGAACAGCTCGAGCGTGGCCACCGCGGTCGGGTCGAGCAGCATCGCCTCCCCGGTGGCCAGGCGCTGGATGCGGCTGAGGTGCGCGAGCGATTCGCCCTGGGTCTCGCGCAGGTAGGCGAGCGCGGCCCCCGCGGCCTGCAGCCCCGCGGTGAGGCCGCCCACGCCCAGGGCGTCGAGGCTCGCGCCCCGGAAGTGCTGCTCGAGGATCTCCCGCGCGACCCGCGCCCCGAAGGCCCCGCCGTCCACGCGGGTGACCGGCGTACCGGCCGGCGCCCACCGGGCCGCCCACGCCGGCTCGGCGCTGTGGGCGAGGAGGATCTCCGCGGGGCGACGGAGCAGGGCCGCCTCGAGCAATGCCTCCCCCGCCCCCGGCTCCTCGCCCACCCAGAAATCCCCGGTGGAGATGTCCACGAGGGCCACCCCCGCGGCGGAGGCCGTGGCGTGGGCGGCGAGCAGGAAGTTGTTCCGGGCGCCGTCGAGGAACTGGGTGTCGGTGATGGTGCCGGGGGTGATGACGCGGACCACGTCGCGCCGGACGATCTTGCGTCCCTTGGCGGGCTCCTCGAGCTGCTCGCACACCGCGACCTTCTGCCCGGCGCGGATGAGGCGGGCGATGTAGCCG
>DATMMH010000052.1:0-11591 GCA_035569855.1 Candidatus Dormiibacterota bacterium
CAGGCGCAGCGCAAGGCGCTCGCCAAGGCGCCGGCCCGCCGCCCGAAGGCCCGACGCCGCAAGCGCTAGGTCCCGGACGGCGCCCGACTCGCGGTATGCGGAAGGTCTATCTCCTCGGCACCGGCCAGGTGCCGGTCACCAAGCAGGGTAATGTCCGGGGCCGGCACATGGCGGCGCGGGCGATCACGTCGGCGCTCGCGGAAGCCCAGCTCGGGCCGAACGAAGTCGGCGCGCTGCTCGTCGGCAACATGATGTCGGGCATGCTGGCTCAGCAGCAGCAGCTGGGCGCGCTCTTCGCCGACGTGGCGGGCCTCCGCGGCGTGGAGGCCGCGACGGTCGAGGCGGCGTGCGGCTCCGGGGCCGCGGCGGCCCGCTGGGGATTCATGGCGGTCGCGGGCGGTTTCCACGACGTGGTCGTGGTGTGCGGCATGGAGCGGATGACCCACGCGCCCAAGGAGACGGTCACCGCGTCGCTCGCCACCGCGGCGGACTGGGAGCTCGAGGGCTGCGTGGGCGAGTCCTTCCTCTCGCTCAACGCGGTGCTGATGTCGCGCTACATGGAGCGCTGGGCAGTGGGCGCGCGCGATTTCGGCCATTTCGCCATCAACGCCCACCGCAACGCGGGCGGCAACCCGAACGCGTTCCTCCGCAAGCCGGTGGACATGGAAGCCTACCTCGCCTCACGGGAAGTGGCCGCGCCGGTGAAGCTGCTCGATGCCCCGCCCATCTGCGACGGCGCCGCCGCGGTCGTGCTGGCGACGCGAGACGTCGCCCGCGCGACTGGGCGCTCCGGCCGGCCCGCGGTGAGAGTCCGGGCCTCCGCGATCGCCACGGACTCCCTGGCTTTGAAGGGCCGCCGGGACCCGCTGGTGCTGAACGGCGCGGTGCTCTCCAGCACGCGCGCGTTCGAGCAGGCGGGCGTGGGGCGGGACGACGTCGATCTCTTCGAGCTGCACGACGCCTACACGGTCATCACCGCGCTGAGCCTCGAGGCGGCGGGCTTCGCCGCGCCCGGCCGCGGCGTGCACTTCGGCAAGGACGGAGAGATCGCGATCGGCGGACGCCTGCCGATCTCCACGATGGGCGGGCTCAAGGCGCGCGGGCACCCGGTGGGCGCGACCGGCGTGTACCAGCTCGTGGAGAGCTGGCAGCAGCTGACCGGCGGTGCCGGCCCGAATCAGATCCGCGCGCCGGAGATCGCGCTGGTCCAGAACATCGGGGGCACCGGCGCCACCGTGGTGACCCACGTCCTGGCCCGCGAGGCTTGACGTCGCGACACGCCGGCGCTAGTGCCCGTTGCCCTTGACCGCCTCGGACAGGGCCGCCGCCAGGTTGCGGGAGGCCGAGGCCAGGTGGGGATGCACGGTCAGGACACGGCGGAAGAGCGCGGCCGCCTCGCGGTACTGGCCGAGAGCCATGTGACAGAGTCCCTGGCCGGAGAGCGCGCCGAAGTGGCTCGGGTTCCGGGTCAGCGTCTCCTCGCAGTCGGCGATGGCGCCCGCGTAGTCCTCCGCCATGTAGCGGACGGTGGCCCGCTTGTTCCAGCCCTCGGCGAAGTCGGGGGCCCGCTCGATGATGGACGTGAAGAGGGCGCGCGCCTCGCCGAGCGCCTGGCCCTCCATGGCCTCGATCCCCTGGCGAAGGAGGCGATCCACCTCCGGATTGCCCGACCGGCACCAGATCCCCCACAGCTCGGCTTCCGCCCGGGCCACGAGCGTCGGGTCGGAGCTGCGGAGCGCGGCGAGCGCCTCGGCCTCGGTCATGTGAGCGTCAGGTTACTTGACGCGATGGCGGTTTGGCCAGATCCTCGGGCGCATATGGACACTCGAGATCGGATCGCGGAGTTCAAGGAGGTGGTCGAGATGATGCCGGACGACGCGGTGGTCCGCTTCGGTCTCGCCGGCGCCTATCTCGACGCGGGCCAGCCCGCGCTGGCGGCCGCAGAGTACGCGGAAGCCGTCCGGCTCAAGCCCGACTATTCGGCGGCCCACCGCGGGCTCGGCCGGGCGCTCGAGCGCGCCGGCCGGGCCGCCGAGGCCAGGACCGCGTATCTGAGGGGCCTCGAGGTGGCCGGGCAGACCGGCGATCTGCAGACCAAGAAAGAGATCGAAGTGTTCCTCCGTCGCCTCGAGAAAGGAGACGCCGGCGCGCACACTGATTAGCGGCCTGATCGTTCTGTCGATCGCGGGTCCCGTCGTCGCGGAGCACGCGCCGACCTCGCCGCACACGGGACCGATCGCTTCCGAGATCCGGGGCCTCACCGATCGGGAGGTCTCGGATCTCCGGGAAGGACTCGGGATGGGCCGCGCTCGGGCCGCCGAGCTGAACGGCTATCCGGGACCTCGCCACGTCCTGGACGCCGCGCAGGCCGGTCAGCTCTCGCTGACTCTCGAGCAGGCGCGGACGGCGCAGCGGCTCTTCGAGGGCATGGCGCGGGAAGCGCGACGTCTGGGCGAGCTGATCCTCCAGGAGGAGCAGAGCCTCGAGAGCGAGTTCCAGGCCGCTCGGATCGGCGAGGCCGATCTCCACGCCCGCGCGCTCCGGATCGCCGCGCTCGAAGGCGAGCTCCGCGCCGTGCACCTCCGCGCTCACATCGAGATGCGCGCGACGCTCTCCGCGCAGCAGATCCAGCGCTACAACGAGCTCCGCGGGTACGTCACCGGTGCGCCCACCGAGCACCGGCACCCGCCGCGGCCCTGATCGCGTTCGCGCGCGTCACGACTCCCCGGGCAGGCGGACCGGGCGGAGCCGCGGCCAGCGGGGCCAGCGGAGCGGGCCGAACCACGCGCCCGCCGCCACCGCCGCCGCGTTGATCAGGCCGAAGGCGGTGAGGGCCACGCTCAGGGCGAGGAAGACATGCGTCAGGTCGCCCCCCGCGCGAAGCGCCAGCCAGCCGCCCCCCGCCGCGATCACCAGGCGCGTCAGGTTCGCGAGCAGCGGCCACAGCAGACGCCCGGCGCCCTGCGAGGCGAAGTAGAGGGCCATCCCGAGGCCGTACAGCCCGAAGAACGGCCCGACCGCGCGCAGGTACCGCGATCCCGCGTCGAGCATGGCGGGATCGTGACCGAAGAGCGACAGCCAGGCGTGCGGGGCCGCGGCGGCGGCGAGGCCGATCAGCTCGGCGAGGCCGGTGGCGATCGCGGCCCCGATCCACGCGGCCCGCAGCGCGCGCTCACGCTGGCCCGCGCCGATGTTGGTGCCGACCATGGCGACGAGCGGACCGCCCAGGCCGAAGACGAGTGGGACCAGGAGGTACTCGAGGCGCGCGCCGGTGCCGTAGCCGGCGATCGCCGCGGTGCCGAACCGGCCGACGAGCCCGGTGGCGATGGCGATGGTGAGGTTGGTGGTCACGGTGACGAGCGCGGCGACCAGGCCCACCCGCAGGATGTCGCGGAAGAGCGGCCAGCGGAACCGGGCGGCGTGGAGTGGCAGTTGGACCACGCTGCGCGCGGAGCGGAGATACACGGCGAGCGCGATCGTGCCGAGGACATAGTAGAGCACCACCGCGACCGCGCCGCCCGCGATGCCCAGCCGCGGAAACGGGCCCACGCCGAAGATCAGGCACGGGGAGAGCGGGATGAGTCCGGCGGCGCCGACCGATGTGACGATCGCGGGCACCGCCATGTTCCCGGTCCCGCGGATGACGTTGGCGAGGGAGTTGAAGACCCAGATCAGGACCGCCGCGCAGAAGATCACGTTGGAGTAGGTGAGGGCCGCGGTCAGGGTGGCGCCGCGCCCGCCCATCGCGCCGTAGAGCCAGGGGCCGCCGCCGAGCACCGCGAGCGTGAAGGCGGCGCCGAAGACCACGCCGATGGCGAGAGCGTGCAGGGCCAGCGCGTCGGCGTCACCGCGGCGTCCGGCGCCGAGCGCGCGGGCGATCGCGGACGAGATGCCGCCGCCCATCGCGCCCGCCGACATCATCTGCATGAGCATGAGCACCGGGAACACGAGGGTGACCCCGGCGAGGGCGTCGGTGCCGAGCTTGCCCACGAAGTAGGTCTCGATGAGGCCGACCGCGGCCTGCACCAACATGACCAGCACGTTCGGCGCCCCCAGGCGCACCAGGGTGCCGGGGATCGAGGCCTCGAGCAGCATGCGGGTGCGCGCGTCGTACCGGGAGGCCACCAGCGTGGTCATCGCGCCGACCAGATCCCGCTACGCGAGGAAGCCGCCGTCGACGTTCAGGATGGTCCCGGTCGTCCACGAGGCTCCATCCGAGGCGAGGTACACCGCGGCGCCCGTGATGTCCTCCGGCTTCCCGATGCGTCCGATCGGGTGACGGGCATCCATGGCCTGTCGCGCGGCCGCGTCCCGGAGCCGTGGCGCGGTCAGCGGGGTCTCGGTCAGCGCGGGCGCGATGCAGTTGCAGCGGATGCCGTCCTTCGCGTAGTGGGCCGCGATGGTCCGGGTCAGCATGGCCACACCCGCCTTCGCGGCCGCGTACGCGTGCACCGGGAGCCCGGCCGAGGCCTTGAGCCCGAGGACCGAGCCGATGTTGATGATCGAGCCGCGGCCCTGGCGCAGCATGGGCGGGATGGCGGCCCGCGAGAAGCGGAACACGCCCTTGAGGAAGACGTCGATCACGCTGTCCCACACCTCGTCCGAGGTCTCGTGCAGCGGCCCGGTGTGCGCGATGTTGCCCGCGTTGTTGACCAGCACGTCGACGCGCCCGAACGTGCTGAGCGTGGTCTGAACGGTATGCTGGACGTCGGCCTCCGCGGTGACGCTGCCCGGTACCGCCAGCGCGTGCCCGCCCGCCGCTGCGATCCGGTCCACGATCTCGGCCAGCACCTCCTTGCGCCGGCCCGTGATGACCACCCGCGCGCCATCGCGCGCGAACGCCTCCGCGATCGCCGCACCGATTCCCGTTCCGCCGCCGGTGACGATGGCTACCTTGTCCGCGAGTTGCATCGGAGCCTCCTCGTTCATGCGCCTGAAGTCTTGGGCTGGTGAACTGACAGGCACGCGGCGATGGCCTGATGGACCGGCGTGACGATACCGAGCCGGCGCCCGCGTCTCACCACCGCGCCGCTGAGGGCGTCTACCTCGAGGCGCCGCCCGTCCTCGAGGTCGCGCGCCAGCGACGACCGCCAGGGCGCGGGTAGCTTCTCGGCCTGAGCGATCGCCGCGCGGGCGGCCTCGGGGCCCAGTGACGCGCCTTCCGCGCGGGCGACCGTGACGATCTCGTCACAGGAGGCGGCGAGCAGCGCCCGGCCCTCCGGGCTCGACACGAGCGCCCCGATGCCCGACCGGGCGAGGGCGGTGACACCTCCCACGCCGGTGATGAAGAGGAACTTCTCCCAGAGGACCCGGTCGATGTCCGGCGAGACCTGGTGTGCGATCCCGCTCTGCTCGAAGGCGGCCGCGATGCGCGTCGTGCGCGCGGTGACGGCCCCGCCAGGCTCTCCGAAGGCGATCCGGGCCTCCGCACCCGTCCGAGCGATCACCCCGGGGCCGGCGATCTGGAGCGCGGCGTAGACCGCGGCGGCGAGCACGGCCCCGGTGCCTAAGACCGCGGCAATCGCGACGACGTTATCGACCCCGTTCTGCACGGTGAGCACGGCGGTGTCGGAGGCCACAAGCGGGACGATCGAGCGGGCCCCCGACTCCGTGTCGTAGGCCTTCACGCAGAAGAGCACGAGATCCACCGGGTCCAGCCCCCGAGGGTCGGCCACCGCGACGACCGGGAGGGTGGACTCGCCTTCGGGCGTGCGCACGGTCAGGCCGCGCTCCTGCATGGCCTCCAAGTGGGCGCCGCGCGCGATGAAGACGACGTCGTGACCGGCCTTGGCGAGCCGCGCCCCGTAGTACCCGCCGATCCCGCCCGCTCCGAGCACCGCGACGCGCATGGCGTGCGCCTCCCATCGGTTCAGACGTCGGTCGGCCCCCACTTGGATTCATGTATCTACATGAGAGTGCCTTGCCCGGCACGCCGCTCGCTGATAGCATGGTGGCATGGTACGAGGCCGTGCGGCGGTGACGGGTGGGCCCCCGCGAACGCGCCTGTCCTCCTGCGTGTGCAACACGCTGCGGATGGCGACCCGGGTGGTGACGCAGCTCTACGACGACGTGCTGCGACCGAGCGGTTTGCGGGTGACCCAGTTCAGCATTCTCGCCGCCATCGCCCGGAGGGGGGAAGCCAACCTGCGTCAGCTCGAGGACGTCCTCGCCATCGACCAGACGACGCTGACCCGGAGCCTCGCGCTCCTGGAGCGGGACGGGATCACCGAGCGGGTCCCGAATCCGGACGGGCGGATCAAGGCGCTGCGGCTCACCGCCAAGGGCCGGCGGACCCTCGCCGCGGCCCGGCCGCTCTGGCTGCGAGCGCAGGACCGGGTACTCCGCGAGCTGGGCCCCACCGCGTGGGCCGACGCGCAGCGGCGCCTGGCCCGGCTGCTCGACGTGGCGGTCAGGAAGCGGAGCTTGACCAGGGCGCGGAGGCGGAGCCCCGACGCGCGACGCGGATGATGTAGTCGGCGAACCGGGCGGTGGGGTCGAACCCGAGCACCTCCGGTGCGTTGGCCACGAAGTTCGAGGTCGCGTTGATGTCGTAGTAGTAGATGTGCCCGTCCCGCCTGGCCACCAGGTACTCCACGCCGCCGATGTCGATGGACGCCGCCCGGGTCAGCCGGAGCACGGTGTCGATGGCTTCCCGGGGCGCGTCGAAGCGGGTGACGGTGAGCCCGGGCCTGGCGGTCACCGGGCAGGCCTCGAGCAGGGTGGCCGCCGGGGCGGACGTCTCGCCCGGGACCTGGCAGATGTCGGCCGGGCAGAGGTTGAAGCCCGCCTGCGCCTCGCGCACGATCCGGATCGCGTAGAGGTACTCGCCGTCCATCACCTCGACCCGGACGATCGCGCCTTCGTCGGACTCGAGATACTCCTGGACGAGCACCGTCCCGTCCGGGCCGAGGTCGAGGCCACTCAGGCCCGCTTCCAGCTCGTCGCGCGAATCGAAGCGGACGATGCCGGCTCCGGAGCCGCCGATGTTGGGCTTGATCACGAGCGGGAAGCCGATCTGGTCGAGCGCCTTCAGGATCTTGTCGGGATGATTGACGACCACCGCGCGCGGATAGCGGGCGCCCACGCGCTCGAGGAGATCGAGCTGGAGCGCTTTCGACTTCTCGCTCCGGTAGGCGGCCACCGGATTGATGACCGGCACCCCCAGCGAGGCGTAGTGATTGAGCAGCGCCTCTGCGTAGAACAGCACGCCCTTGTGCCCGCGGGTGGCCGACGAGGGGCTCGTGCGGTTCACGATCACCGAGTACCGGGGTTCCCGGTCTCTCGGATCGTAGGCATGGTTGGAGTGGTCGATCCGTTCGTACGGTAGCCGGCGGGACTCCAGCTCGGCGATGAGGCGGCTGGACCACTCGGGGTGCTCGTCCAGGATGGCGATTGGCGCGCTCAAGGTCTCGATCATGGCATACCTTATCTTCAATTACTCGATTCTCGACCGACATATAGGATATAGGGCGTCCGAGCTCGCTGTCAAGCCCCCGCTGGGTAGACCAGGGTGCCCTCCGGTGTCCGCCGGGCTTCGGGGGTGAGCCGGGCCCGCGAGACGACGCCGGTACGCAGGATGTGGAACGTGGCTTCTCCCGCGTCGAGGAGGTAGTCGGCGATGATCCGCCGATGGCACCGCCACCACACGGCCTCGGAGCACATGATCGCGCACCGGCGCTCGTGTCCCAGTGCGAGCAGCGCGGCGAAGCCGGAGCGGAACGCATCCGTCAAGGCGTGGTCGGCGTAGTGGTGAAAGCTCGGGTTCGTCCAGGCCGCGTTCACCGCCGGGGACACCGTGCGGTTCGCTCCCCGCAAGCCGCCGAGCGCGGGCAGGTGCTCGTACCCGATCTGGAACGAGGCGAGCGCGCCGGGCAGCGCGTCCCGGTTGTACTGGGGATTCGTCCGCGAGCGCGGAACGGTTCGCACGTCGATCACGAGGCGGACCCCGGCCTCGGACAGCAGCGCGACGAACTCGGCGATCGGCCGGGTCGAGTGGCCGATCGTGAAGAACGGATGCGCGCCGGGCTCCGGCTCCGCCCGCATGACGGAGCCAATCATCCCACGTTGCTCGCGGTGCTACTATTCAACCCTGGCCATGAGCGACCCGATCGACCCGCCGGACCCGATGTTCCCCAGGCTCGACGCGGCCCAGATCACGCGCCTGGTCCCGTTCGCCCGCCGACGTGACGTGGCCCCCGGCGAGGTGATCTTCGAGCGGGGCTCGGTGAATCGCGCGTTCTACGTGCTCCTGGACGGTCAGATGGAGATCACCACCCCATCCCGCGAAGGCGAAGAGCGGCTCACCATCCACGGGACCGGGCAGTTCACCGGAGAGATCGACGTGGTCACCGGGCGGCAGAGCCTGGTGCGGGCTCGCGCCCTGGTCGCGACCGAGCTGCTCGAGATCGACCTGACCGATCTCCGGCGCATCGTCCAGACCGACGCGGAGCTGAGCGAGGTGTTCCTGCGCGCCTTCGTCCTCCGCCGGGCGCACCTCATCGCGAAGACGCTGGGCGGGGTGGTCCTGATCGGGTCGAGCCACTCGGCCGACACCCTGCGGCTGAAGGGCTTCCTGGTCCGGAACGCGTATCCGCACGTCTACCTCGACGTCGAGCGGGACACGGGGGTGGAGAAGCTCCTCGAGCACTTCCAGATCGGCGTCGAGGAGATCCCGGTCCTGATGTGCCGGGACCGGGACAAGGCGCTCCGCAATCCGAGCAACGCCGACGTGGCGATGGCGCTCGGCTTCAACAGCGCGCTCGACCCCGCCCACGTGTACGACCTGGTCGTGGTGGGTGCCGGGCCGTCCGGGCTCGCGGCGGCGGTCTACGCGGCATCGGAGGGGCTCGACGTCGTCGTGCTTGAGACCAGCGCCCCGGGAGGCCAGGCCGGCTCGAGCTCCCGCATCGAGAACTACCTCGGCTTTCCCATGGGCATCTCGGGACAGGAGCTGGCCAGCCGCGCGTTCCTCCAGGCCGAGAAGTTCGGCGCGAACCTGGCCATCGCGCGGGTCGCGGCGGGACTCGATTGCTCCGGCCGGCGCTTGAGCGTCACGTGCGCCGGAGGTGCGGCGGTGCAGGGGAACGCGGTAATCGTGGCGACCGGCGCCGCCTATCGGAAGCTGTCGGTGGCGGACCTCGCCCGCTTCGAGGGCGTGGGCGTCTACTACGGAGCCACCCGCGTCGAGGCGCAGCTCTGCGACGGCGAGGAGATCGTGGTGGTGGGGGGAGGGAACTCGGCCGGCCAGGCCGCGGTCTTCCTGTCCGGGATCGCCCGGCACGTGCACCTGCTGGTTCGCGGGGCCGGCCTGGCCGACAGCATGTCGCGCTACCTGATCCGGCGGATCGAGGAGAGCCCGGCCATCACGCTCCGGCCCTACACCCAGATCGAGACGCTCGAGGGCAACGGGCGCCTGGAGCGCGTGCGCTGGCGGAACTCGAAGACCGAGTCGCGCGAGGTGCGCGAGGTCCGTCACGTCTTCTCGATGACCGGCGCGGACGCGAACACCGCGTGGCTGGGCGGCTGCGTCACGCTGGACACGCAGCGCTTCGTCAAGACCGGCGTCGACCTCACTCCTGCGGATCTGGCGGCCGCGCGGTGGCCCCTGCAGCGCCCGCCGCATCAGTTCGAGACCAGCCTGCCCAGGGTGTTCGCGGTGGGAGACGTGCGCGCCGGCAGCATGAAGCGCGTGGCGGCGGCGGTGGGCGAGGGCTCGGCCGCCGTCCAGATCGTCCACCGGGTCCTGGCCGAGTAGCCCGTGGGGTCGCGGTCGGCGCCGGGCCCGATGACCGATTGCTGCCAGGCGGTCGCGGTGACGTCGGAGACCCAGCGACGGGTCCTGCTGATCGTGCTCTGGATCAACGCGGCCATGTTCGTGGTGGAGCTGGGGGCTGCCCTCCTCGCGGGCTCGACCGCGCTCCTCGCCGATTCCGTCGACATGCTCGGCGACGCGATCGTCTACGGCTTCAGCCTCTACGTGCTGGGCCGTGGCCCGGCGTGGCAGGCGCGCGCCGCCCGGACCAAGGGGCTCGTGATGGCGGCCTTCGGGATCGCGGTGCTCGCGGAGGTCGTGGTGAAGATCGTGCGCGGCGTGGTGCCCGGCGCCGCGGTCATGGCGGAGATCGGCCTGCTCGCGCTGGTCGCGAACCTCGTCTGCCTGCTCCTGCTCTGGCGGCGCCGCGGTGACGACCTCAACATGCGCTCGGCGTGGCTCTGCTCGCGCAACGACGTGACCGCGAATGCGAGCGTGCTGGTCGCGGCCGCCGGCGTCTCGTTGACCGGCTCGGCCTGGCCCGACATCGCGGTGGGCCTCCTGATCGCCGCGATGTTCGTCTCCTCGGCGGTGGGCGTGATCCGCGCCGCGCGGTCGACGACCCGCGTGCTCCCGGCCGGATAGCGGGTCGACCCGCTCGCTCAGAACTCCTTCTTCAGTCCGCCGAAGAACCCGCGCGGTGGCCCGAACTGCTTGGCGAAGATCCCGACGCCGGTGCCGTCACGCAGCACGTAATTCTGGCCGAGCACGTTGATCAGGTCGAAGCGCGCCTCCATGGTCCCGAAGGCGGGCAGCGTGAAGCGGTGGGTGATTCCGAAGTCGAGCTGCTGGTACGGGGGGTTGGTCGCGTCGTTCGGATGGCGGACCGTACGTCGCAGGCCACTGCCGACCAGCAGATCGAGGCTGAACCTGGTGCGCCGCCAGAGGTACGCGAGGCCGGCGGAGGCGGTGATGAGCTGGCTGTGGTCGGTGACGATGTAGTGGTCGTGGATGTAGGCCAGGTCGTCCGCCGAGAAGAGAGCCTGCGCGGAGACGATGCCCTTGGCCACCTGCTGGGCCGCGGCCAGATTACCGTAGCCGGAGAAGCCGCCGGCCGCGTACGACGTGGTCAGCTCGATTCCGATATTGCTCGCGGTGTGGTAGTTGAACGGGGTCAGGAACGTCGGCGCGCCGAACTGCCCCTCGTCCAGGTGGTACTCGGACAGCTTGTAGTAGCCGTCGAGGCCCACCGTGAGCCCGGGGATGATCCGCTGGGTGACGCCGGCGTCGAGGTAGTGAGCGCGCTCCGCGCGAACCGGCGAGTTGACCGGCACCGACGACTCGGCGGTGGTGTTCGCGAACCGGGCGACGCTCGCGGTCGCGACGAACTCCTGGCGCGGCGGGGTGAAGTAGCGCGCGTAGCCCGCGTGGACAGTGGTCGCCGCGAACGGCTTGTAGACCGCGCCCAGACGCGGACTGAGCTGGGAGCCGGTCACGTAGCCGCCGACCGAATCCATCCGCGCGCCGTAGTTGAGAGTGACCTTGTCGAGGGCCTTCCATTCGTCCTGCACATAGAGTCCCGCGAAAGTCGCCGATGACTGGCTGTTGTCATTGAAGCTGATCGGCGAGGTCGAAGTCTGGTTCCCCATCGCATCGCAGCAGGGGAAGGTGGCGACACTGGCGTAGCTGCTGAAGGTTTCGTGGCTGTAGAACACGCCGCTGCGCAGGGTGTGGACCGGCGTGAGCTTGTAGGCAGTGTCCACCTGCAGCCCGTTGTTCAGCCCCGCACGGGTGATCTTGGTCGAATCGCCGTTGAAAATGAGGTCGCCGGGATAGTCCG
>DATMMH010000053.1:0-2440 GCA_035569855.1 Candidatus Dormiibacterota bacterium
CCATGATCCGTGCCACGCTGCGCGACGAAGGCTGCGACAGGAGCTCGGCGCGCGGCGCCGCCTGGATGACGCGCCCTTCCTCGTAGACCACGATGCGGTCGCCAAGCCGATAGGCCTCGGTGAGATCGTGGGTGACCAGCACCGCCGCGATGCCCCAGCCGGTGAGGATGGTGCGCAGCTCGTCCTGGAGCACCTGACGGAGTGGCAGGTCGAGCGCGGAGAGCGGCTCGTCGAGCAGCAGCAACGCGGGATCGGTGGCGAGCGCGCGCCCGAGCGCCACCCGCTGGCGCTGGCCGCCCGACAGCTCGCGCGGGTAGCGCACTGCGAAGGCCTCGAGGCCGAGGCGCGCCAGGACCTCGTCCTCCCGGCGGCGCCTCTCGACCCGGCCTCGCGCGCGGAGGCCGAAGCCCACGTTGCCGCGCACGGTGAGGTGCGGGAAGAGCGCGTAACCCTGGAAGACGTAACCGACGCGCCGTCGCTGGGGCGGCACGTCGATGCCGGCCGCCGCGTCGAAGAGCACGTGGCCGTCCACCACGATGCGGCCGGCGTCGGGGCGCACGAGCCCGGCCAAGCACTGCAGCGTGAGGGTCTTGCCCGCGCCCGACGGCCCGAAGAGCGCGGCGACCCCGTCGCCGGCGCTCCACTCGACGTCGAGGGTGAAGCCGGGCATCGATTTGCGGATGGCGACCTCGAGCCGGCTCGTCATGCCGCCCGGGCACCCAGACGATTGGCGGCGATCAGCACGAGGCACGAGAGCGCGGTGAGCACCGCCACCAGGCCGAGCGCCTCGGCGCTCTCACCGGTCTGCACCGCGGTGTAGATCGACAGCGGGACGGTCGCGGTACGACCTGGAATGTTGCCCGCGAGCATCAGGGTCGCGCCGAACTCGCCGAGCGCCCGCGCGAAGGCCAGCACCAGCCCGGCCAGGATCCCGTTGCGGGCGAGCGGCAGCGTGACCTCGAGCACGGTGCGAAGCTCGGAGCGGCCGAGCGTGTAGGCCGCGCGCTCCAGATCGCGGTCCACCGACTCGATCGCCGCGCGCACCGTGCGCACCAGCAGCGGAAGCGCCATCACGGTGGCCGCGATCACGGCCGCGTACCAGGTGAAGGCTACCGTCCAGCCGGTCAGCTGATAGAGCGGCGCGCCCAGCACCCCGCGGCGGCCCAGCAACACGATCAGGTAGTAGCCGACCACGGTGGGCGGCAGGATCAGCGGCAGCGTCACCAGGAGATCCACGAGGCTCCGGCCCCGGAAGCGACGGCGGGCCAGGGCGTAGGCGATGGGAATGCCCACGAGCGCGTTGAGCGCCGTGGCCGCCACCGCCACCTGCAGCGACAGCCGGAGGGCGGAGATGCTGTCCGGGCTCACGATGGGTGTCCTGGGTGCCGGGGTAGTATGCCACGCTCGAGTGGGCCCAACGTCGGAACGCAGACGTGGGCCACGCGCCCGTCGGCGCCGGTCACCTCCGTCACCGCGACCTCGACGCCGTAGACCTCACGCAGGCTCTCGCGAGTGATCACCTCGCCGGGCGGGCCCAGGCGAGCCAGGCGCCCGTGGTGGAGCAGCGCCACCCGGTGCGCGCAGAGGAACGCGTGATCCGGATCGTGCGTCGAGAGCATGACCGCGATGCCCCGGCGGGCGAGCTGCTCGATCTCGGCGAGCACGCGCACCTGGTTGCCGAAGTCCAGACTCGCGGTGGGCTCGTCCATGACCAGGATGGCCGGCTGCTGGGCCAGCGCCCGCGCGATCAGGGTGAGCTGCCGCTCGCCGCCGCTGATCTCGGTGTACGGCCGCGCGGCCAGATGACCGATGCCGAGCACCGCCAGCATCTCCTGCGCGATCGCGCGGTCGTCGCGCGACGGAGTGGCGAAGGGCCCGATGTGCGCGGTGCGTCCCATCAGCACCGTCTCGACCACCGTGAACGGGAAGACCCCGAGCTGCGCCTGCGGCACGTAGCCGAAGACGCGCGCGAGGCGCAGGCGCGACCAGTCGGTGATCGGCGCGCCGTCGACGCTCACGCGGCCCCGTCGTGGCGCGAGCAGGCGCAAGACCGTCTTGAAGAGCGTGGTCTTGCCGCCGCCGTTCGGGCCGAGCAGGCAGAGGACTTCCCCACCGGCCAGGGCGAAGGTCACCCCCTGGCCCACCTCCTTGCCGGGATAGCCGAACGCGAGATCGTGGACGTCGAGCCGCACGGCCTACTGCCACCCCCGCCGCGAGACCGCGAGCAGCCAGATGAAGAACGGCGCGCCGATGAACGCGGTGAGCACGCCCAGCGGGATCTCGAGCGGCGCGATCGTGCGGGCCAGCGTGTCGACCGCGACCAGGTAGCCCGCGCCCAGGAGCATCGCCGCGGGCAGGAGACGCGAGAAGTCGGGACCCACCAGCAGCCGCGCGAAGTGCGGGATCAGGAGCCCGATCCAGCCGATGACGCCGCTCACCG
>DATMMH010000054.1:0-6056 GCA_035569855.1 Candidatus Dormiibacterota bacterium
CTGGGTGAACTGGAACAGCCGGAAGCCGGTCACGAAGAGCGGCAGCGCCGCGGCGATGACCACCACCGCCAGCACGGCGGTCAGCCGCAGGGATCGCCCAGCGCCCCCGGTCCACGAGGCGGCGGCGGCCGCGCCGCTCCCGGCCGTCTTCGCCGTCGCCTCGGCCTCGGAGCCCGCTGCCATCGCTAGACGCGCCGGATGGTGGTGCGGCCGAACAGACCGGCCGGCCGGACCAGCAGCACGATGATGATCATGGCGAGGGCGACGGTGAGCTTCAGCTCGGTGCCGATGAACGAGACGTAGGTCCCGACCAGGTTCTCCGTGACCCCCACCAGGAGGCCGCCCACCACCGCGCCGAGCGGGCTCGTGAAGCCGCCCACCGTTGCCGCCGCGAAGGCGTAGAGCTGGATGCCGCCCATCATGTTCGGGTCGAGGAAGACCACCGGCGCGACCATCATGCCCGCCACCGCGCCGAAGGCGGCGGCCAGGCCCCATCCGAGGCCGAGCATCCAGCTCACCCGAATGCCGCAGAGCCGGCTCGACACCGGGTTCTGCGCCGCCGCCCGCATGGCCAGCCCGAGGGTCGTGTAGCGGAAGAAGAGGAAGAGCAGGGTCAGCATCACGAGCGTGACGCCGATGGCGCCCAGGTCGTGCGCGCCGAAGACGATCTGGCCGATGCGGATGGGCTTGTCCGGGAAGGGGCTGGGGAACGGCTTCTGGATGTACGAGTAGATCCAGCCGGCCACGCTGGTGAAGATCACGAGCAGGCCCAAGGTCACGATCACGATGGTGAGGATCGGGGCGCCCTCGACCGGACGGATCACCAGCCGCTCGATCAGGAGGCCGCCCACGAAGGCGATCATGACCGTGAGCACGAACGTCACCCAGTAGGGCAGGCCCGCCTGGAGCAGGGACCACGCGAGGTAGGTGCTGAACATCGCCATGTTGCCCTGGGCGAAGTTCACCACGTCGGTGGCCTGGTAGATCATCACGAGGGCGAGGGCCAAGCTCGCGTAGATCCCTCCAGTCGCGATGCCCGAGACGACCTGCTGGATGAAGATGTCCATTTTAGTTGGGGGGGAGCGAGCGCCGCTCCGCCCCCAAGCCCCCCCACCGCTTCGAGACTTGCGCTGGGCGGTTCGAAATTGGCGCTGGTCGATTCATCGGTCGGGCTTCAGATGGCTCATCGGCGGGTTCATGGGGGTCAGTATCCGAGATAGGAGCGGCGGATGGCGTCGTTCTTCTTGAGCTCGGCGGCCGGACCCGAGATGACGACCCGGCCGGTCTCGAGGAGATAGGCGTGGTCGGCCAGATCGAGGGCCATCGCCGCATTCTGCTCGACCAGGAGCACGCTGACCCGCTCCTGCTGATTGACCGTCCGCACGATGTGGAAGATCTCCCGGACGACGAGCGGAGCGAGGCCGAGGGAGGGCTCGTCCAGCAGGAGCAGACGTGGGCGAGACATGAGCGCCCGCGCGACCGCGAGCATCTGCTGCTCGCCTCCCGACAGCGTGCCCGCCTGCTGGCGGCGGCGCTGCGCGAGCACCGGGAAATAGCCGTAGACCTTCTCGTAGTCCTGAGCGAGGCCCGACTTTTCCCGTCTCGCGTAGGCGCCGAGGCGGAGGTTCTCCTCGACGGTCAGGTCGACGAAGGTGCCGCGTCCCTCGGGGGTATGGGCGATGCCGAGGCGCACGATGTCCTCGGTCGTCTTGCCGTCGATCCGCTGCCCGTCGAAGCGTACCCGGCCGCTGGTCTTCACCATTCGACAGACCGCCCGAAGGGTCGTGGTCTTGCCGGCGCCGTTGGCGCCCAGGATCGTGGTGATGCCACCGCTCTCCACCGCGAACGAGAGCCCGTGCAGCACCTTCGTCCAGCCATACTGGGCCGCCAGGTCTTCCGCCTCCAGCAGGGCCGGCATCAGCTTTCGCCTCCCAGATACGCTCGAATCACGTCGGGGTCGCGCTGTACCACCGCCGGCGGTCCCTCGGCGATTCTCCGACCGAAGTCGAGCACGACCACCCGGTCCGACACCTGCATGACCAGGCTCATGTGGTGCTCGACGAGGAGGACGGTGACGCCGCGCCGGTCACGGATCGAGCGGAGGGTGTCGCCGAGCGCCGCGACCTCTTCGTGGTTCAGGCCACCCGCCGGCTCGTCCACGAGCAGCAGCTTGGGCTGACCCGCGAGCGCGCGCGCGAGCTCGACGCGCTTGAGGGTACCGAACGGCAGGCCGGCGGCGGGATGCGCGGCGACCCCGTCGAGATCGAGGAAGGCGATGACTTCCATCGCGGTCTCACGTATCATCCGCTCTTCGCGGACGACCCACGGCAGCCGCAGCGCGTTGCTCAGGAAGTCGCTGCGGGTGCGCGCGTGCACCCCCACCATCACGTTCTGCAGCACGGTCATGGTCGGGAAGAGCGCCAGGTTCTGGAACGTCCGGCCGATGCCGAGGGCCGCCACGTGGTGCGGGGTGTCGCGGATGATGGAGCGGCCCTCGAAGACGAGATCTCCCGCGTTCGGCGTGTAGAGGCGGCTCACGCAGTTGAAGAGCGTTGTCTTGCCCGCTCCGTTCGGACCGATGAGCCCGACGATGTGGCCCGCCGCCATGGCGAAGGAGACATCGTCGAGGGCCACGATACCCCCGAAGCGCATCGAGATGTTTCGGACGGACAGAAGGTCGGCTTCCGCGGCCGGCGTCACGGTTGGTACTTATAGGGGCGGGTGGTGCTTTTGTCAATCCTAAACGGCACTTCGCCGGTATAATCGGCAGCCTATGGCGCACCAATTCATCTACGTCATGAAGGACCTGCGCAAGATCGTCCCGCCCAAGCGGGAGATCTTGAAGGGCATCTGGTTGTCGTTCTTCCCCGGGGCCAAGATCGGCGTCATCGGGGGCAACGGCGCGGGCAAGAGCACGCTCCTGCGCATCATGGCCGGCGTGGACCGGGAGTTCCTCGGCGAGGCCTGGCCGGCCGACGGGGTGCGGGTCGGGCACCTCCCGCAGGAGCCGCAGCTCGATTCCACGAAGGACGTGCGGGGCAACGTCGAGGACGGGGTGTCGGAGGTTCGCTCGCTGCTCACGCGCTTCGACGAGATCAACGCCAAGCTCGGGGAGCCCCTCGACGACGACGAGATGGAAAAGGTGCTGGCCGAACAGTCGCGCGTGCAGGACGCGATCGAGGCGGCCAACGGCTGGGATCTCGATCGGACGGTGGAGATCGCGATGGACGCGCTGCGCTGTCCGCCGGGGGACGCGGAGGTGGCCACGCTGTCGGGCGGCGAGGTGCGGCGGGTGGCCCTCTGCCGACTCCTCCTCCAGAAGCCCGACCTGCTGCTGCTCGACGAGCCGACCAATCACCTGGACGCCGAGAGCGTCGCGTGGCTCGAGCGCTTCCTGAAGGAGTACCCGGGCACGGTGGTGGCGATCACTCATGACCGTTACTTCCTCGACAACGTGGCCGGCTGGATCCTCGAGCTGGACCGCGGGGCCGGCATCCCGTGGGAGGGCAACTACTCCTCCTGGCTCGACCAGAAGAGGCAGCGCCTCGCCATCGAGGAGAAGCAGGAGACCGCGCGGCAGCGCACCCTCGAGCGGGAGCTCGAGTGGGTGCGGATGTCCCCGCGCGCCCGGCAGGCCAAGTCCAAGTCCCGGCTGCAGGCGTACGAGGAATTGCTCGCGGAGGGCGGGCGGGACCGCGAGGGACAGGCCGAGATCGTCATCCCGACTCCCTCGCGCCTGGGCGACCTGGTGGTGCAGGCCGAGCACCTCGTCAAGGGCTACGGCGACCGCCTGTTGATCGAGGATCTCTCGTTCAGCCTGCCGCGCGGCGGCATCGTGGGCGTCATCGGCCCCAACGGCGCGGGCAAGACCACGCTCTTCCGCATGATCACCGGACAGGAGAAGCCCGATCGCGGCACGCTGCAGGTGGGCGAGAGCGTGCGCCTCGCCTACGTGGACCAGAGCCGCGACGCGTTGGATCCGAGCCACAACGTCTGGCAGACGATCTCGGGCGGCGCCGAGCAGCTGCAGCTCGGCACGCGCCAGGTGGCCTCCCGGGCCTACGTGGCCTCGTTCAACTTCAAGGGCTCGGACCAGCAGAAGCGGGTGGGCGATCTCTCGGGGGGCGAGCGGAACCGCGTGCACCTCGCCACCATGCTCAAGAGCGGCGGCAACCTCCTGCTGCTCGACGAGCCCACCAACGACCTCGACGTGGACACCCTGCGCGCGCTGGAAGACGCGCTGCTCGCGTTCGCGGGCTGCGCGGTGGTGATCAGCCACGACCGGTGGTTTCTCAACCGCGTCGCCACCCACATGCTGGCCTTCGAGGGCGACAGCCGAACCGTCTGGTTCGAGGGCAACTACGAGGACTACGAGGCCGACCGCCACAAGCGCCTGGGCGCGGCCGCCGACACGCCACACCGCATCCGCTACAAGCCGCTCACGCGCGGATAGCGCGCACAGGAGGGCCGGTACCCATGTTCAAGGACATCGTCACCTCGCAGGCCGAGCTGCGGGCCATCTTCGGCGCCCCGGGGGAGCGCGCGCTGCTCAAGGAGCGCCCGCGTCTCGACGTCCACTCGCGCGCCTTCATCGCGAGCGCGCCCTTCGTGCTGCTCGCCACCGCCAACGCGGCAGGCCGCTGCGACGTCTCGCCCAAGGGCGACGCCCCCGGCTTCGTGCTGGTGCTCGACGACACCCACCTGGTGATCCCCGACCGGCTCGGCAACAATCGCATCGACGGTCTCACCAACATCATCGAGAACCCGCACGTCGGGATGATCTTCCTGATCCCGGGTCGCGAGGACACCCTGCGCGTCAACGGCCGGGCCCGCGTGATCCGCGACGGCGAGATCCTGGCCCGGCTCGAGGTGCAGGGCAAGCGCCCGAAGGTGGCCATCGGCGTCGAGGTGGAGGAGTGCTTCCTCCACTGCGCCAAGGCCTTCAAGCGCTCCGGCCTCTGGGAGCGGGAGCGCTGGCCGGATGTGGCGGGGCTGCCGTCGATGGCGCGCGTGCTGTGGGAGCAGATCGACGCCAAGCCCGCCGGTCAGTGCAGCGCCGAGGAGTACGAGCGGGACATGGAGGATCGTCTCCGCAAGGGGCTGTACTGAGCTAGCCCCGCACCATGGCCGAGTCGCTGCCGCGCGCCGCCGACGTGGTGATCGTCGGGGCGGGCGCCATCGGGACCAGTATCGCCTACCATCTGGCTCGCCGCGGCGCCCGCGACGTGGTGGTGCTCGAGCGGGACCAGGTGGGCGCCGGCTCCACCAGCAAGGCGGCCGGCGGCATCCGCGTGCAGTTCGCCACCCGCGTGGAGATCGAGTTCTCGCTCCGCGGCATCGCCTTCTTCGAGCGCTTCCGGGACGAGATGGGGGCGGCCTGCGATTTCCACCAGGAGGGCTACCTCTTCGTGGTCACCGACGAGGCGACCCTGGCCCGCTTCCGTCGGAACGTGGCGCTTCAGCAGAGCCTGGGCGGCGACGTGCGGATCATCGCCCCGGACGACGCGCGTGCTCTCGTGCCCTCGCTGCGAGTGGACGACGCGATCGCCGCGGTGTGGGGGCCCCGCGACGGCTACGCGTCGCCCAACGACGTGGTGCAGGCCTACGCGGCCCAGGCGCGCGCCCGCGGGGTGCGCATCGTCGAGGACACCGAAGTGACCGGCATCGAGCTCGACCATCATCGTGTCGTGGCGGTGCGGACGCCCGCCGGGGCCATCGCCACCCGCCTCGTGATCAACGCGGCCGGTCCGTGGGCCGGGCTCGTCGGCCGCCTGGCCGGTCTCACGCTGCCGGTCGACCCGCGGCGCCGGCACATCTTCGTCACCGACGCGTTCGACGGGATCCGGCATCCGCTGCCGCTCGTCACCGATTGCGGCAGCGGCTTCTACTGCCGCAGCGAGCAGGGCGCGGTGCTGATGAGCCCGGGCGACATCGGCGAGGCCACCGAATACGAGCCGCACGTGGACTGGAGCCAGCTCGAGACCGCGGTGGAGAAGGCGGTGCGCCGTATTCCCGCGCTCGAGCACGCGCAGGTGCGGCACGCGTGGGCCGGGCTC
>DATMMH010000055.1:0-6512 GCA_035569855.1 Candidatus Dormiibacterota bacterium
GCCACGAAAGAGCACATCTGAAATCAGCCACTTGCCGCGTTCCAGCGGCGGACCCGATGCAGAGCTTGTCAGGTACCACGGCAAGACTTTGTCAGGCCGGACCGCCGACGTGCCCTAACTACCCGTCCTGTCGAGCCGGACGTCTGGCCTCTTTCTTGCTCCTTTCCCGCCGCATGCCGCACCCGGGTATCAAGACGGTAGGTGGTGCTCTGATCGGCCTGCTCGCACTGGCCGTCGCGGTGGTGCTGATCACGCGGCCGCCCCACGCCCCGGCTCCGGCCGACTCGCGGCCCGCGGAGAGCGACGGGACCCTTTCGCCACCCGCCAGCGTGGCGGTGCCGGCCCCGCGGGTCTCGCGCTCGCGCGGGCAGGACGACTGGGCTTTCTTCTTCCGTTCCGGCGATACCCTCAGCCGGATGCCCGACGGCTCGACGCTCGGCACGGTGGTCCGCACGGAGAAACGGCACGGCTTCCCGGACGGCTCGAGCGGGCCGGCGTACGTGGTGCAGGGGCCGGATCAGCGGGAGGGGGTCTTCGACGCCGACGAGCTCGAGCGGAGCGCGCGGATCGAGTCCGTCCGGGACATCAGGATCCCGGCCCCGCCCGCGGCGAAAGCATCCCGGTGATCCACGATCTGCGCTCGCGCCAGCGTCCGGGCCCGCCGGCGCACGAGCCGCTGGACAGCCCGCGTGCGATCACGCTTGGGGTTGCGGTCTGGCTGGGGCTCTTCGGCCTGGCGCTCTACCTGATCTTCCGCTGATCGGCTGAGACCGCTCCCGCTTCGTCGTCCGCGCTACTGCGACACCGCCTGCTTCCACGCGATCACGCCCGGTGCGCTCGCCGGCTGGGGCGCACTGCAGCCGACTCCCCGGGCCCCCACGCTCGCGGTGCCGCCCCGCACGGAGCAGGTGCCGAAGGGCGTGCCGAAATCGACGCTACCCTGGAAGACGGTCAACGCGCTCTGAGCGTCCGGCCCCACCTTCAGGTCGATCTCGGCGTCTCGCACGGCGGCGACCGCAGCCGGCGTTTCGATCTCGAGCTGGCTCGAACCGGTTCCGGCCTTGGCCCAGACCTCGCCTTGGCTGAGCCGCAAGATGCGGATGGTTCCGGCGGTCTTCTCCCAGCGCGAGAGGATCTTGATCGCGGTCTTCTCGTTCAGCGCCACCGGCATCCCCGGGCGGAGCTGGATCAGCGCCTGACTCCCGGGCTCGGTGCGCAGCACGTCACCCTCGAAGAGGGGCAGCGACCCACGTCCCTGCAGGCGCTGCTCGATCCCGTCGGTGCGTACGATCACGACCGTCCCGACTGCGTTCTGCGCCGTCCCGACCGGCACGCCCTGGGCACCCGCCGGGACCGCCCCCGGGGCCACCGACCAGACCGCCAGCACCAGCCCGGCGAGGAGCCCTCGGGCCGTCGTCGTCTTCGTCCGCGCCCGTGTCACGATCACGGCGCGGCTCAGTTGCCGTGGAAGACGACGCGGATCGGCTTGCGCCCGACCGGCACCGTCGCCAGCACGGAGCTACTCCCCGTGTCGATCACCTTCAGATCGTTCGAGATCTCGTGCACGACGAAGAGGCGGGTGCCTTCGCGGTTCCCCGAGATCCCGTTGGGCCGCTGCCCCACGTCGATCTGCTCGAGGATGCGGAGATTCTTCGGATCCGCGCTCACCACCACGACGCGGTTGAGCCCGGCGACCGTGACGTAGGCATTCGGCCCCTGGAGGCCCTTGAACCCGAAGGCGATCTGCTGTGGCCCGGGCCCCACGTTGATCGAGGCGATCTTGTCCTGCGTCGCCGGATCGATCACGTAGATGTCGGTGCCGCCGGTATTGGTGCCCCAGATCCGCCCGTCCGGACCCAGCACCAGGAAGTGCGGGTTCGTGCCGACCGGGATCGCCTTCAGCACCCGGTGTGACGCGGTGTCGATCACCTCCACCGTCTTGTCGCCCTGGTTGCTCACGTAGGCGAAGCGTCCGTCGCGCGAGAACGTGAGCCCGGTCGGCCCTTGTCCGACCGCGATGGTGCCGAGGATCCGGAACGTGGTCGTGTCCACGATGGAGATCGTGTTGTCGCCGATGTTGGCGACCCACGCCTGCCGGTTGTCATTGGTGAGCGTGACCACGTGGGCGCGGTCCCCGGTGGCGATGGAAGCCACCGTCTCGAGCGCCACGGTGTTGACGACCGAAACCCGGCCGGAGGCCAGGTTGGTGGCGAAGAGCCATCGGCCGTCGCGCGAGACGGCCAGATCGTGCGTGGCGTGGTTGCGCGCCTCCACGGTCGCGACGACCTGGAACGTGTCGCCGTCCACCACCGTGACCGTGTTCGAGCTCTCGTTGGCGACGAAGACCCGCGAGCCGGTCGCCTCCGGCTCCTTCGTCTGTAGATCGGCGCACCCGCCCAGCGCGAGCGCGAGCGAAGCCCAGACCAGCCACCCGCCGCGCGGTGATCGAACGCCACCCATCGTCATCCTCCGGGGCCCTGCGTGGAAAAGCGCCCTTACCTTGGTCCAGGAGGCCCGGCGAGTCAAGGATATTCCCGGCTTTACCCGTCACCCGCTTCGTTGACAGCCCAGGCGCCCCGGGCATAGTCTCTATGGCACACTGAGGCGCCATGTCCACGACGGATCGGCCTTCGACGCTCAGGTGATACCCCAGATGCCCATGACGCGGACGCCACTGAGTAAGGGCATCGTCCCGGGCGTCCTGCTCGCCCTCGCCACGCTGCTCCTCGCCTCGCCCGGATGGGCCCAGGGTCCGCGCGCCGAGCGCCCGACCTACGCGGTCGGCGACAAGTGGATCCGGAGCGACGGCGCCTACGATCTCATCCGGATCGAGAACGGCCGCTACGTCTTCGCCGCCGACGGGGGACGCGAGGTCCACCTCACCCGCGACCTGGGCGTGGCGAAGGTCGTCCGCAACGGCCAGGCGCTGCTCGAGATGGAGCCGCCGCCGGCCCTCGCCTGGCCGCTCGAGGTCGGGCAGTGGGGTGTCAGCTGGCTCACCGTGAAGAGCCTGGACCCGCAGATCGGCGAGAGCCTCGTGCGGTGGAGCTTCCGGGTGGACGCCTATGAAGACGTGCGGGTGCCGGCCGGCGTCTTCAAGGCCTTCCGCATCGTCCAGGTGATCGAGCCCCGGTTCCTCGCCGCCTCCCCGCAGATGCGGCGGCTGGAACTGGTCTTCTGGTACGCGCCGTCCGTCCAGCAACTCGTCCGGGCCGACGGCTCGGACCTGACCGGGCTCGCCTTCCAGGCGGTCGCCCTCGACCAGCCGACCGCGGCGCCGCTCGCCGTCGCGCTTGCCGAGCCCAAGGACCAGACCCGGGTCGCCACCGATCGGCTCACGCTCAGCGGCAAGGTCACGGGCGGCAGCGGCGCTCTGCGGATCACGGTCACGCAGAACGGCAGCGAGATTGCCCGGCGGAGCGAGCCGGGAGCGGCTTCGGGCGCCGCCAAGGGCGTGGCCCTGAGCGTGCCAGTCAAGCTGGCCCCGGGAAAGAACACGCTGATCGTCACCGTCACGGACGGTGCGGGCGTGACGCGGCAAGAAGGGCGCGTGCTCTTCTACGAGCAGTCGGCCCCTGTGGTCGCGGCCGCCCCACCCGGCAACCCGACAGCCGCGACCCCCGCGCCCGCCCCCTCGCGGCCTCCCGCGCCGCCCGCCGTCGCTGCGCCAGCGGTGGCCCCGACACCAGCACCGCCCGTGGTGGCGGCTCCTGCGACCCCCACGGCACCGCCCGCGAATCCGCCGACCTCGATAGCTCCGGGGATCGCTCCGGGCGTAGCTTCGGGGCCGGCGCCGGGCGCCGCTGCTCCGATGCCTTCCCGCCCCGAGCCCCCACGTCCAACGCCCACGCCTCCGGCGGCGGCGACACCCGGCCCGGCCGTCGCCCCCGCCACACCGCCGGCGGCCCCAGCGGCCGTCGCGGCGCTGCCGTCCGAGACGTCGAAACCGCTGCCGCTGCTCCGGATCACGATCTCGACGCCGGCGGATCAAGCGCGCGTCGAGCAGGACATGGTGACGTTCGCCGCGACGGTCAACGGTGGCACCGGGGTGCGCCAGGTCCTCGTCACCGCCAACGGCGTCGAGCTGTGGCGACAGGACAATCCAGCGAAGCAGCCGTCCATGGCGGTGAACCTGCCCGTCAAGCTCGCCGAGGGAACGAACACGCTCGTCGTGACCGCGGCGGAGACCGACGGGACCATGCACCAGGAGATGCGCACCGTGCTGCACGAGAAGGTCGTGCCGCTCGCGGTGGACGTCCGGTATCCCGAGGACCGCGCGAGGGTAACCGACGAGGCGAGCGTGGTCGCGGCGGTGGCGCGGTCGAGCAAGGGCGTGAGCCGCATCACGATCGCGCTCAACGGCAGCGAGGTGCATCAGCAGGAGGAGCGTAGCCCGCAGAAGTCGATGGCGGTGAGCGCGCCGCTCACCCTGCGGGACGGCCCGAACGCGATCGTGATCACCGCGACCGAGCCCGACGGCACCGCCCGCCAGGAAGTGCGCACCGTGATCCTGGAGCGGCCCAAACCCGCCCCGGCCACCGCGCCCCCGGCGGCGGCCCCGCCTCCGACGGCGACCCAGTGGGCGGTGATCATCGGGGTGGGCGGCTACGAGAGCACCGCGGTACCGAGGCTCCGCTATCCGGTGGCCGACGCCGACTCGGTGTACCAGACCCTCGTCACCGTCGGCGGCTTCAAGAAGGAGAACATCCTCCTCCTGACCGACAAGACCGAGCGCAAGCCCACCCTGCGCAACATCAAGTGGGCGCTCGGCACGTTCCTGGCGCGGTCCGCGCACAAGGACGACCTGGTCGTCATCTACTTCGCGGGCCACGGCGCCTCCGAGGTCGACCAGCGCGGGGTCGAGCGCGACGGCCTCTCCAAGTACCTGGTGCCGATCGACGCGGATCCCGACGATCTCTATTCCACCGCGATGCCGATGGACGAGATGCAGAACGTCCTCGCGCGGATCGAGGCCGAGCGGGTCACCGTGTTCCTCGACGCCTGCTATAGCGGCGCCGCGGGCGGTCGCACGTTCGCGTCGACCAAGAGCCGTACCGTGAACGTGGACGACATCTTCCTCGACCGGCTCACCCGTTCCAAGGGGCGCGCCATCGTGACCGCCTCGCGGCCGTCGGAGCTGTCGATCGAGCTGCCCGAGCTCGGCCACGGCGTGTTCACGTACTATCTCGTGCGGGGCCTCGAGGGCTACGCCGATCTCAATCGCGACGGGATCGTCTCGCTGCAAGAGCTGTTCGAGTACCTCACCCAGGAAGTCAGCCGCAAGTCCCGCGCGGTGGGCGGCAATCAGCACCCGATGCTGAAGGGCGAGATGGAAGGGGCCCTGCCCCTCACCCGGACGGGGAAGCGCAATTAGCCGCGCGCTGCTGGCCATCGTGCTGCTGGCCGCCGCAGTGCCCGCCTTCGCCCAACCCTGGGAGACCCCGATGGCGGCGGGCGACCGCGCCTACCAGCAGGGCCGCTACGCCGAGGCCGGGCGCTTCTTCGCCGCCGCGGTGGAGCGCGCCGAGGGCATCGGGGCCCAGGATCCGCGGGTGGCGGTGAGCCTTGAGCTCCTCGCGGCCTCGTATCAGGCCGAGGGCCAGTACGCGCAGGCCGAGCCGCTGCTTCGCCGCGCGCTCGGCATCGCCGAGGGCGTGCTCGGGCCGGACCACCCCGAGGTCGCGGCTACCCTCACCGCGCTGGGAGGGCTCGGCACCACGCAGGGACGCTACGGGCAGGCCGAGCCGCTGCTCCGCCGCGCCTTGGCCATCGACGAGCGCGTGCTCGGCCCGGAGCACATCGAGGTCGCGCTGACGGTAAACGCGCTCGCCCGCCTCGATCGCCGCCAGGGCCGTTACGCCGACGCGGAGCAGCGCAGCCGCCGCGCGCTCGCGATTCGCGAGCGGGCCCTCGGCCCCGAGCACGTCGAGGTGGCGGCGAGCCTGGCGGACCTGGCCGCGCTCTACCGGATCGAGAGCCGCTACGTGGAGACCGAGCAGCTCGCCCAGCGCGCGCTCGCCATCAGGGAGAAGGTGCTGGGCATCGAGCATCCCGCGGTGATCGCGCCCCTCGTCACGCTCGCGGAGCTGTACGCCGAGCAGGGCCGCTATCCGCAGGCCGAGACGGTGGCCCGGCGCGCGCTCGCAGTCGCGGAGAAGGCGCTCGGCCCGACGCACCCCGAGGTCGCGACCGTCCTCGATCCCCTCGCCGCGCTGGCCCGCATCCGCGGCCATTACGCGGAGGCCGACTCACTCGGCCGACGCGCGCTCGCCATCCGGGAGAAGACGCTCGGCCCCGACCATCCCGACGTCGCCGGAAGCCTCGTCGGTCTCGCCGAGCTGGCGGTCTTGCGATCCAACTCGGCGGAGGCAGACTCCCTGGCCCGGCGCGCGCTGACGGTCCAGGAGTCGGCGCTCGGTCCCGAGCATCCCGACCTGGCCCGGACGCTCCGGGCGCTCGGCGACGCCGAGCGGCTCCAGAGCCGGTACGCGCAGGCCGAGCCCCTCTTCCAG
>DATMMH010000056.1:0-9170 GCA_035569855.1 Candidatus Dormiibacterota bacterium
CTCCGCGTGCTCCGGCACCATGGACTGGATGAAGAGCGTGGACCTCGCGGGATCGAGCCCCGCCCCGAGCCAGTCCGCCCCCATCTCGATCGTGTCGCGCGGGACCTCGCCGATGCCCCCGGGATTGGTAGTGAGCACGTGCCAGTTCGCCACGAAGTAGAAGCATTCGTACTGGTCCTGCAGCTTGACCCAGTTCTCGAGCGCACCCAGGTAGTTGCCCAGGTGGAGCTGCCCGCTCGGACGCATCCCCGACAGCACGCGGTCTCGCGCTCCGGTCATCTCGCTCTCGCCACTCCTCAGGACTTGCGTTCGCTTTGCCGTCCGCCCTGGCGCCCGCGCTGCGTCTCCCAGACCTTGGCCATGCGGAGGAAGACGTACTCGGCGTACAGGACGGCCAGCACGAACCCCCGCCAGCCGTCCAGGAAGCCCCGATGAACAATGTACATGGAAAAGAAGCGTCCCAGGGGACGAGTCACGAGCCCGATCAGGCCGGCTCCCTTGCCGCGCCGGATCCAGTCCTGCGCCGACAGGGTCGAGTAGCGGTTGGATCGCCGCACGAAGTCCTCGAGGTCGCGGTAGGAGTGGTGCAGGAGCGGCTCGCCGAGCGCCTCCACGTGACCCGACACGGTCACCGACTCGTGGACCGCGTCCTCCACGAAGCGCCCCGCGCGGCGCCGGAAGAGGCGAAGCTGATAGTCGGGATAGAGCCCGCCGTGGCGCACCCACCGGCCCCAGAAGATGTTGCGCCGCGGGATCGCGTAGCCGTCGGCGGGTCCGTCCTCCTTGAGGATCTGCCCGATCCGCTCGCGCAGCTCGGGGGTCACCCGCTCGTCGGCGTCGAGGGAGAGGATCCAGTCGCCGGTGGCCTGGTCGATCGCGAAGTTCTTCTGGGCCGCGAAGCCGGGCCACGGCCGCACCGACACCTTGTCGGTGAACTCGCGCGCGATCTGCACGGTCTTGTCGCCCGACTCCGCGTCCACCACCACGATCTCGTCGGCCCACCCCGCGCTCTCGAGACAGGCGCGCAGCCGCTCCTCCTCGTTCCACGCGATGATCGTGACGGTGAGGCGGCTCACGGGCCGACGCTCCGCGAGGCGAGCAGGGCGAGGGCCGCGTCGATGGCGACCTGCGGATCGAGCCCGGCCATGGTGCCGTCGGGGCTCTGCAGGCCGCGGCCGCGCGGGCCGTAGGGGCCGTTGCGCTCGGCGCGGGTGGGGCCGAAGAGCCCGACGCTCGCGGTGCCGAGCGCGGCGGCCAGGTGCAGCGGACCGGTGTCGTTGGCGACCATCAGCGCGGAGCGGCGCAGCAGCGCGGCCAGCTCGTGGAGATCGGTGGGCGGGGCGAGGATCGCGCGCGGGTGGAGCCCGTCGCGGATCTGGCGCGCCATGTGGATCTCGTCCGGGCCCCAGAGGAGCAGGACCCGCACGTCGGGCTCCTGGGCGAGACGGTCCGCGAGGCGCCGGAAGTGCGCGACCGGCCACCGCTTGTTGTCGCGTCCCGCGCCGGGGTTGATCGCTACCAGCAGATCGTGGCGCTTGACCCCCTGCTCGCCCAGGAACTCGTCCATCCGACGCTCGGCCAGCGCCGGGATCGGCACGTGGAACTCGACCGGGCCCGGCTCCACTCCGAGCGGGACGAGCAGCGACAGGTACTGATCGACCACGTGGACCGCGCGGGCGGGCGGCCGCACGCGCCGGTTGGTGAACAGGGAGTTCAGGCGCTCCCGGCAGTGATCGGCGCTGAACCCGATACGGAGCGGCGCGCCGGTGTAGGCCATGAGCAGCCCGCTCTTCATCAGGCCCTGCAGGTCGATCGCCACGTCGAAGCGCGCCGAGCGGATGCGGCTGGTCAGGCGGGCCACCTTGCCCACCACCTGGCGCGCCCCCGCCGGGCGCCAGATCAGCCGTCGCCACAGCCGGGTGTCCACCGGCACGACCACGTCGAGATCGGGATGATCCTTGAGCAGCGCGTACTCCCGCGCCTCCACGATCCAGGTGAGGTGCGCGTCGGGCCGGGCCCGCCGGAGCGCGCGGGCCACCGGCAACGCGTGGATGACGTCGCCCAGGGACGAGAGCTTGACGATCGCCAGCTTCATCGCGTCTCCCCGAAGCGCGCGAGGATCGTCGCGATCAGGTCCCGGGTGGAATGGCTCTTCGGATCGCCCGCGATGGCCACCGCCGCCCCGACCGCCGCCGCGGTCGCCCGCTCGGGCACGCTCTGCTCGGTATAGTCGGTGCCCTTGGCGTGCACGTCGGGGCGTAGCCGGGTGATGAGGGCGTCCGCGCTGTCCTCCTCGAACACCACCACCGCGTCCACCCCGCTCACCGCGGCGACCAGCTCCGCACGCTCGACCGCCGGCATCACCGGGCGGCCCGGTCCCTTGAGCCGGCGCACCGAGGCGTCGCCGTTGAGGCCGACCACGAGCGCGTCGCCGAGCGCGCGCGCGGCCTGGAGATAGCGGACGTGCCCCACGTGCAGGAGATCGAAGCAGCCGTTGGCGAGCACCAGACGCTTGCCCTGCGCGCGCCAGGTCGAGGCGAGGCGCCCCGCCTCCTCAGCGCTGAGGACGCCCGCCATCGCTCGCGAGCGCGGCCAGCAGCTCGGGAACCGTGACCGTGGCGGTGCCGCGCTTCATTACCACCACGCCCCCCGCCACGTTGGCGAGCCACGCCGCCTCGCCGGGCGAGGTGCGGGCCGCGAGCGCCACCGTGAACGTGCTGATCACGGTGTCCCCCGCCCCGGTCACGTCTGCGATCTCGTCGCTGCCGTGGATGGGCATGAACGTCACCGGGCCCTCGCGCTCGAACAGCGCCATCCCGCGGCTGCCTCGCGTGAGGAGTAGCAGCCGCGCCTCGAGCCGCTCGAGCACCGCGCGCCCCGCCTTCTCCACCGCGGAGTCGTCGGCCAGCTCGATCCCCGCGAGCGCCTCGACCTCGGGCTCGTTGGGGGTGGCGGCGGTGGCGCCCTTGAAGCGGGGCAGCTCGTAGCGGCTGTCCACCGTGACCGGCGCCTGGCGCGCGCGGCCCAGCTCGAGCACCGCCTCGTACACCCGCGGGGTCACGGTGCCGTAGCCGTAGTCGGACACCAGGAAGCCGTCGGCGCCGGCGCCGACCCCGCGCAGCCGCTCGATCAGCCGAGCTTCGGCCGCGCCACCCACGCCGCCGTCCGGCTCGCGGTCGAGGCGCACCACCTGCTGGCGGGTGGACTGATACCCGCCCGCCATGATGCGGGTCTTCGCCGGTGTCGGCCGCCCGGCCTCGCGGGCGATGCCGTCGGTGCTCATGCCGGTCTGGCGGAAGAGCGCTTCCACCTCGTCGCCGGCCGCGTCGCGCCCGAGCAGACCCACCGGCAGCACCATCGCGCCGAGCGCGTGGACGTTGTGGGCCGCGTTGGCCGCGCCGCCCAGCCGCACCTCGCGGTCGGTGAAGCGCAGGATCAGCACCGGCGCCTCGCGCGAGATACGGGCGGGCTTGCCGTAGAGGTACTCGTCCGCGATCAGATCGCCCACCACGACGATGCGTCGGCCCGGCATGCGGGCCAGTGCCTCGCGGAGGGCGCGGAGCGGGAACATCGTCAGCGCCGCGCGCCGGCCACTCGGGTCAGCGCCCAGTCGACTGCGTCGAGCAGGTCCTCGGCCACGTGGTCGGGCTTCACCGCCTGCGCGTGCCGCTGGTATTCCCACTCGCCGCGCCCGTAGCCGGTCAGCACGAGCACGCCGAGCGCGCCCGCCGCCTGACCCGCCGCCACGTCGGAGAACTTGTCGCCCACCATGACCGAGGCGCGCAGGTCGAGCCCGAGGTCGGCGGCGGCGCGGGTGAGCAGGCCGGGCCGCGGCTTGCGGCAGTCGCACGCGGCGCGATAGGGCGGCTCGCCCACCGTCGGGTGGTGCGTGCACACGTAGAGACCGTCGAGGCGCGCGCCGGCGGCCTCGAGCTCGTCCACCATCCGCGCGTTGGCCGCGTGCAGGGTCTCCTCCGAGAAATAGCCGCGGGCGATACCGGTCTGGTTTGTGACCATCACCGCGGGGATGCGGGCCCGGTTCAGGCGGCGCACCGCTTCCGCGGTCCGCGGCAGGAGCCGGATCCGGCTGGGGTGATTCACGTACCCCACCTCCTCGGTGAGGCAGCCGTCGCGGTCGATGAAGATCGCGGGTTTCTCCAGCGCAGCCCGGGCCGACATTGAATGGAAGTGTAATGCGTCGAGCCCTGAATGATCAATGAAAATCGAGGGTTTGGAGCGCCCTGGGGGCGCCCGCTGCCGTGAGCGTGAAAACCTCAGGGGCGGAGCGTGCGGTAGAGATCCTCGAAGGCCTCGGCCTGGGCCCGGTAGGTGAAGCCTTCCACCGACGCGCGCGTGGCGGACGCCCACCCCGCCGGCGGCGCGTCGCGCAGCGCCGCGAGCCCCTCGGCGATCAGCATCGCGTCGGGCTCGGTGACGACCCAGCCGTTCTCGCCGGATCGCACCACCTCCGCGCCGCCGGCGCGCGCGCTGGTGAGCACCGGCACGCCGGAGGCGAGGGCCTCCAGGTGCACGTTGCCGAACGGCTCGTAGAGGGCGGGCAGCGCGACCGCGTCGGCGGCCGCGTACAGACGCTCCACCTCGCGCGTCGGCCCCGTCCAGATCACCTGGTCGTCGATGCCGAGCCGGGCCGCCAGCTTCCGGTAGCGCGGCACGTCGCCCTTCCCCGCCACCACCAGACGGCTGGTAGGATTCGCCGCGCGCTCGAAGCCCTCGAGCAGCGGCCCCAGCCCCTTGCGCTCGAAGCCCGAGCCGACGAAGAGCACGAGCCAGGCGTCTGGCGCGACGCTCAGCTCTTCGCGAACGCGCTCGCGATGTCTCGCGCGGTTGTCCGGATGGAAGCGCGTGAGGTCGACGCCGTTGTACACGAGGGTCACCCGCCGCGGATCCGTGCGATAGAGACGCTCGATCTCGGCCTTGTCGCCGCTCGAGATCGTGACCACGTGGCGCGCCGCGCGCAGCTCGAAGATCCGCCGCTCCAGCGCGAGCACCAGCCGGTGATAGGGATCGAACCGGGCGCCGCCGCGGCCCATCGCCTGCAGATACGCGCGGTGGCTGCCCTCACCCGCGCGATAGACGTCCTGGCGAAGCACGCGCTCGTGGCTCTGTACCACGTGATAGCCGCGGCGTGCCGCGGTCCGGCTCGCGGCGAGGCCGAACCAGAGGAGCCGCAGGATCGACGGATGGCGGGGGACCGGCACGCGATGCACGATCGCACCCGGGACGTCGGGCTGCCGCCGCGTGCTGATCAGCTCGACGGTGTGGCCGGAGCGGATCAGCTCGCCGAGCAGCCCGGCGGTCGCGGTCTCCACACCGCCGTGAAAGGAGAACGGGCGGCAGATCAGGCCGAGCTTCATCGCCGCGACAGCGCCAGCTCCACCAGCGGGAAGAGCGCGCGGCGCGCCGATTCGAAGCTGTACCGCTGCACGCACCGGCGGCGCGCCTCCGCGCCGAGCGCGCGCGCCTCGTCCGGATGGTCGAGCAGGCGGCCGATGGCGCCGCTGAGCGCGGCCACGTCGCCGGGCTCGACGACGAGCCCGCAGCCGTCGAGGATCTCGGGAATCATCGACACGCGGGTCGAGATCAGCGGCCGGCCCAGCGCCATCGCGTCGAAGAGCTTGGCCGGCACCTGGCCGCGCGTGTCGCGGCTGGCCCGCTGGGGCACCACCACGACGTCGGCGGCCGCCAGATACGCCGGAACCTGGGCGATGGGCACCCGGCCCACCAGCCGCAGCCCCGGATAGCGCGAGGCCAGCGCCCGCCCCGTCTCCGACGCGGGATCCGTTCCGACCAGGGCCAGGGTCACGTCACTCCGGCCGAGCCGGCTCACCGCCGAGGCCAGATCCTCCACTCCCTTGTAGGCCCGCGGCGTGCCCAGGAACATGACCACGCGCTCGCGGCCCAGGCGGAGCCACTCGCGCGCCGGTCGCGGATCGACGCGCTCCGGCGCCCAGTGGTCGGTGTCGCGCACGTGCGGGAGCAACACGCCGCCCCAGCGCTCTTGCAGGAAGCGCGAGGCGACGGTCAGGCCGTCGGCGATGCCTGTGAGGTGCTCCATGAGCCACGTCCACGTAAGTCCACGTGGATTTGATACATTCATGGCCCGGCCCACGGTGCCCCAGAAACCGCCACGGAGAAAGAAGCCGGTCTCCCAGTCGTCGATGTCGAGCAGGAGTGGTCGTCGCCTGGCGATCCGGGCGAGATAGCCGATTCCCGCGCTCGTCAGCCGCGGCTTCGAGGCGTAGATCAGATCGCCTTCCACCAGTCGCATCAGCGCGGGCAGGCGGGCGGCGAAGGCAGGGAAACGGCCGCCCGGCACCGAGCGCACCGGCACCGCCTCCTGGGCAACCGGCTCCCACACCCCGGCGCCGAAACAGGGGCCGATGATCTCCACGGGGCCCAACGGCTCGAGCAAGCGGGCGAGCAGCCACGCACGGCCGATCGCGTTGTCGGACACGTCGAAGCAGAGGATCGAGGCCTTCACGAGCCGGCCCGAGCGGTCGCGCCGTCGAGCGAGACGTAGAGCGCGGTGAGCCGCTCGGCCAGGCGCGCGCCCGAGAAGTGGGCGCGCACCAGCTCGGCCCCGGCCCCGCCGACGGCCCGCCGGAGGGCCGAGTCGTCCAGCAGGCGCGCGATCGCGTCGGCGAGCAGGGCCGGCTCCCCGGGCGGCACCAGCATGGCGGTGCGGCCGTCGGCCAGCACCTCGGGCACCACCCCGACCCGGCTCGCCACCACCGGCACGCCGGTGGCCAGGTACTCGAAGAGCACGCGCGACATGCCGTCGGACTCGAGCGCGGCGTAGAGCGCCACGTCGAGGGCCGCCATCGCGGCGGGCAGGTCGTCGACGAAGCCGAGGATCGAGACCCGCTCGGCGAGCCCGACGCGCTCGACCAGCTCGCGGACGCGTGAGATGAAGGGCCCCTGCCCGATCAGCAGCAGGTGGAAGCGGCGGCCGGCCGCCGCGAGACGCGCGGCCGCTTCGACCGCGGTCTGCTGGCCCTTCATCACCCGGAAGCCCGAGACGAGCCCGATCACCGGGACGTCGGCGGCGAGCCCGAGGGCGGCCCGGGCCCGGGCCGCGCCGGCGCGCGTGGTCTCCGGGTTGAAGCGATCGGCGTCCACGCCGCCCGGGAGGGCGACGACGCGCTCGGCCGTGCCCAGGCCGCTCGCGACGAGCTGGCGTCGGATCGCCTCGGTCACGGTGACGACCAGATCGGTGGCGTGCCCGTACAGCCAGCGGTTGAGCGCGTGCGGCCGCACCGGCTGCACGATGTGGCGCGTGCGCACGAGCGGCCGCCGGAGCGGCGACCGCCGATTGGCCAGCGCGGCCAGCCAGTGCTCCTTGCCGCGGTGCACGTGGAGCACCTGCGCGCTCGGCAGCCAGGTCACCAGGCGCCGAAGGTCCGCGGTGTCCGAGAGTGGCGCCAGGCCGCTCGAGAGCGCGAGCGTCTCGATGCGGGTGACTCCTGCCTCTCGCGCCCGGCGGATGACGCGGGCCTCGCTGCGCTGCCGGCAGACCAGTACCGCGTCGTGCCCCGCCCGCTCGAGCTCCACCGTCGCGCGCGCCGCCCAGTACGCGTCGGACGACCAGCCCCGACACGACACCAACTGCAGAATCCTCACCGCGGCTGCTCGCCACCCAACGGCGGTCCGCCACCTGGGGGAGTGCGGGGGCCATTTCCGGGCCCCCGCATCCGGAGACCGGCTCCCCGGAGTAACGACGCCCGGTAAATCTGCTCCACAGCCTCCGCATGGCGCTCCGGGCTGAACTGCCGCAACGCCCGCTCGCGCCCCGCCCGGCCCATCGCGGCCGCGCGCTCGGGATCGGCGAGCAGCGCGCGCAGAGCCGCGGCCACCGACTCCGGCCGGTCGTCGTCGACCAAGAGGCCGGTGCTCCCGTGGACGACGGTCTCGGGCAGCGCGCCCACGCGTCGAGCCACGACGGGCCGCGCCGCCGCCATCGCCTCGAGCACCGCGCGGCACGACTCGTCGGAACCCGCGCCCATGAGCGTGAAGGCGTCGAGGGCCTGCAGCACGTCCGGCAAATCGGCGTCCCGATAGCCCGTGAACCGGACCTCGCGCGAGAGCCCCAGCTCGGCCACCAGCGCCTCGAGCGGCGCGCGCGCCTCCCCCTTGCCCACGAGGAGCAGGCGCGCGTCCGGCCGGTCGGCGAGCAGCAGACGAAAGCCGCGGAGCAGCAGCTCGTGGCCGCGGCGGGGCGCCAGCCGCGCCACGCAGCCGAGCACCGGGGCGCTGCCGAGGTCGAACTCCTTCCGGATGGCGGCGCCGTCCGCGTGCTCGAAGCGCCCGAGGTCCACCACCCCGTCCAGCCGCGCGATCCGATCGGAGGTGATCCCGGCTTCGCGGCAGCGCGCCGCGATCTCGTGGCTCACCGCGATGACCCCGTCGGTGCTCCGGTAGAGCGCGGTGGTCGGCCAGCCGAGCCGCACCGCGCGGGCGTTGTGGAAGGTCCGCACCAGCGCGGCCGATTGCCGGCCGAGCCGGCCGAGCCAGTGATCGTGTGAGTGATGGACGTGGATCACGTCCACGCGCTCGGCGCGCACGATGGCGCGCACGCGTCTGAGATCGGCGAGGAAGTGGGGCGGGTGGCCCCGGACCTCGAGGGAGAGTCCGGCGAGCGGATCGAGCCCCGCCTCCCGCGCCTTTTGCTCGAAGCGGTCGCCCGGAATGAGGCCCAATAGCACGCGATGGCCACGCGCCCGCAGCCCGACCAGCAGCCGGATGATCGGCTCCGCGCTGCCCGTCCACCAGCGGTTGGCCGCGAGGTGGAGCACGGTGAGCGGAGCGGTCTCGCTCACGCGAGCAGCTCGTCGTAGAGATGGAGGAGTCGGTCCAGCGCGGTCCGGTGCGAGAAGCGCGCCTCCACCAGCGCGCGCCCCGCCCGGGCGCGATGGGCCGCGGCGGCCGGGTCGTCGAGGACGCGCGCGATCCCGGCGGCGAGCGCCTCGACCGACTCGCTCTCGACCAGCAGCCCGGTTCGCTCGTCGGTCACCACCTCCGGGATGCCGCCGATGCGGCTCGCCACCACCGGGACGCCCGCCGCGAAGGCCTGGAGCAACGCCTGGGGCACGCCCTCCGTGCGCGTGGAGGCCAGCGCGAAGCAATCCATCGTTCCGAGCAGTGCGGGTACG
>DATMMH010000057.1:0-5125 GCA_035569855.1 Candidatus Dormiibacterota bacterium
AGACGATCGGGGCGGAGTTCATCGCGGTGTTCGAGGACGAGGCTCGAAAGCTCGGCCACATCCCGTGGCTGGCCCAGGGCACGCTGTACCCCGACGTCATCGAGTCGGTGTCGTTCAGGGGCCCGTCGGCCACGATCAAGACGCATCACAATGTCGGCGGTCTCCCCCCGAACATGCGCTTCAAGCTGGTGGAGCCCCTCCGCGAGCTGTTCAAGGACGAGGTACGGGAGCTGGGCGCGCTGCTCGGGCTGCCCGGCGAGATCATCTGGCGGCAGCCCTTCCCGGGCCCCGGCCTCGCCATCCGCGTGCTGGGTGAGGTGACGGAGGAGCGGCTCGCGCTCCTGCGTGAGGCCGACGCCATCGTGCAGGACGAGGTGCGACAGGCCGGGCTCGAGCGCGCGCTGTGGCAGGCCTTCGCGGTACTGCTGCCGGTCCGCACCGTAGGCGTCATGGGTGACTTCCGCACCTACGCGCAGGTCATCGCGCTGCGGGCGGTCACGAGCCAGGACGCCATGACCGCCGACTGGGCGCGGCTGCCCTACGACCTGCTCGGGAGGATCTCGAGCCGCGTCATCAACGAGGTCAAGGGCGTGAACCGCGTCGTCTACGACATCTCCTCCAAGCCCCCGAGCACCATCGAGTGGGAGTAATCCCGTCCTGAAACACGCGGACTTCGTGCATCTGCACGTCCACTCGGAGTACAGCCTGCTGGACGGAGCGGCGCGCCTGGAGAAGCTGGTCGAGCGGGCCAAGGCGCTCAAGTTCCCGGCGCTGGCCCTCACCGACCACGGCAACCTCTTCGGGGCGGTGGATTTCTACACCGCCTGCGCGAAGTCCGGGGTAAAGCCGATCCTGGGCTGCGAGCTCTACGTGGCTCCGGGCAGCCGCTTCGAGCGGTCGAGCCAGGACGGCGGATACGAGGGCGCGAGCCACTGCACGGTGCTCGCGCGCACCGCCGCGGGCTACGCCAACCTCATGAAGCTCGTCTCCAAGGCGTATCTGGAGGGTTACTACTACAAGCCCCGGGTGGATCGCGAGCTGCTGGCCCAGCACGCCGACGGCCTGCTGGTGCTCTCGGGCTGCCTCAACTCCGAGGTGAGCCGGATGCTCTCGGCGGGCGACGCGGAGAAGGCCCAGCAGACCGCCGGCTGGTACCAGGAGGTCTTCGGCAAGGACTACTACTTCATGGAGGTGCAGTCGCACGGCCTCGAGCAGCAGGTAGCGGTGACCGAGGGCACGATCAAGATCGCTCGCGCCATCGGCGCCCCGCTCTGCGGCACCAACGACTCGCACTACCTCGAGGCCGAGCACTCGCGCGCCCACGAGGCGCTGCTCTGCATCCAGACCGGCACGACGATGGGCGATCCCAACAGGTGGAAGTTCTCGACCAACGAGTTCTACGTGAAGTCGGCCGACGAGATGCGCGCCGTCTTCAAGGACCTGCCCGAGGCCTACCGCAACACGCTGGCGGTGGCCGAGCGCTGCAACGTGGATCTACAATTCGGGCAGTTCCACCTGCCGAACTACCAGGTGCCGGAGGGCTACACGCTCGACTCCTACCTCGAGCACCTGGCCTTCGAGGGGCTCGCGAGCCGCTACGGATCCTCGCCCGGCGACGCGATCGTGGAGCGGCTGCGCTACGAGCTGGGCGTCGTCTCCAAGATGGGCTTCTCCGGCTACTTCCTCGTGGTGTGGGACTTCATCAGCCACGCCCGGCGCCAGGGCATCGCGGTCGGGCCGGGCCGGGGCTCCTCGGCCGGCTCACTCGTTGCCTACTGCCTCTCCATCACCAACGTGGACCCGATCCGCTACGGACTCATCTTCGAGCGCTTCCTCAATCCCGAGCGGATCTCGATGCCGGACATGGACATCGACTTCGCGGACGACCGTCGCGACGAGGTCATCCGCTACGTGGTGGACCGCTACGGGGCCGACCGGGTGGCCCACATCATCACCTTCGGAACGATGGGGGCGAAGGCGGTCATCCGCGACGTGGCCCGCGTGCTGGGCTTCTCCTACGGCGAGGCCGACCGCATCGCCAAGCTCGTGCCCGGGTTCCCGCTCAATATTTCGCTCGACGAGGCGCTTGAGAAGGCCCCGCCGCTCGCCGAGCAGGTCAAGCGCGACCAGCGGGTGGGGGAGATGTGGGGCGTGGCCCGCGCGCTGGAGGGCTGCACCCGACACGCCTCGGTGCACGCCTCCGCGGTGGTCATCTCCGACGAGCCCCTGATGGAGCGGGTGCCGCTCTACAAGGACCCCAAGCGGCCCGAGCTGATCACCGGCTACGCGATGGGGCCGATCGAGAAGCTCGGCCTGCTCAAGATGGACTTCCTCGGGCTCAAGACCCTGACCGTGATCACCGACGCCCTCCGGCTGGTCAAGGAGTCGCGCGGCGTCACCCTCGACGCCGACGCGCTGCCCCTGGACGATGCGAGGACGTATCAGCTCCTGACCGAGGCGCGCACGTTCGGGGTGTTCCAGCTGGAGTCGGCGGGCATGCGGGATGCGCTCAAGCGCCTCAAGCCCCAGCGCATCGAGGACATCATCGCGATGGTGGCCCTGTACCGGCCGGGCCCGATGGACCTCATCGAGGACTTCGTGAATCGCAAGCACGGCCGCGCTCCCATCGCCTACGAGCACCCGCTGATGGAGCGTCACCTCCAGGAGACCTACGGGATCATGGTCTACCAGGAGCAGGTCATGCGGCTGGCCGCGGACCTGGCCGGCTTTACCCTCGGCGAGGCCGACACCCTGCGCAAGGCGATGGGGAAGAAGGACCGCGAGCTGATGGCCACGCAGCGCGAGAAGTTCGTCTCGGGCTGCAAGACCAGCAAGATCGACGTCAAGAAGGCCGAGCGCATCTGGGACCTCATCGAGAAGTTCGCCGGGTATGGGTTCAACAAGAGCCACGCCGCGTGTTACGGGGTGGTGGCGTACCAGACCGCGTACCTCAAGGCCAACTACCCGACCGAGTTCATGGCCGCCCTGCTCACCTCCGAGATGGAGAAGACGGACAAGATCGTCCAGTACGTGGAAGAGACCCGGGCGATGGGTTTGCGGGTGGAGCCGCCCGACGTCAACGTCTCGCGCGCCCAGTTCACGGTGTCGGGCGACGCGATCCACTTCGGGCTGGCCGCGATCAAGAACGTGGGCGCGACCGCGATCGACTCCATCGTCAAGGTGCGCGAGACCGACGGCACCTTCACCTCGCTCGACGACTTCTGCGCCCGGGTCGATCTGCGGCTGGTGAACCGCCGAGTGGCGGAATGCCTGATCAAGGCGGGCGCGTTCGACTCGCTTCAGAGCACGCGCGCCGGTCTCCTGGCCGCGCTCGACCAGGCGATGGACGGCGGCCAGCGGCGCCAGCGCGATCGCGAAGAGGGGCAGGTCTCGCTCTTCGACGCGCTCGGGGGAGGCGACACCATGGCGGCGCCGGTGTCGCCGGTGGCCGCCCGGGTGCCGGAGTGGCCGCAGGAGGAGATGCTCGGCTACGAGCGCGAGGTGCTCGGATTCTATCTCTCCGGGCACCCGCTCGAACAATATCGGGAGGTGGTGCGGCGCATCGGGGCTCTCAACGCCCCCGACCTGGCGACACGGTCGACCGGCGCCCGCGTCCTGCTGCTGGGACAAGTGAGCGCGTTCAGCGAGAGCGCGACCAAGAGCGGCAATCGCATGGCCTTCGCCACGCTCGAGCTGGTGGACGGCAGCGTGCCGCTGACGATCTTCCCCGAGCCCTATCGGACCTGCGCCGGGGCGCTCCGCCACAAGGGGCCGGTGATCGTGCGCGGGCGCGCCGACGACAGCGACAAGGGGCGGGTGGTGCTGGTGGAGGAAATCAAACCACTGGAGGAGGCCTTGGGAGACGGCGCTCTGGCCGGCAATGGCCATGGCAATGGCAACGGAAGCGGCAACGGAAGCGGCAACGGCCGGGCGGGCAACGCCCACGCCTGCCGTATACGGGTGAGCGCGGCGGCCGAGGCGCTGCCGGCTCTGCTCGAGTCGGTGAAGGCGGCCTGCCGCGAGCACGAGGGGCGCACGCCGCTCTTCGTGCACGTACTGTTGCCCGAGCAGGAGGTGGTGGTGCGAGTGAAGGAGCTGGCGGTGGAGCCAGCCGCGGAGCTGGTGTCGAAAGTGGAGGGCCTGCTCGGGCCGGGCAGTATACTCGTCGAATATGCCGGACGAGCTTGACTTCGAGAAGCCGCTCCTCGAGCTCGAGAACCGCATCGCGGAGCTGCGCACCTCGGACGATGCCCTCTCGGCGCGCGACGAGATCGCCCGTCTCGAGGAGCGGCTCGCGCGCCAGCAGCAGCGCGTCTACTCGAGCCTGACCGCCTGGCAGCGTACCCAGATCGCCCGTCATCCGAAGCGGCCCCACACCCTCGATCTCATCAACCTGCTGCTGGAAGACTGGGTCGAGCTGCACGGCGACCGCGTCTTCGGCGACGACAAGGCGATCGTGGGCGGGCTCGCCACCTTCGACGGCGAGCCGGTGGTGGTGATCGGCCACCAGAAGGGCCGCGACACCCGCGAGAACATCGCGCGGAACTTCGGCATGCCGCACCCCGAGGGCTACCGCAAGGCGCTGCGCTTGATGGAGCTGGCCGGCAAGTTCAGCAAGCCGATCATCACCTTCATCGACACCCCGGGCGCCTACCCGGGACTCGGGGCCGAGGAACGCGGGCAGGCCGAAGCCATCGCGCGCAATCTGCGGGAGATGGCCGGCCTGCCCACGCCGATGATCGCGGTGGTCACCGGCGAGGGCGGCAGCGGGGGGGCGCTCGCCATCGGGATGGGCAACCGAGTGCTGATGCTCGAGTACGCGGTCTACTCGGTGATCTCTCCCGAGGGCTGCGCGGCCATCCTGTGGGGTGACTCGGCCAAGGCCTCCGAGGCGGCCGAGCTGATGCGGGTGACCGCCCCGGATCTCCTGAAGATGGGCGTGATCGACGCCATCGTGCCCGAGCCCGTCGGCGGCGCCCACCGGAGCTGGGACGCCACCGCGGCCAGCCTGCGCGCGGCCCTGCGGGATCAGCTCTGGCAGCTCAAGTCCAAGTCCGAGGCCGAGCTGATCGACGATCGGCAGGAGAAGTTCCGGCGCATCGGGGTGTTCGAGGAGACCGTCTGA
>DATMMH010000058.1:0-11237 GCA_035569855.1 Candidatus Dormiibacterota bacterium
GCGCGGCGGCCGCCGCGGAGCCCTCCGTCATCCGCGTCGGGTCGAAGTCCTTCACCGAGAGCTACATCCTGGCCGAGGTGGCGGCCCAGATCATCGACCAGGTGGGTGAAGCGCGGGCCGAGCGCCGGGCGGGGCTCGGCGGCACCGGGGTGACCTACCGGGCGATCGAGTCGGGTGCCATCGATCTCTATGCCGAGTACACCGGCACATTGGCCCGCGTGATCCTGAAGGATGCCGCGCTCGAGACGCCCGACGCGCTCCGGGCCCGGCTCGCGCCGCACGGGCTCACCGTCAGTGGGTCGCTCGGCTTCGCCAACACCTACGCGCTCGCGGTGCGGGCGGACCTGGCCGATCGGCTCAATCTCGTGACCATCGGCGATCTCGGACGTCATCCAGAGCTGCGCGCCGCGTTCAGCTCGGGCTTTCTCGAGCGCGACGACGGCTGGCCGGGGCTGCGCGCGCGCTACGGGGTGACCGTCTCCCGCGTCGACGTGATGGAGCACGCGCTGACCTATCGCGCGGTCGCGAGCGGCGAGGTGGATGTCATGGACGTCTTCTCGACCGACGGCCAGCTCGAGCGCCTGCACCTCCGGCTGCTCCGGGACGACCGGCATTTCTTTCCCGACTACTCCGCGGTGCTGCTGGCCCGACGGGCGATGACCGAGCGCTTTCCGCGCACCTGGACTCGTCTGCGCGAGGCCCTCGAGGGCCGGCTCGATGACCGGCGCATGGCGCAGCTCAACGCGATGGTGGACCTGGACGGCCGGCGCATCGCGGAGGTGGCCGCCGCGTTTCTCGGCGGCCGCGGGATCGAGGCCGCCGCGGGCGGGTCCGCCCACCGGGCGATGCTCGCGGAGATCGCCGCCCTCACCGTCGATCACCTGGTGCTGGTGCTGATCTCGGTGGGCGCGGCCATCGTGCTCGGCGTCCCGATGGGCATCGTGGCGGCGCGCTCCCGGCGGGTCGGGCAGCTCGAGCTCTCCGTCGTCGCGATGCTCCAGACCGTGCCCGCGCTGGCCCTGTTGATGTTCATGATCCCGCTCTTCGGCATCGGCAAGGGCCCCGCGCTGGTCGCGCTCACCGCGTACGCGCTGCTGCCGATCGTGCGCAACACCCACGCGGGGCTGGTGGCGATCGACCGACAGCTCCTCGAGATCGCCTGGGTGCTACGGCTGGGCTGGATCCGCCGGCTCGTGCGCATCGACCTGCCGCTGGCCGCGATCGCGATCATGGCCGGGATCAAGACCGCCACCGTGACCACGGTGGGCACCGCCACGCTGGCCGCCTTCATCGGCGGGGGCGGCTACGGCGCGCTGATCGTGCGCGGCCTGGCACTCGACGACACCGCTACCATCCTGGCCGGCGCCGCGCCAGCCGCGCTGATGGCCCTGGGCTTCCACGCGCTCTTCGAGCTGCTGGACCGGGTGGCGATCCCGCGCGGCCTGCGCGGGTGAGGTGTTCTAGGGAGCCGAGGGCGAGGAGGACGGGAGCGGCTCGAGCCGGACGTTCAGCTCGCGGCAGAGCCTCAGCACGGTCGCGTGGCTCGCCGGGAACCACGCGCGAATCCATTCCGGACGGTCGAAGAAGGCGAGCGGGGCCTGGCCGAGGCGGCGAATCGCGATGCGCCGCACCAGCCCGCTCGCGTTGATGAAGCTCACGTCCTCCAGCCGCCGCCCCGACGCGGCCACGCCCGCGGTGATCGGGCACCGCGCGGCCACGGTCGCGATGGAGTCGGCAACGCCGCGCAGGCAGAAGGCGTGGGTACGGGCCCGGAGGGATGCGGGCAGCGCCTCGATCACGCCGCGCATGGTGAGGCCGGAGAACACCGTGTCGTCCACCACCGCCACCGAGACACAGTCGGCGAGGCCGTCGAGCTGCGTGGCCAGCCCGCGCCCCTCGGGGGTCATCAGCCGGTAGCCGCCCCGGCCGTCCTCCTCGCGCGCGAGGTCGATCCGCCGGATGCGCGGAAACCAACCGGTGCGCGCGTGGAGCGTCTCGGCGACCCGCTGCCCGGCGCCGTCGATCCCGATCGCGATCGCGAACGGCGGATGGTCGCCCTGCGCGATCACCCGATCGAGCTGCTCTCCGAGCGTCAGGACCCGCACCCGCTCGGGATCGCGCGCGACCGCGGCGAGGAGATCGCGGGCGAGGCGCATCGCGGGCGCGTCCGCGGCCTCGCGCCGGGACAGCTCGTCGGTCAAGTCGTCGTGTATGTAGAGGATCTTCGGCGTCGGCTGCGAATAGGCCGCGCCGTCACCCGCCATCAGACGGGCCTAGCCCAGACCAGCGCGAAATAGTTCGACGGATCCACGTGCCACTCGTGCAGCGCGAGGCCGGTCTCGGCCAGCATGCGCTCCACGTGGTCCCGCGTGAACTTGTACGAGCTCTCGGTCCAGATGCCCTCGCCCGGCCGGAAGCGGATGTCGAGCCCGAGGCGGCGGAGCTTCACGTGCTGGGCGGAGTCGGCCACCAGGTGCATCTCGATGCGCGCGGCCGCCTCGTTGTAGAACGCGCGGTGTCGGAAGGCCTCCGGGTCGAAGTCGCCGTCCACCCCGCGGTTGATCACGCGCAGGATGTTGCGATTGAAGTCGCGGGTGACGCCCGCGCTATCGTCGTACGCGGCCTCGAGGATCTTCACGTCCTTCACGAGATCCACGCCCAGGAGCAGGCGGTCGCGGTGGTCGGGCAAGAGCCCGCGCAGGTCAGCGAGCAGGCGACGCCGCGCCGGCTCGTCGAGATTGCCGATGGTGCTGCCCAGGAAGAGCGCGAGGCGACGCCCGGCCGGAGGCGGTACGTGGGCCAGGTCGCGCTCGAAATCGCCCACCACCGCGTGCACGCGGAGCCGCGGGTAGTCGCGAAGCAGCCGGGCCGCGCTCGGCTCGAGGGTCTGGCGGTCCACATCCAGCGGCACGTAGCGCACCGGGCGCCCGCCCGCGCTCACCGCGTCGAGGATCCGCCGGGTCTTCTCCGCCGAGCCCGCCCCGATCTCCACGATCTCATCGGGAAGAAACTCCCGGAACAGCTCGGGTACTATTTCCGCCAGCAGGGCGGACTCGGTGCGGGTCGGGTAGTACTCGGGCAGCTCGGTGATGCGCTCGAAGAGCAGGGAGCCGGCGCGGTCGTAAAAGTACTTCGGAGGCAGGGATTTCCGCCGGGCGGTCAGCCCCCGGCGTACGTCCTCCTCGAGGCGCTCCTGCCGGGTCCGCTCGTCGCTATGTACGTCGATGAGGTAGCGCATGGCATCGTCCTGCTGCAAGCTAGACGCCACGCGGTCGGAACGCAAGCGGGAGAAGAAACTACCGGAGGCGGAGGTTGTCATATGGTTGAGATGCCCATAGACCGGTTGAGCGATGCGTGGGCGCGCACGGATCGGATTTTCGGCCTCCTCGCGCCCTCGAGCTGGCTCGCGCAGCCGATCGCGCTGCGCCACCCGTTCATCTTCTATCTCGGGCACTTGCCCGCCTTCGCGTGGAACCACGTGGGGGGCGCCTTGCTCGAGCGGCCGCCGTTCAACGGAGCCTTCGACGAGCTCTTTTCCCGCGGGATCGATCCCGACGTGGACGATCCCACGCGGTGCCACGACCATCCCGACGTGCCGGATCGCTGGCCCGCGGTCGAGGAGGTGGTGGCCTATCGAGACCGCGCGCGGGCGGCCGTCCGCGACGCGGTAGACGCGGTGGCCGCGCGCGTGCCCACCCACCTGATGGCTCGCGACGGTCGCGTATTCTCCATGGTCACCGAGCACGAGCTGATGCATCAGGAGACCCTGCTCTACATGCTCCAGCGCCTCCCTTTTGAGCAGAAGGTGAGGCCGGCCTGGTTGCCGCAGTACGTCAAGACCTCGGGTCGCCCGGCGGGGAAGGTGGAGATCCCGGCCGGTCCGGCCGGGATCGGTGCGCGCTTCGAAGATCTTCCGTTTGGCTGGGACAATGAATTCTCATTGACGGAGGTCGCGGTGCCGGCTTTCAGGATCGACGGCACCCCGATCACGAATGGGCAGTACCTGGGCTTCGTCGAAGACGGCGGTTACCGCCGCTCGGAGCTGTGGAGCGACGAGGACCTGGTGTGGCGGGGCCACGAGGCGATGGAGCACCCGATGGTGTGGGAGCTGCTGGACGGACGCTGGATGTATCGGACGCTCTTCGACCGGCTGCCGCTCGAGGACGTCGCGGATTGGCCGGTCTACGTGAGCCTGGCCGAGGCGCGCGCCTTCGCGCGCTGGCGGGGGGAGCGGCTCCCCACCGAGGCGGAGTATCAGCGCGCGGCGCTCGGGTTCGGCGAGGCCGGGCCGGCGGACCGGCGCGGCAACTTCGGCTTCCGCCACTGGGCGCCCACCCCGGTGGGCACGCATCCGGAGGGAGCGAGTGCCTGGGGGGTGCAGGACCTCGTCGGCGACGGGTGGGAGTGGACCAACACCGTGTTCGCCGGGCTACCTGGCTTCACCGCCAACATCCCCGGGTACGAGGGCTATTCCGCCGACTTCTTCGACGGCAAGCATTACGTGCTGAAGGGCGGGTCCTGGGCCACCGCCGACGAGATCATCCGTCCGAGCTTCCGAAACTGGTTCCAGGCCCACTACCCGTACGTGTTCGCCAAGTTCCGCTGTGTTTCCTGATCGAGCACCGCGCACGAGGAGGTTTGTCATGTCGGTTCGCCCGCTCTCGCTGATCCCTTCGGTGGCCCCGACGCTGGCCCTGACGCTCGCGCTGATTGCCGGCGCGCCCACCGGCGCCATCGCGGTCGACAGCAGCACCTACTTCATGGGCCACTCCGTCTACGGATACTCGGGCTACAGCCCGGGCGGGACCCTCGACATCAATGCCCAGCCCATGCAGGCCGAGGTTCGACTCGACGGGGTGCTGCTCGGCGTGGCGAACGACCTGCAGGCGTGGCCGGTAGATGCGCGCGCGGGCAATCACACCCTCACGTTCACCGCGCCCGGGTACGAGCCGGCGGTCGTGATCACCCAGGTGGTGCGGGATTGGACGACGCGAGTCCGGTTGAGCCTGATCCCGGCGCGCCCGCAGCCTCGCTAGGCCGCGCCTGGGCCCGCTAGCCGGCGGGCTCGACCTCGACGAAGCAGGAGTTGAACGGGGTCGCGCCCGCGGGCGAGGAGCGATCCGGGGTCAGCAGGTTGGAGCAGCCGGCGGTATCGCGCCCGAGCGCGTCGAGCGAGAACCACGCGCCCTCCTTGATCGAGACCACACCGGGCGCGATGCGATCGGTGACGCGCACCGGGATCAGCGTCCGGCCCCGGTGGTTGAACACGCACACCCGTTGGCCGTCGGCGACGCCGCGGGCCGCCGCGTCCTCCGGGTGCATCCACAGGTCGTCGCGGTCGGCCCGGCTCAGCACCGGCTGATTGTCGTGGATCGAGTGCGTGCGCGCCCGTGACTTGGGCGTGATGAGCCGTAGCGGGTGGAGCGGGTCCGCGGGCTCCGGGATCCAGGTCGGGATCGCCGGGATGGGCCCGAGGCCGTACGGGTCCGGCTTCGCGGCGATCGACTGCGAGTAGAGCTCGATCTTCCCCGACGGGGTGGAGAACGGATACCGTTCCGGATCGCGGATCTCGCGGGCGAACGCCACCGCGTCCTCCGGAGCGGGGAGACGGGCCAGTCCCTTGGCGCGGAAGGTGTCGTAGTCGTCGATGGCGTGCCGGGTCAGCTCGCGCAGCCATTCGTCTTCCGACTTGTCGTTGTAGCCCACGATCCCGAGCCGTTCGGCCAGGGCCGCGCAGATGTCGAGGTCGTTCCGGCACTCGCCGACCGGCGGGATCGCCTGCTGCATGAAGATCGCGTAGTGGCCCGCGCCGGCCCACGGAGTGTGGACGTCGTTGCGCTCCCAGAAGGTGGTCGCGGGCAGCAGGACGTCGGCGTAGCGCGCGGTGGGCGTGACGAAATGATCGTGCACCACCATGAACTCGAGATTCTCCGCGCCCGCCACGATCCGGCTCACGTTGGGGAGCTGGTTGAAGAGATCGCCCGCGCAGGAGTAGATCATCTTCACGTCGGCGGGGTAGCCGCCCGCCCGGCCGCGCTCGAGGAGATCGGCGAGGAGCGGCGAGGATACCCGCGCGCCGGTCGGGTTCTCGCCGGTGGGCAGCGCCTGGATGCCGCAGCGGCCGGTGGCCCCATTGCTGGTGCCCGCGTTGCCGCCCGGGACGCCCACGTTGCCGGTCATCGCGCAGAGCGCGTACGCCGCGCGGTGGAACTGCTCGCCGTAGAGCGTGCGGCCCGGCGCGTAGCCGGTCTGGAGCGCCGCGGGTTTGGTGGTGGCGAGCTCGACCGCGAGCATGCGGAGCGTGGCGGCCGGGATTCCGGTGATGGCCGCGGCCCACTCCGGCGTCTTGGGTACCCCGTCGGTCTCACCCAGCAGGTAGGCGCGGTACGACGATCCCGCCGGCGCGCCCGCAGGCAGATGCGCCTCGTCGAAGCCCAGCACGTGCCGGTCGAGGAAGGCCTGCTCCTGCAGCCCCTCCGTCACCATCACGTGGGCCATCGCGATCAGGGCGGCGGTGTCGGTCGAGGGCCGGATGAAGACGTGCTGGTCGGCCAGCTCCCAGCTCGTGCGCGTGCGCCGCGGATCCACGCAGATGATCCGGGCCCCGCGCCGCTTGGCGAGCTTCAGGTACTGCAGAGTGCCGGTGCCGAAGGTGCCGTCGCCCGGGCTCCAGCCCCACATCAGGATGAGGCGCGAGTTGACGTAGTCGGTGGGCTCGCGGCCCGCGCTCTTGTAGTCGGCCTTGGCCCCGTAGGTGTGGCGCACCGCGAAGACTTCCGCCTCCGCCGAGATGTTCGTCCAGAGCTCGGTGCAGCCCCCGAACATGTGGAGCAGGCGCTTGACGGTGGAGCGGCTGTGCAGCATCGAGAGGCTGCCGGTGCGCGAGCAGTCGAGGATGGCCGCCGGCCCGTGGGCCGCCCGGATGCGCAACATCTGGCGCGCCACCAGGTCGAGCGCCTCGTCCCACCCGATGCGCTCGAATTGCCCGGAGCCGCGCGGCCCGGTGCGGCGCAGCGGATGCGTGATGCGATCCGGGTGGTGGAGGCGCTCGAGCTGGCCGAAGCCGCGTACGCAGGCGTGCAGCGGCGCCTCTTCCGGCGTCCACTTGCGCGGGTCCGTGCTGATCCGCACGATCTGCCCGTCGCGCACGTGGGCGTTGACCACGCAGCGGCCGCCGCAGTTGTGGCCGCAGGTGCTGGTGACCACCGTCTCGCCGGGCGCCGCGGGCGGGCGGGGGGCTTCGTAGACGGTGCGGCCGCGCGCCGGCCTCATCGCGAGAGTGTCACGCCGGCCTACCGGAAGATACCCATCGCGCGCAGGATCGCGATCAGGATCACCGCGCCGACCAGCGAGATGATGAAGCTGCCGAGCGAGCCGAAGGCCGCGATGCCCAGGATGCCGGCGAGGAAGTGCCCCAGCACCGAGCCCACGATGCCCACCACGATGTTGGCGAGCAGCCCCATCTGCGCGTTGGTCTTCATGATGAGGCTCGCCAGCCAGCCGATGACGCCGCCAACGACGATCGCGATGATGAGGCCCATGACGGAGCCATGCTAACACTTCCCGGCGGGCCTCTGATAGGCCGCGGGGTGGGCGTGGGCGCCGCCGCGGGTGCCGCCGCGGCCGCCGCCGTAAATGCTAGACTGCGTCCTCATGGCGCGGCGGATCGTGATCGTGGGCGGCGGGCTGATGGGACTGAGCGCCGCGTTTCACCTGCGCCGCGACGACGCGGGCGTGCGGGTCACCGTGCTCGAGCGCGATCGGGTGGGCGCGGCCGCCTCGGGCGCGAGCGCGGCCGGGGTGCGCGCGATGGGGCGCGACCCCGCGGAGCGGAAGTTGGCGCTGGCGAGCCTCGCCCGCTGGCCCGACCTCGACCGAGAGCTGGAGGCGCCCACCGGCTACCGGCGTGGCGGCGGCCTCCGCGTGGCCCTCGACGACCCGGCCTGGTACGCGGTGCCCGCCTGGGTGGTCGGGCAGCGCGCCGACGGGGTCCCGGTGGAGCTGGTCGACGCCATGGCGGCGCGACGGCTCGCGCCCGGCATCGTGCCCTCCTGCCGGGGCGGCGTGCACTGCCCGATCGACGGGCAGGCCGACGCGATGGCCACCGTGCGGGCCTTCGCGACCGCCGCGCGGCGACGGGGCGCCCTGGTGGACGAAGGCGTGGGCGCGAAGGGGCTGGTGGTGGAGCGCGGGCGCGTGGTGGCGGTCGAGCGGAGCGACGGCGGGCGCGAGGCCTGCGACGTCGCGGTGCTGGCCGCGGGGGCGTGGACCACCGCGCTGCTCGACGGCGTGGGCGTGCGAATTGCGCTCGAGACCCGTCCGCTCCAGATGCTCCTCACCAATCCCGCGCCCGCCGCGCTCACCCCGGTGATCGGCGCCTTCGAGCACCGGCTGAGCCTCAAGCAGCTCGACGACGGCGCGTACCTGATCGGCGGCGGCTGGCCCGCGCGCGTCACCGACCACGCGGGCAATCGCTACGAGGTGGTGGACGGGAGCGTGAAGGGAAGTCTCGAGACGGCCCGCGCGGTCTACCCGGCGCTGGCCGGCCACGCGCTCGCCCGGAGCTGGGCCGGGCTCGAAGCCTTCACCCCCGACGACCTTCCGGTGATCGGCCCGGTTCCCGCGATCGACGGGCTCCTCGTTGCCGCCGGCTTCTGCGGGCACGGCTTCGCCCTGAGCCCGATGATCGGCGAGACCCTCTCCCGCTACGCCCGCGGCGAGCAGCCTGCAGTGGGGTCAGGTCTTGCATTTCGGCAAGTGTCGGAGTGCAAGACCTGACCCCATGCTCACATGCTTAGCGTGCGAAGCGGCCCGCGTGGGCGGAGCGGCGCTCGGCGTTGACGCGGGCGCGCTGGCGGTCTTCGGCCTTGCGCGCGCGGATGGCCGCGATGCGCTCGGCGAGGGGGATCTCCAGCTTGTCGCCGGCCCGGCGCGAGTAGTCGAAGCCGGCGAGCTTCGTGCGCGGGAACCGGGTCCCGACCGCGCGCTCGATGCCGCGCAGGTCCGTCTCCTCGTCCGGCGAGACCAGGGTCAGCGCGTCGCCGAGCGCCTCGGCCCGCGCGGTCCGCCCTACCCGGTGGATGTAGTCGTCCGGCACGTTCGGCACGTCGAAGTTGACCACGTGGCTCAGCGCATCGATGTCGATGCCGCGCGCCGCGATGTCGGTGGCCACCAGCACCTGGAAGCGCCCGTCCTTGAAGCCGGCGAGGGCCGAGGTGCGCTGGGGCTGGCTGCGATTGCCGTGGATGCGGTCGGCCTTCACGCCGTGCTTGGCCAGGTACTCGGCCAGCCGGTTGGCGCGATGCTTGGTGCGCGTGAAGGCGAGCACGCTGCGCGTGCCGGGCTGCTTCAGCAGCTCGACGAGCAGCGCCGACTTCAGCTCCTGCGGCACCGGGTACACGGTGTGGGTGATGCCCACCGCGGGCGCAGCCGGACGCTCCACCTGGATGCCCACCGGATCACGCAGGATGTCCCGGGCCAGCGTCACGATCTGAGCCGGGAGCGTGGCGGAGAACAGGAGATTCTGCCGCCGCGCGGGCAGCTGCTTCAGGATGCGGCGGATGTCGGGCAGGAAGCCCATGTCGAGCATGCGGTCGGCCTCGTCGAGGACCAGCACCTGCAGGCCGTCGAGCTTCGCGTACGGCATGCGCATGTGATCGAGCAGCCGGCCCGGCGTGGCGACCAGGATGTCCACGTGCCGGCGGAAGGCGTGCTCCTGGGGACCCATGCCCACGCCACCGAAGACGGCCGCGCCGTCCACGCGGGTGAACCGGCCGAGCTCGCGCCGATGCTCGTCGATCTGGGCGGCCAGTTCGCGCGTCGGCGCCACGATGAGCACACGCGTGGTGCCGCGGGGCTGGCCGATCAGGCGCTGCAGGATCGGCAGCATGAACGCAGCGGTCTTGCCGCTGCCGGTCATGGCGCAGGCGAGCACGTCGCGGCCCTCGAGGGCCGGGGGAATGGCGTCACGCTGGATGGGCGTGGGGGCCGCGAAGCCCAGAGCGGCGACGCCGCGGAGCAAGTCAGGGTGAAGCTGGAAATCGGCAAACGACATGGGACAGGTAACCTCGTTCGGGCACAGCCGGGCCCGTTGCAGTCTTCCGCGGATGATCTTGACGCGCCCCACGATGCGGAAGAGGACGGGAAACGCGGTCTGCTGATGCAGTGGTTACAGCATACACGGCGCCCTCGCCACCGGCGAGGAATTTCGACGGGTAGCTGGGCCGGCTACTCGGCCCGCTGGCTCATCCGCTCCGCGATCTCGGCCTCGAAGAGCGCGAGCGTGAGCGGGCAGGGCGGCTCGTTGGTGTCGATGTGCTGGCACTCGAGCTCGCTGCAGCGGACGAACAGCTTCCCGTTGCCCCCCAGCGACTGGCGACGACGGAGCGAGATGGATACGGTTTCCGATACCACGTGGCAGTTGAACGACTTCGTGGGAGTTCGGGGCACGGGGATCCTTTCCTCTCGGATCTTGCGACCGAGGCACCCAGTATACGCCACTCGCGAGGGCGCGGTTTACATTCCTGGCCGGAGCTATTTCTCCACCGTCGCGCGCTCGATCGCGAGGAGCTTTTCGATGTCGATCACGCGCAGCATGTCCTTTTCGAGCGGAGCCCAGTCGCGCACGGGCCGGCCGGCGCCGAAGCCGTCGGCCAGATCCTCGTACGCGCTCTTCCAGGCCGCGTAGGCGGCCAGCAGCGGGGTCGACGGATCCGCCACGATCTTGAACCCGAGCCCGCCAAGGTCCGCGAGCGTCATGCCGAGGCCGGCGAGGCCGCCGCGCCCGGTCAGGTGCATGAGCGGGCCGCCGAGGCGCTCCCCGATCGCGCGCAGCTGGTCGGGGGTGTGCGCCATCGACAGGAGCAGCACGTCGGCGCCCGCCTTCCGGTAGATCTCGCCGCGCCGGAGCGCGTCGTCCATGGTGCTGGCCCGCATCGCGTTGGTGCGCGCGATGATCAGGAAGTCCGGGTCGCGCCGCGCGCTCACCGCGGCCTGCACCTTGGCCGCCATCAGCTCGGCCGGGATCATGTGCTCAATCCCGATGTGATGGTGCGCCCGCTTCGGCACGAGCTGGTCCTCGATCTCGATGGCCCCGAAGCCCGCCGCCTCGCTCATGCCCACAGTCCGGTGCATGTGCATGGGATCGCCGTAGCCGCAGGCGCCGTCCAGGATGAGCGGCAGCGAGGAGACCGCGCCGATCTCGATGGCGGCCTGGCACATCTCGGTCAGGTTCAGGT
>DATMMH010000059.1:0-5639 GCA_035569855.1 Candidatus Dormiibacterota bacterium
ATCCTCGCGCTGCTGGTCTGCCGGGAGGAGCTGAGCGTCATCGCGCTGATCGGCATCATTCTGCTCATCGGCATCGTGAAGAAGAACGCGATCATGATGATCGACTTCGCCCTGGAGGCGGAGCGCGGGCAGAGTCAGAGCCCCGGTGACGCCATCTACCAGGCCTGCCTCCTGCGATTCCGCCCGATCATGATGACCACGATGGCGGCATTGCTGGGCGCGCTGCCGCTGGCCCTCGGCCGCGGCGTGGGCTCCGAGCTGCGCCGGCCTCTCGGCATCGCCATCGTGGGCGGGCTCATCGTGAGCCAGCTCCTCACGCTCTACACCACGCCGGTGATCTATCTCGCCTTCGACCGGCTCGCGCGCCGCTTCCGGCGGGAGCCGGGAGATCCGGCATGAACATCTCCGCGCCCTTCATCAAGCGGCCGGTGGCCACCACCCTGCTGACGATCGGCCTCGCCCTGAGCGGGATCCTGGCCTGGGGCCTGCTGCCGGTCGCGCCGCTGCCCCAGGTGGATTTCCCGACGATCCAGGTCAGCGCGACGCTGCCGGGTGCAGAGCCGGACACGATGGCGACGTCGGTGGCGGCGCCGCTCGAGCGGCAGTTCGGCCGCATCGCGGGGCTCACCGAGATGACGTCGACCAGCTATCTGGGCTCGACGAGCGTCGCGCTTCAGTTCGATCTGTCCCGCAACATCGACGGCGCCGCCCGCGACGTCCAGGCCGCGATCAACGCGGCCCGCGGCTACCTGCCGCCCGCGCTGCCCAACAACCCGAGCTACCGCAAGGTGAACCCGGCCGACGCGCCGATCATGATCGTGGCGCTTACCTCGGACACCCTCGATCGCGGCCGGATGTACGACGCGGCCTCCAGCATCCTGCAGCAGAAGCTGTCCCAGCTGCCGGGGGTGGGCCAGGTGATCGTGGGCGGCAGCTCGCTGCCGGGGGTCCGGGTGGAGATGAACCCCACCGCGCTCAACCGCTACGGCATCGCGCTCGAGACGGTCCGGAGCTCGCTCGCCGCGACGACCCAGTATCGGCCCAAGGGACAGCTGGGCGACGAGACCCGCGCCTCGGAGATCGCGTCCAACGATCAGCTCCTCCGGGCCGCCGACTATGCCCCGGTGATCATCGCCTTCCGCGGCGGTCGGCCGGTGCAGCTCTCCGACGTGGCGCGCGTCGAGGACTCGGTCGAGGACGTCCGCACCACCGGGCTGGCGAACGGCCGGCCCGCGGTGCTGCTGGTGATCTTCCGCCAGCCGGGAGCCAACATCATCGACACCGTCGACGGGGTGCGCCGCCTGCTGCCGGAGCTCGGGGCCGCGATCCCGCGGGCCATCACCATGTCGGTGGTGATGGACCAGACCCAGACCATCCGCGCCTCGCTGCACGACGTCGAGCTGACGCTGGTGATCTCGGTGCTCCTGGTGACGCTCGTCGTGTTTGCCTTCTTGCGATCCGTCCGGGCCACCCTGATTCCCGCGGTGGCGGTGCCGGTCTCGCTGGTGGCGACCTTCGGGGTGATGTACGTGCTCGGCTACAGCCTGGACAACCTGTCGCTCATGGCGCTGACCATCGCGACCGGATTCGTGGTGGACGACGCCATCGTCGTCCTGGAGAACGTGGCGCGGCATCGGACGGCCGGTCTCTCGCCCCTCGAGGCCGCGCTCCGGGGGGCCCGGGAGATCGGCTTCACGGTGCTGGCCATCAGCCTCTCGCTGGTGGCGGTGTTCACGCCCATCCTCCTGATGGGAGGCCTGGTGGGCCGCCTCTTCCGGGAGTTCGCGATGACGCTCTCCGCCGCGATCGCGATCTCGCTGGTGGTATCGCTCACCACCACCCCAATGATGTGCGCCACCCTCCTGGCTCGGGAGACGGGCGGCGAGCACGGCCGCCTCTACCGGGCGAGCGAGGGGGCCTTCGAGTGGATGCGGCGCGGCTACGAGACGAGCCTGTCGTGGGTGCTCCGGCATCCGCGCGGCGTGCTCGCGGTGACCCTCATGACCGTCGCCCTGAACGGCTACCTGTTCTGGGCGGTGCCCAAGGGCTTCTTTCCTCAACAAGATACGGGCCGGCTGCAGGGGGCGATTCAGGCGGCACAGGACATCTCGTTCCAGGCGATGCAGGCCAAGCTGACCGAGATCGTGGACCGCGTCGGGCACGACCCGGCGGTCGCGAACGTGGTGGGATTCACGGGTAGCCAGGGCAACGGGCCCAGCACCGCCACCAACACCGCGCGCCTCTTCGTCATGCTGAAGCCGCTCGCGGAGCGGAAGGTCAGCGCCGACCAGGTGATCACGAGGCTTCGGGGCCGGGTGGCGGGAGTGCCGGGGGCCCCCGCCTTCTTCCAGGCGGTGCAGGACGTCCGCGCGGGCGGGCGCATGGGCAACGCGCAGTACCAGTACACGCTGCAGGGGGACGACGTCCGGGAGCTCGACGCGTGGGGGCCGCGGGTCGCGGAGCGCCTTCGCGCGCTGCCGCAGCTCGTCGATCTGAGCAGCGATCAGCAAGACAGGGGGCGGCAGTCGTCGCTGGTGATCGACCGGGCCACCGCGTCGCGCCTCGGCATCACCCCGCAGCTCATCGACGACACGCTCGACGACGCCTTCGGCCAGCGCCAGATCGCGATCATGTATCGCCCGCTCAACCAGTATCACGTGGTGATGGAGGTCGAGCCGCGCTTCTGGCAGCGCCCCGAGACGCTCGGCGACATCTACCTCCCGTCCGCCACCGGCGGCATGGTGCCGCTCAGCGCGTTCACCCGGTACGAGCCCACCCGGACCGCGCTCGCGGTGAACCACCAGGCGCAGTTCCCGTCGGTCACGCTGACCTTCAACCTGGCGCCGGGCGTCGCGCTGGGAAACGCGGTGACCGCGATCGAGGCCGCGGTGCGCCCGCTCGGGCTGCCCGCCTCCATCCAGGGTAGCTTCCAGGGCACCGCCCAGATCTTCCAGGCCTCCCTGGCCAGCGAGCCCTGGCTGATCGCGGCGGCGCTCCTCGCGGTGTACGTCGTCCTCGGGGTGCTCTACGAGAGCTACGTCCACCCGCTCACCATCCTGTCCACGCTGCCGTCGGCCGGGGTGGGCGCGCTCCTGGCGCTGCTGGCGTGCCGCAGCGATCTGACCGTCATCGCCCTGATCGGTATCCTGCTCCTGGTCGGCATCGTGAAGAAGAACGCGATCATGATGATCGACTTCGCTCTCGAGGCCGAGCGCGCCGAGGGCAAGAGCCCGGCGGAGGCGATCCACCAGGCCTGCGTGCTGCGCTTCCGGCCGATCATGATGACGACGATGGCCGCGCTGCTGGGCGCGTTGCCGCTGGCCCTCGGGCGTGGCATCGGGTCCGAGCTGCGGCGGCCGCTCGGGATCGCCATCGTGGGCGGGCTCATTGTAAGCCAGGCGCTCACGCTCTACACGACGCCGGTCGTGTACCTCTACCTCGACCGCGTACGGCTGTGGTGGGCGCGCGGGCGCGCCCGGCATGGGCGGCCGCTGGCCCCCACCGCGGCCCCGGAAGCGCTGGAGCCATGAGGCGCCGGACGGTCTACGGGCGCCTCGGCGGCCCGGTCGCTCTCGCCTCGGCGCTGCTCGTGCTCGTGAGCGCCTGCACCGTGGGGCCCGACTACGTGAGGCCATCGATGATCAGCCCCGACGCCTACAAGGAGCTCGACGGCTGGAAGATCGCCCACCCTCGGGACGGCATGGCCCGCGGCTCCTGGTGGGAGATCTTCGCCGATCCGGAGCTGAACGCCCTCGAGGCGCGCGTCAGCATCTCGAACCAGAACCTCGCGGTGTCGGAGGCCCAGTACCGGGAAGCCCGGGCGCTCGTGCGCGAGGCGCGCGCCGCGTATTTTCCGACCGTGACGGCCGCGCTCGGCTACACGCGGTCGCGTCAATCGACCACGTTCGTGTTCGGGTCGACCGGGGGATCGTCCAGCGGCACGTCCGCGAGCAGCGCGACATCCACCGGGACGTCGGGATCGTCAGGATCCTCGGGCGGCGCCCGCTCGGACTTCTCGTTGGGCCTCGACTTCTCGTGGGAGCTGGACGTCTGGGGACGGATCCGCCGCGGGGTGGAGTCGAACCGGGCCGCCGCCCAGGCGAGCGCAGGAGACCTGGAGGCAGCGCGCCTGAGCTTCCAGGCGGAGCTGGCCCAGGACTACTTCCAGCTGCGCACCCTGGACGCCCAGAAGCAGCTCCTCGACGACACGGTCTCCGCCTTCGAAAAGTTCCTCCGCCTGACCCAGGATCGGTTCGCGAGCGGCGTGGCGTCCCAGGACGATGTGGTGCAGGCGGAGACTCAGCTCAAGACCACCCAGGCGCAGGCGATCGACGTGGGCGTCCAGCGCGCGCAGCTCGAGCACGCCATCGCGATCCTCATGGGCCAGGCGCCATCCACCTTCACGCTGCCCCCCGCGCCGCTCGCGGCCACCCCGCCGGCCATTCCGGTCGGGGTGCCGTCCGAGCTGCTCGAGCGGCGGCCGGACATCGCCGCCGCCGAGCGCCGGGTCGCCGCCGCCAACGCCCAGATCGGGGTCGCGGTGGCCGCCTTCTATCCCACCATCACCCTGAATGCATCGAGCGGCTTCGAGAGCTCGAGCCTGGCCCAGTGGTTCACAGCCGCGAGTCACTTCTGGTCGGTCGGGCCGGGGATCTCGCAGACCGTGTTCGATGGAGGGCTACGGCACGCCCAGACCGACGCGGCCCGCGCCGCCTACGACGCCACCGTCGCGACGTACCGGCAGACCGTGCTGACCTCGTTCCAGGGGGTGGAGGACAACCTCGCCGCTCTCCGCGTCCTGGAGGAAGAGAACGGCGTGCAGGACGACGCGGTGAAGGCGGCGAAGAAATCCGTGGACCTGACCACGGACCAGTACAAGGCAGGCACCGTCAGCTACCTCAACGTGATCACCGTCCAGACGATCGCGCTGACCGACGAGGTCACCGCGATCCAGATCCGCGGCCGGCGCATGGCCGCCGCCGTCCTGCTCGTCCAGGCGATCGGCGGCGGCTGGACGGCGGCCGAGCTCCCGTCCTCTGCAGACGTGACGAAGCGCTAGGATCCGGCGCCGAAGGCCCCGTGAAGCAGAGCGAGGTCCTCGGCGACGTTGTTCACTCTTCCTTCGCTCGTTAGTTGCCCTCATAGAGTGAGACGTCGGTGGAGCGCGGAAGGTTCCATTGTACTTGCACATTCTTGCGTCTCTAACGGGACAACAAAGACCCTTGTCAGATTCTTGTCTGAATTGCGCCGAAGTGGCGTCTCCGCGTCCGGGGTTCCCGTCTCAAGGGTAGAAAGCAGTTACCCAATGGGCAGTAGGGAGGAAAGGCGATGAATCGAAAGACATGGTTGACCGTGGGATTGTCGCTGCTGGTGGGGACGGGAATCGGTACCACGCTGCCGGGGGTCGTCAGGACATCCGCGAGCGCCGAGAGCCCGGCTGCGTCGGTGAACAGCGTGCGCGCCCAGACGCAACTGATCCGCTGGGGTGACGCGACCGGCGAGCAGGGTGAGATCGAGTCCCCGCGCTGGGGTGACGCCGGAACCGAGAAGGGTGAGATCGAGGCTCCGCGCTGGGGTGACGCCGGAACCGAGAAGGGCGAGATCGAGGCTCCGCGCTGGGGTGACGCCGGAACCGAGAA
>DATMMH010000060.1:0-4723 GCA_035569855.1 Candidatus Dormiibacterota bacterium
CCTCGTCTCGGTGACCCACGACGCCGTCAAGGCCGTCACCGGCAGCTAAGACCGATGCTCGCCCGCTCCTCCTCTCCCCATCAGCGGGGGAGGGGGAGAGGGGGAGAGGGAGAGGGCGACTCACCTCGCCGGCACGACCCACAGGTACAGCGTGTGGGTCCCCTCGTTGCTCGACACCTGCAGCGTGCGTGTCGGTACCCAATCTCCCATATCGAAGGCGTGCGACACGATTCGTGAGCCGGGGCGCAGCTCGCTCAGGAGCTTCGGCCGGAGCCTGCGGTTGAGGTCTGGCGACAGGTAGAGCGTCACGACCGTGGCCGCTCGTAGGTCGGCCTGGAAGAGATCGTCCTGGCGAAAGCTCACCTGATCGGCCAGCCCCAGGCGTCGCGCGCGATTGGTAGCCTGATCCACCAGGGCCGGGTCGATTTCGAACCCGACGCCGCGGGCGCCCCGATCCCGGGCGGCCGCGATGACGATGCGGCCATCGCCGGATCCGAGATCAAAAACGACATCGTCGGCAGTTACGGACGCGAGCCTCAGCATCTCGTTGACCACCACCAGCGGTGTCCGGACATCGGGGACCTCCTGGCCGGGCACCCGAGCACATCCCGCGGCCGCTACCAGGAGCACCGCGAACGATAAGCGTGTTGGGCTCATGGCCGGGATTCTACCGCATTGCGTCTTGACCAGAAGACTCGTCTGATGTTGAGTAGACTTCGTGGACCGCGCGCAGCGCTTTCGAATCCTTGCTGAGGCCGCCGCCGACGATCGGGAGACCGGACTGCCCGGACGGCCGCGCCTCAACGAGGGCCCGGTGGGGATCAGGCCGGTACGGTTGCCGGGCGGCGGGACCACCACGCTGATGCGCGTGATGCAGACCAATGCCTGCTCGCTCTCGTGCGGCTACTGCCCCACCTTCTGCGGCGGGCGGGTGAAGCGCACCGCGCTCACGCCCGAGGAGGTGGCGCGCACCTTCATGGAGTCGCACCGAGCGGGCGTGGCGCAGGGCCTGTTCCTCACCTCCGGCGTCCCGGGTCGGGCTCCCCGGGCGGTGGACCGCATGCTCGCGGCGATCGAGATCCTGAGGAAGCGCGAGGGCTTCGCGGGCTACGTGCACGTCAAGCTCCTGCCGGGGGCGGAGCGCGAGCAGGTGATCGAGGCCACCCGTCTCGCCACGCGGGTGTCGGTGAACCTCGAGGGACCCAACGACGCAGTGGTGCGAGGGCTGGCGGCCGAGAAGAACTACTCCGGCGATCTGCTCCCGAACCTGGTGCTGGCGGGCACACTCTCGCGCGCCGCGCGGCTCGAGGGACGAGAAGGCATCGCCGCAGCCGGGACCACGACGCAGTTCGTGGTGGGCGCCCGGGGCGAGCAGGACCGCGAGATCCTGACCGTGGTCGGCGGGCTCGAGCGCCGCGGATTGCTCCACCACGCGCACTTCAGCGCCTTCCAGCCGGTGGAGGGGACGCCGATGGAAGGGCTCTCACCGACCCCGGCCGCGCGGGAGTGGCGCCTCTATCAGGCGGAGCATCTCCTGCGGCAGTACGGGTTCCGCGTGGAGGAGCTCGTCTACGGCAACGATGGCAACCTCCCGCTCGAGCAGGATCCGAAGACGACGTGGGCGCTCGCGCACGCCGAGCAGTTCCCGGTCGCGCTCGAGCGCGCCCCGTACGAGCTGCTGCTGCGTGTGCCGGGTATCGGTCCCACCGCGGCGCGCCGGCTCGTCGCAGAGCGGCGCCGAACGCTTCCCCGAGACGCGCAGGACCTCCGGCGCCTGGGCGTGGATGGCGCCCGCGCGGGGTACTTCCTGACGATTCGCGGCCGGCGGGTGCGGGTGGCCCTGCCGGCCGAGCAGCTCCGTCTGTTCGCGCCCGGTGGGCACCTGACGCAGGGCCCGTGGAGGACCTCCGTGCCTCCGTGCGCCTACCGGTGACGTCTTGGGCGTACAATGCCGCTGATGAGGTCCTGGGTCGAGAAGCCTCAGTCGCCGCCCGACGTTGCGCGTGCCGTCCTGATCTACGACGGGGCCTGCGGGCTCTGCCGGGGCGGCGTCTCGTGGATGTCGCGTCGCGCGGTCAGCGGCCGCTTCGAGTTCTTGCCCTGCCAGGCCGCCGAACGGCGCGAGCGATACCCGTGGATGAGCGAGCGCAGCTGTCTCGAGGCGATGCAGCTGATCCTACCCGACGGGCGAGTGCTCGCGGGGCACGCGGCCATACCCGAGATTCTTCGTCGCTTGCGCGGCTGGCGCTGGCTGGCGGGGATCTTCCGGCTTCCGGGCGTCGAGATCTTCGCTCCCCGCCTGTACGCGTGGGTGGCGCGCCACCGCTACCAGCTCTCCTGCATGCTCGGGCGCCCGCGCGGCTGAGCCGCGCGGGCCCGGCTTCTCCTCGAGTCGGTCCCGGACTCGCCTCCTACCGCGGCGAGCCCGATCGCGGGATCTGCACGTGGCGGATCGTGGCGTAGAGCAGTACGTCATAAACGATCTTGAGCCCGCCGCCCAGGAAGAACGGAGCGGAGAGCGACACGCTCGTCATCAGCCAGCCGGTCAGCACCGGACTCACCGACTGGGCGAGCGTGCGGCTCACGTTGGTCAGGCTGGCCGCGCCCTCCCGCTCGTGGTCCTGCACCGCCAGCATCAGGAAGGTCTGGCGCGTCGGCACGTCCATCTGCGAGAGGAGATGCCGCGACAGCAGGAGTGCCACCGCCAGCCCGGCCGTGGGCGCCAGGGCCACGCCGATCAGCAGGAGGTTCGAGATCAGGTGTGAGAAGACCATGGTGTTGACGAGGCCCAGGCGCGGGGTCAGACGAGCCGCCAGGAGCAGCGAGAGTCCGGAGAGGATCTGGGCGCCGAAGAATGTCCAGCCGAGCGCGGCGAGGTCCATCGCGAAACGGGTGTAGAACCAGTAGGCGATCAGGCTCTGGAGGACGAAGCCGCCGGCCAGGGAATCGAGCGCGAAGAGCGCGGCGAGCCGATGGATGAGCGGACGCGACGGCATCGCGGCGCCGCCGCGAGCGCTCGCTGGGGGGCCGGGGTCGGGACGCATCAGGCCGTACGCCCCGAGCTGGACGAGGCCGCCCAGCAGGAAGACGACGAACAGCACACGCGATGAGACGCCCGCGTGCCCGACCGCGGCCGCGCCGAGGGCGGAGGAGCCGTAGCCCGCGAGGTTGTATAGGCTGAGTGTTGTGGTCAGCCGGTCGCGCGAGGTGGCGCGTGTGACCGCCACCTGCTCGAGGGTCAGGAAGGGGCCGGTCTCGCCGGTGCCGACCGCCAGGTTCCCGACCATCGCGGCGGCGACGATCAGCCAGGGCTGCTCCGTCGCCAGGAACACGAGGGCCGAGACGACGATGAGACCGGCCTGGGCGAGCAAGGCCGCGCGCGCCCCGTAGCGCTCGGCGGGCCGGCGCACCGCGAACGTCATGGCCGCGCTCGCGAGCAGCGTGAGGGTGACCGCCACCCCGATCTGCCGCGCGCCCATCCCGCGCTCGGCCAGGTAGACCGGGAACAGCACGCCCAGGAAGCCGTAGCAGAACGTCCGCGCGGTCTTGGCGATGAAGACCAGGCGGCCGTCGCGGCTCACGCGCGCGCGGCCCGGCAATAGGCGTAGAGGGCGTCGTAGACCGGCAGCTGCAGCGCCATGTTCTCGAAGTCGTCGCGACTGATCTCGCGGAAGCCGCTCGCGACCGCGTAGAGTTCCCACGCTTCCCGGGCGAGGTCACGGGCGTCGGTGTCGGCGCCTCGGACGATCTCGGCCAGCACCCCGAGCGCGGGGTCCGTCACGTCGTATTTCCGGAGGAACGCGTCGAACGAGCAGTGATCACCGTGATGCCCGAGCTCGACGCCGGGCACCTCGAAGGGCAGGGCGCCTTCGCGCCGGGTGACCCACTTCATGGCTGCCCTCCCATCGGGGCGATCTCGTCGAGCAGGCGGGCGAGATGCCGCCGGATCGCCGCCCGGGCGGCCGGCAGGTCCTCGCTCACCGCGGGTACGTCGGTCCACTGCTCGACGCGGGTCGTCGCCGACGCCGCATCGCCCAGGTCACAGCCGAACGCCACGACCCGGGCGGCCCGGGCGACATCATGCGGCGTGACTTTTCTGGGGAGCTGGCCAGTCAAGTCGAGGCCTTCGGCCCGCAAGGTCCGAAGCACTACGGGCGCGATCTCCGGATCCGGTTCCGTGCCCGCCGCGTCGGCGGTGACCGCGAGGCCGCGCTCGGCGGCCATGCGCGAGAAGTCAGCGGCGGCGAGCACGCTCTTGGCCGCGCCGTGGAGGCAGACGAAGAGAATCCGGTCGGATGTGCTCATGGGGTGCCCTCGTAGTGGAAGGTGTCGAACTCGGTGACGCTGTCGGCCTTGGACCAGATCCCCACTGCGCCCGCGTCCGGGAGCGTCGCGTCCCGCGCCGCGAAGAGGCGCCGGCCGTCGAATGTGACGACGAACTCGTTGCCCGCGAAGTCGACCCGGAGCGTATGCCAGGTGGCGGTGGCCACCGGCACCGGCATGCCGTACGTGCCCGGCGGCGCGCCGACGGGAGTGAGATCGGTGCGGCGGCCCGCGACCATCTTGTAGGCGACGACGTTGTTCTCGAGCGCGTTGCCGCGGGCCACGTAGTAGTTGTCGGCGTCGCGCCAGCGCCAGACCACGCCACCGGCACGATCCTCCCGGCCGTCGACGGGCTTGAAGCGCGTCTCGACCCAGCCGTCGCGCATCGAGGTGCCCTCGA
>DATMMH010000061.1:0-5367 GCA_035569855.1 Candidatus Dormiibacterota bacterium
GCGGCTCAACGACTTCATGCACGATCTCTCCGAGCGGCTGAAGTCGTCGCTGGTGCAGATCCGGGTGCGGCGCGCGGTCGAGCCGCAGGAGGGGCAGGAGCAGCAGCCCAATGCGCCGAACGCGCCCGACGAGCGGCGCAGCTCGGGCTCGGGCTTCATCATCCGCGAGGACGGTTATCTGGTGACCAACGCCCACGTGGTCGGCGACGCCGAGCGCATCCAGGTGCGGCTCAGCGACGGACGTCGCTTCGACGCGAAGCTGATCGGCCTCGACGAGCGGGTGGACCTGGCGCTGCTCAAGATCGAGGCGAGCGGCCTGCCGGTGGCGCAGCTCGGCGACTCCAACCGGGCCCGGGTCGGCGAGTTCGTGCTGGCCCTGGGGCATCCTTTCGGCCTCGAGCAGACCGTCTCGTTCGGCATCGTGAGCCGCAAGGGCGCCCCGCTCCAGGTGGCCACACCCGGGTTCGAGTTCATCCAGACCGACGCGGCGGTGAACCCCGGCAACTCGGGGGGACCGCTCGTGAACATGGCCGGCGAGGTCATCGGCATCAACAGCATGGCCGCGGTCAACGGCTCCATCGGCTTTGCGATCCCGGTCAACCTGGTGAAGGCGCTGCTGCCTCAGCTCGCCGAGAAAGGCAAGGTCGAGTGGGGCTGGCTCGGGGTCACGATCGCCGAGGTGCCGGACGACGACGTCGCCAAGTTCGGGCTGAAGGAGGCCAAGGGCGTGCTGATCCGCCAGGTGGTGGCCGGTCAGCCCGCCGATCAGGGCGGCATGAGGGCCAACGACGTGGTGCTCTCGGTGGACGGCTCGCCGGTGGAAGGCCCCCCCGACCTGCAGCGGATCATCTCGAGCACCCCGGTCGGCAAGATCGTGCGCATCTCGCTCATGCGTGAGGGCAAGGAGACCGAGGTCGCGGTGAAGGTGGGCGCCTATCAGGCCGGACCGCGGGCACCTCGCCGCGTGGTGCCGGGTCCGACGCCGCGCCAGCCGTCGCCCCAGCAGCCGCCTCAGCCGCCGCGCTAGGCCGGTGCGCCGGCCCGTCGGGCGCCTCGCCGGCCACCTCGCGCTCGCGGTCTCGCTCGCGACGGTGGCCGGCTGGCTCCCGGCTCCGGCCTGGGCCGTCGAGGTGGAAGCGCTCTTCCCCTCGGATCGCCTCACGGTCCAGGACGCCCGCCAGCTCACGGGGCGCCGGGTGGCGCTTCCGCCGCCGGACTGCGGCGCCGATCCCTCGGGGTGCGACGAGGCCCGGCTGATCAACGAGCTGGACGGCTTCAGCGTCAACCCGCGGGTGGCCATGCGCTTCTCCGGCCCGATCGGGCTCGAGAGCGTGACGCGCGCCTCCGCCTTCATCCTGCCGCTCTGGTCGGAGCCGCTGCCGTCGCCGATCGCGCTGGCTCAGCTGGTCTGGGATCCCGAGAGCCAGACCCTCTATGCGCGCCCCTCACGCACGCTGCTCCAGGACCGCCGCTATGCCCTGGTGCTGACCACCAAGATCCAGGACGATGCCGGCCAGCCGCTGACGCCGCCGCCGGCCGGAGCGCAGCTGACCGAGGCCGCCCAGGGCGTGTCCGCTCAGGGGCTCGTGTTCCAGCGGCTCAAGGCCCTCGGCGTGGCGCGCGGAGAGGTCGCCGCCGTCTCGGTCTTCACGACCCAGAGCGTGACCGCCGGGCTCGAGCAGATGCGCGCGGCGGTCGACGCCGCGCACGCGCCCTCGCTGCGCTTCGTCCTCGGCCCGGGCGGGTCGCATTCGGCCTACGCACGCGTGGAGCTGGACGGCATCGAGGTGCGCCGGCAGGTCTCGACCGATCCGGCCGCCCGCTTCGAGGAGCCGGTCAAGCTCCCGCTGCTCCTCGTGCCGCCCACGGACGTGCGCACGATCGCCTTCGGCCGCTTCGCCAGCAAGTCCTTCCTCACCGGCGACCGCCGCATCCCGGCCACCGCGACGCGGGCCGAGATGCCGGCGGTGCAGGGCGCGGAGGACGTGGACGTCACCGTGTTCCTTCCGGCGGGAACCCGGCCGCCCGACGGCTGGCCGGTGGCGATCTTCGGCCACGGGTTCGGCAATGATCGCCATCTGGTGCCGATGGCGGTGGCGGGCACGCTGGCGCGATTCGGCTTCGCCACCGTCGCGATCAACGTGGTGGGGCACGGCGGCGGCCCCGACGGTACGCTCACCGTGCTGCGCAGCGGCCGCGAGCCGATCAGCCTTCCCGCGGGCGGTCGCGGCATCGACCAGGACGGCGACGGTCGCATCCGCTCCACGGAGGGCGTCGGCACGCGCGGGGGCACGCCGCTGGCGCTGATCAGCAATCGCGACGGGCTGCGCCAGACCACCGCGGACCTGATGCAGCTGGTTCGCGCGATCCGGCGCGGCGTGGACGTCGACGGCGACGGCCGCGTCGATCTCGACCGCGAGCGGATCTACTATGTCGGCCAGTCCTTCGGCGGCATCTACGGTACCCTGCTGATGGCGGTGGATCCGCTGGTGCGGATCGGCGTGCTCAACGTGGCGGGCGGGCCCATCGTGGAGATCGCGCGGCAGTCGCCGGTCTTCCGCGGGCTCGTCATGGAGCAGCTCAAGCAGCGACGGCCGCCCCTGATGAACGGGGAGACTGATTTCATCGAGTCGATCCCGCTGCCGGGCGCCGCGCCGGTCCGGGCCCCGGCGCCCGGCGCGCTCGACATCCAGGCCTACTTCGACCGGGCCGAGTGGATCACCCAGAGCGCCAACCCCGTCGCCTTTGCGCCGTACCTGAGGCAGGCGCCGCTTCCCGGGGTGGCGCCGAAGGCGGTGCTGTATCAGTGGGCGGTCGGCGATCTCACCGTGCCCAATCCCACCACGCTGGCCCTGCTGGAGGCGGGGCAGCTCCAGCCCGTGTCATCGCTCTACCGGCACGATATGCTCGTCTCCGGCATGTCGGATCGGCTCAAGGACCCGCACGGCTTTCTCACGTGGACCGCGTTTCCCGAGGGGCACGCCATCGGGCGGGCCGCCCAGGAGCAGGTCGCGCGCTTCTTCCGCTCGGGCGGCCGCCAGATCGAGCGGGTGGCGCCGCAGTTCGAGCTCGCGGGCAGCCTGCCCGCCGAGGCGCGCTGAGATGAAGGCGACCCTGCTCGGCACCGGCTCGCCGCCGCCCAACCCCAAGCGGCGCGGGCCCTCGACGCTGCTCGCACTGGGCGACGAGCGCTTCCTGGTGGACGCGGGCTCCGGCGTCGGCGTCCAGCTCGTGCAGGCGGGCGTGCGGCCCTACGACTGGCCGCGCGTGTTCATCACGCATCACCACTCCGACCACGTCATCGACCTGGGCCATCTCCTGATCACGCGCTGGATCGTGGGCCAGAACGCGCCGCTTGAGGTGTGGGGGCCGGCCGGCACGCGCCGGCAGATGGACAAGCTGCTCGACTACCTCCACTGGGACATCGAGGTGCGGCGCTCGCACATGCACGACCGCCCGCCGCCCGCGGTGACGGTGACCGAGGTGGAAGAAGGGCGGGTCATGGAGGCGGGCGGCGTCACCGTGAGCGCGTTCCTGGTCGAGCACGACCCGGTGAAGCCGGCTTTCGGCTACCGCTTCGAGGGCGGCGGCCGCACCGTGGTGATCTCGGGCGACACGCGGCCTTGCGAGAACCTGATGCGCTGGAGCCGCGACGTGGACTGCCTGATCCACGAGTGCTGCGAGATGGCCAAGACCTCCTGGTATCCCGGCTGCGGCTGGCCGACGCTGGAGGAGAAGATCCGCGATCTGGCCTCGTACCACACCCAGCCCGACGAGCTGGGGCGCGTGGCCGCGGGCGCGCGGGCCCGCAAGCTCGCGGTCACGCACCTGATGCCGGGCTCCGAGCCGCGCGAGCTGGAGGCGGCCGCGCGGAAGCATTATGCTGGCCCGCTGGTGGTGGGGACCGATCTGCTCGAGGTCTAGCGGCCGCCCGCCTCGGGCGGCTACGCGCGCAGCGTCGCGAGCACCTCTCTGACCCAGGCGTCGTCGAGCGCCGGCGGCGGAGCATACGTGATCCCGCTGACGATCCGCACGTCGCCTTCCGACTCGTCAGGCGTATCCTCCAGCACGTCCTCGACGGCCAGGCTGAAGCGGGCCAGCCGGCCCAGCCGGAGCGCCGGGCCGCTCGCGCGGGTCTTGATGTAGATCGTGCGCCCGGGCTCGATCAGCAGCAGGGTGCCCACCCCTCTCGCCTCCAGGTTTCGCGCGCTGCGGCTCTCGCCGTTGATGGCCAGGCGCAGCGTCCGCGCGTCCACGGCGAGCCACTCGAGATAGGTGCAGAGCATCGGGTGCAGTGAGCCGTCGGCGCCGAGGGTCACGAAGGGCATCCCGCGCCCCAGGAGCGACGGCAGATCCGCCTGCGAGAAGCGCGCGAGCAGGTCCGGCGGCAGGGCCGGCCCGAGCGAGCGGCTCACCGCGTCAGTAGCCCCTCGCGCGATCGACGGGCTCGCGCAGCGGCTGGCCCGCCAGGAAGCGCTCCAGGTTGTCGGTGAAGAGCTCGGCCACGATGTGATCGCGCTCGGGATGGAGCCCGCCGATGTGGGGCAGCACCGTGATGCCGTCCGTCACCCAGAACGGATGCTCGGCGGGCAGCGGCTCGGTGGTGAAGACGTCGAGCACCGCGCCCGCGATGGTGCGGGCTCGGACCGCTTCGACCAGGTCCGCGTCGGCGACCAGCTCGCCCCGGCCGAAGTTGAGGAGGTACGCGGTGGGCTTCATGCGCTTGAGCCGGGCTGCGTTCATGAAGCCGTGCGTCTCCGCCGTCACCGGCAGGAGCAGCAGCACGAAGTCGGAGGCGGCGAGGACCTCGTCCGTGCCGTCGGGCCCGTAGACGCGCGCCACGTGGGGCAGGGGCTCGGGCCGGCGCCGGGTGCCGATCACCCGCAGCTCGAGCGCCTCCGCCTTCCGCGCCAGCTCCTGGCCGATGGCTCCCAGGCCGAGGATGCCGAGCGTCTTGCCGGCCAGCGTCTCCGAGACCCGGCGCCGCCAGTGCCGCTCGCGCTGGTCGATCGTGATCCCGGCGTAGGGCTTGGTGAGATGAAAGAGCGCGCCCAGGATGTTCTCGGGCATCTGCACGCGATGGGTGCCGCGCGCGCAGCTCAAGATGAGGCCGGCAGGCAGATCCGGCAGCGCCAGCCAGCCCTCCATTCCCGCGGTCAGCGTCTGCACCCAGCGGAGCCGGGGCATCTTCGGAAGGATCCCCGCGCGCGGGCGGAAGGCGAGCAGCGCCTCGCAGCGTGCGAGCAGCTCGTCGGCCGGCGTCTCGGCGAGTGGCACATGCACCGTCTCCACGCGTGGGCCGAGCCCGGCGCGCTCGAGCGCCTGGCGATAGGGCTCGGGCTCGTTGATCCACATGAGCAGCAGGGG
>DATMMH010000062.1:0-4859 GCA_035569855.1 Candidatus Dormiibacterota bacterium
CGGGCCACGACTTCGGCACCCGCCCGTCCCAGCGCCTCGACGTCCGCCTGCGCGCCGCCCACCGAGAGGCAGAACAACGTGTCGCCGTCGGTGTCGAGGTGGGGCGGCGACAGCGCGCGCGTGAATCCCGCCATCGCGAGCCCCGCGAGGCGGGCGGCCTGGGTCTTGTCGAGCGCCGAGGTGGTCGCGACGAGCCCGATCGTGGTGTTGACCGGCCGGAACGCGGGCCGCGGCACCCCCGCGGCGAGCGCGGCCTGCGTGTCGATGAGCCGCCGGCCCTCCGCGTGGTCGCGCGCGCCCGCCACGAGCCGGCCGGTCTCCGGATCGCGCACGTCCCCGACCGCGTTGACCGCGACGATCGCGCCCACGTGGACGCCGTCCCACTCCACCACCGCGCAGCCGAGCCCGCCCTTCGTGGCCCGCGCCACCCCGTGGAGCTTGCCGACGGTGGCCCCGGTGCCCGCGCCCACGTTGCCCTCTTCCACCGGACCCGGCCGGGCCGCCGCCGCGGCCCGATAGCCCATGGCGCGGTCGGGGCGGGCGCGCGGATCGCCGACCGCCAGGTCGTAGAGGATCGCGCCGGCCACGTGCGGGACCACCGTCTGGCTGGTGCGGAAGCCCACGCCGCGCTCCTCCAGGTACTGCATCACGCCCCAGATGGCCTCGAGCCCGAAGGCGCTGCCGCCGGCCAGCACGATGCCGTCGAGCGTGGGCACGAGATGGCGTGGGTCGAGGAAGTCGAGGCCGTGCACGCCGCAGGCCCAGCCGCGGATCTCGACGCCGCCGACCGCGGGCGCATCGCTCAGGATCACGGTGCAGCCGGTGAGGCGCTCCCGGTCGGTGACGTGGCCGACGCGCAGCCCGGGGATCATGAGCGGGCGCGACGTGACGGCGCGCGGCTCACGTCGTCGAGGCGCGCCCGCCCGAGGGCGACCTCGGCGGCCATCTCGAGCCCGCGCGCGGCCAGCGCGCGTACGAATGGGATGCCGGTGGCCGGCCGCTCGGCGTCGGCCAGGGCCGCGGCCACCTGAGCGGTCATCGCGGCGGGTTCGTCGCGGCCCGTCATCCGGAAGATGTCGGCCATCTCCCGGAGCCTCGCCGCCCACCGCTCTCGCGCCGCGAGGGGAAACTGCGCCTCGATCACGCCATCCACGATGGCGGCCTCGCGCTCCGCCTTGACCTGATCCGACATCACGAGCCGGCTCTCGCGCGCCTGCAGCAGCGCGAGCGCTTCGTGCTGCACTCGCCCCGGCTCCACGAACCACCCCATCAGCTCGGGCAGATCGAGCAACGCCGCGGAGTCAGCAAGATCCGGCGACGAGTGTCCGCGGCTGGGGGAGTGCGGGGGCCATTTCGGGGCCCCCGCATTGGATGGAGTTTCGGAACCCGTCTCCGCCGGCGCCAGCCGCTTCTGGGCCAGGACGCTCTTCCGCCACCGCGCGAACTCCGGCGGCGGCACGGTGCCGAGGCGCTCGTGCAGCGCGAGAGCGTCGGCGACCAGGGCGCAGGCGCGTCGGCCATCCACCTCCACCCACGGCAGCTTCTGGCTCTCGCGAAGCGTGCGCAGCTCGGCGTCGAGACGCTTGCGGGTGATCGGCCCGCCCGCCGCGTCCATGATGCCGGCCTCGTCGTTCAGGATCAGCGAGCAGAGGCGCAGCCCGCCACCGAGTCCCCCCTCGAACAGGATCCACGCCGCCCGCGAGCCGGTGCCGTCGATGCCGGAGAGCCAGGCGCGCACCGGCTGCTCGGCCTCGCGCGTGACCACCGGCCGCGTGGGCGTCACCGCGGGGGTCCGCGCGGGCCTCATCCCGGACTGCTCGAGCCGGTAGAGCGCGCGGCGCGCCGCCCGGCGCTGCTCGCGGCCGGGCGCGGCGGCGGCGAGCCGCTCGAGCAGCGGCACCGCGGCGGCGCCGTGGCGCTTGCCGAGCGCGCGCAGGGCCGCGTCGAGCGCGTCGGCGCCGACCTGCGAGAGCGCGGGCAGCGCGTCGCGGCCGAGCGCGTCCTCGAGGGCGGCCAGGCATGTCGCCGCCTCGTGTCCGGAGGCGGGAGCGGTCATTCGCTCAGCAGCGCGCGGAAGAGCGGATCGGCGGGCCAGGCTCCGGCCGGCACCCGCTCGGCTCGGAAGTACACCTTCCGGGCATAGGTCAGCGCGCCGGCGTAGAGCTCGAAGCGGTCGGACAGGCGGCGATACAGTGGAGCTTCGGCCTCGGAGCGGGCGCGGGCCGCCTCGGCCACGAAGCGGTAGGCGCAGCGGCCCTCGTGCTCGTAATAGCCGGTCACCGCGAGCTGCTCCACGTAGTCCCGGAAGATCCCGGTCATGAACAGGGTGTAGTCCCCGATCTGCCGGCGCAGCGCTCGCTCGGCGCCCGGATTGAACTCGGGCGAATCCCACTCCCACACGCGCTGGATGGCCAGCAGCGAGTCAGCCACGCTGTCGAGGCGCTTGCCGGGCAGCTCGCGGACCGTGCGGAGGGCTTCCGTGCGAACGAAGCGGGTCAGCAGGTCGGTCAGGTAGCGCAGGGCGGGCGTGTCGTCGATCGCCAGGTCACCGAAGGCCTGCCGCGTCACGCTCTCGAAGAAGCGCGAAAGCAGTCCCGTCTGCACGAGGTTCACTCTAGCAGATCCCGAGCAAATCTTGGCCGGGCGCAGAGCCGGGTGGTAGGCTTCCCAGCATGAGACCCGAAGGGATGACGCTCCCCGCGACCGCCACCGTCGCCTCGCGCATCGCCCGCCGCATGCGGCAGCGGCGCCCGTGGCTCCTGATCAGCTCGTGCCTGCTGCTGGTGGTGCTGAGCGTGACCCTGTGGGGCAAGTGGGTGGAGACCCGTGACCGCGCCGACCGGCTCTCGGCCGAGCTGAAGAAGGTCTACGCCGAGGCCGAGAAGCTTCGGACCGAAGGCGCGATCGCCAAGCAGCGCATCACGCAGCTCGAGCGCCAGCTCCGCGGCCGCGCCGGTCAGCCCCGCTAGGGGCGGCTCCGGGTCCCATCCCACACCTCCAGCAGGCGTCGGTTCTGCTCCGCGGTGCCCACCGCGATGCGCAGGTGGCCCGGGAAGCCCACGCCCGCCCCGTCGCGCACCAGGATGCCCGCCTTGAAGAGAGCGGTGCGCACGCGGTCCACCGGCTCTCCGACCCGGGCGAGCACGAAGTTGGCCTGAGAGGGTGGTGAGGGCGCCCCGCGCTCGGCCAGCGCGGCCTGCAGCCACGGCCGCTCCTCCAGCACGACGCGGCGCGTGCGCTCGAGGTGCGCGGGGTCGGCCAGGGCCGCGACCCCCGCGACCTGGGCCAGCCGGTTGACGTTGTAGGGCGCGCGCACCCGGTTCAGCCGCTCGATGTGCTCCGGCCGCGCCAGCGCGTAGCCCACCCGCATGCCCGCGAGCCCCGCGATCTTGGAGAAAGTTCGCAGCGAGATCAGCGTCGGGTAGCGGCGCTGCAGCGTCACGCCGTCGGGCGTGTCGGGGTCGTCGCAGAAGTCCCGATAGGCTTCGTCCAGGATCACCAGCGGGGGATCGCTCCCGAGCGCATCCAGGAAACGCTCGAGCGGGCCCCGACGGATGATCGTGGCGGCGGGGTTGTGCGGCGTGCAGAGGATCACGCACTTGGTGCGGGCGGTGACGCGGCCGAGCATGTCGTCGAGATCCTGGTCGTAGCCCCGGAGCGGGCTCGACACCACGACCGCGCCCGAGAGGGTCGCCTCGGTGCCGTAAGGCTCGAAGGCCGGCTTGGGCACGACGACCTCGTCGCCGGGATCGAACGCGGCGCGCGCCAGCATGGCCAGCAATTCGTCGGCGCCGTTGCCGACCACGATGGAGTCGGCCGAGATGCCGAGCCCGGCCCCGATCGCCTGGCGAAGCTCGGTGCACCCGCCGTCGGGGTAGAGATGCACGCGTGGCGCTTCCCGACGGATGGCCTCGATCACCTGAGGCGAGGGACCCAGCGCGCTTTCGTTGGCCGACAGCCGCAGCACGCTGTCGAGCCCCAGCTCCCGTGCCAGCGCCTCGAGTGATTTGCCGGCGTCGTAAGGTGTCACCTGTTCCAGCACGCTCCGCCAGAGCTTCCGCATAGGGCGTCATTGTAACTGCGACACAAGTTGGCGCCAAGTTTGACTTTCTTGTTGCTACACGCTACCGTTTCGCCATGTCCGCGGAACTGCTTCGACAGGTCCGCCGGGTCGAAGCGCAGGCCGACAAGGGATTCGACGGCAGCGCAGCCGAGCGCGCAGAGCGACGGCGCCGGCTGAGGCTCGAGGTGCTGCGCCAGCATCTCGCCTCCAACGTGGACTTCCTCCGCGCGGCCCACCTGGGCGGCGCCTCCGGTCAGCAGTCGGTGCAGGCCTACGCCGCGTTCATGGACAGGTTCCTGACCACCCTCTACCGCCTGGCGGTGGACGACGCCAAGCGCGAGGGCCTCACGCCGAGCGCGCTGGTCCTGGTCGCCCTGGGCGGCTACGGCCGGGGCGAGCTGCATCCGCTCTCCGATCTGGATTTGATGGTGATCTACGACGGCGAGATGGGGACCTACGTGCAGCGGGCGACCCAGGGGCTGCTCTACGCGCTCTGGGATCTCGGGCTTCAGGTGGGCCACGCGGTCCGGAGCCTGCCGGACTGCCTGGCCATGGCGCGCACCGACTTCCCCAGCCGCACCTCGATGCAGCAGGCGCGCTTCCTGGTGGGCGACCGCCGCCTGTTCAATCGCTTCCGGAAGGTCCTGGCCGAGAACGTCTACCAGAAGGACTTCGCCCAGTTCCTCGAGACCACGCTCACCGAGCGCGATCAGCGCTACCGCAAGTTCGGCGGGTCGCCGTACATGGGCGAGCCCAACGTCAAGGAATCGGCGGGCGGCCTCCGCGACATCCACAC